>JANXZZ010000056.1 GCA_025355245.1 Pseudomonadota bacterium | reverse complement strand
GCGGAAGTTGTCGAGGTCGAAGGCGGCGCCCGCGCGCAACAAAAGCGTGTGCGCGCCGGAACTCCTTGATCGCCTCCGGCGTCAGCGTGAACTCGCGCGCGGGCAGCAGACGGATCTCGGGCAGCTTCTCGCCCGAGCGCTGCGTGTCGGGATCGAACACGCGGATGCTGTCGACGTCGGTGTCGAAGAGATCAATGCGGTAGGGCTGCGCCGCCCCCATCGGGTACAGGTCGATCAGCGAGCCGCGCACCGCGAACTCGCCGGGCGCGACCACCTGGGTCACGCTGGCATAGCCCGCGGCTGTCAGGCGCGCGCGGAAGTTGTCGAGGTCGAAGGCGGCGCCCGCGCGCAACAAAAGCGTGTGCGCGCCGACGAACGCGGACGGCGGCAGGCGCTGCAGCAGCGCATCGACCGCGACCACGACGATGCCGCGCGCCAGGGTCGGCAGCGCCGCCAGCGTCGCGAGCCGCTGCGAGGTGATGTCCGGGTGCGGCGAGAAGACGTCGTAGGGCAGCGTCTCGTAGTCGGGGAGCGCGATGACCGGGAGCTCGGCGCCACCGTAGAAGGCAAGCTCGCCCGCGAAGCGCTCGGCCTCGCGTGCGGTCGCGGTGATCGCCAGCACCGGCGCCGCGCGGGCGCGCGCGACCTCGACGACGGCGAGCGCGAGCGCCGAGCCATAGAGCTGGCCCCAGCGAACCACGCGGTGGCCGGAATCGGGAAGCAGGGGCTCGAAGGCTCGGATCACCGGGGTCGCGACGCTCGTCCGCAATAGCAGGCCGCCCGCGCCAGCGGGCAGCGCGGGGTCTCAGGTGCGCGAGGATACCGGGCGCGACGGCGCCCGTAACGTCTTGACGGCGGCCGCGAAGCGGCCCGCGGTCGCCGGGGTCAGGTGCTCGGGTTGACGAGTACCGTGTGGATGACCCGGTCGTTCTCGAAATAGACCACCATGCCAGGGTAATCCCAGCGGGTGATCGGCGGCTGGCCAACGGCCGGATAGCGGGTTGCCGGGGCACCGAAATGCTGCTCGACGGCCGTCATACGCGCGCCGCGTTCGGGGTGATCGCCCGGGGCGACGTCGGCGGCACGCGCCGCAGCGACCGCGAACAGGCCAAAGAGCGCAAGGGCGACGCCGACGAGGCGAATGGGATGGCTGGCGTTGCGAGTCATGGTGTCTCCTCCGAAAAGCAAATATAGCACCGCACTTGCCAAAACGCGGTCGCCCGGGGCGCCCCGGCGCGCACGGAACATGACGCGGTTCGCAGTTCTGGGGCTCCATGGTCTAATCACGACATGATTCGGCCTCTCGAACTGTTCCTGGCGCTGCGCTACGCACGTGCCCGCCAGGCCGGCTACTTCGTGTCCTTCAACACCTGGCTGTCGCTGATTGGCGTCGCCATTGGCGTCGGTGTGCTGATCACGATCCTGTCGGTCATGAACGGCTTCGAGGGGCAGCTGCGCGACCGGCTGCTGAGCCTGTCGGCGCACGCAGTGCTGACCCGCGCCGACGGCGCGGCGCTCGACGGGACGGGGCTCGCTCACCGTGCGCTCGCGCTGCCGGGCGTGGTGGGCGCCGCCCCGTTCGTGGACGAGCAGGCGCTGCTCACCCACGACACCCAGCAGAATGCGGCGACGCTGCGCGGCATCGATCCCACGCTCGAAACCTCCGTTTCCAGCATCGAGGGCGCGCTCCTCTCGGGGCATCTCGCCGAGCTCGTGCCCGGCAGCTACCGCGTGATCCTCGGCCGCGAGCTCGCCTTCCACCTCGGCGTGACGGTCGGCGATGAGGTGACCGTCATGGTGCCGGCGGGCGAGGCGGACGGCGAACTGCGGCCGCGCATCCAGGTATTCACCGTCGCCGGCATCTTCGAGGTCGGCCTCGAGGACAACGACGGCGAACTCGCGCTTGCGGCCTTGAGCGACGTGTCGGCGCTGGGATCGAGCGGCGGAGCAATGGGCCTGAGGCTCAAGTTCGACGCGGTGTTCGAGGCGCCGGCGCGCGCGGCAGCGGCGGCGCAGGCGCTCGGGCCCGGGCTGCGCACACGCGACTGGACGGTCGAGAACGCCGGATATTTCCGCGCGATCCGCATCGAGAAGACGATGATGACGCTAATCCTCTCCCTCGTGATCGCGGTCGCCGCCTTCAACATCGTCGCGACGCTGGTCATGGTGGTGCGCGCGAAACGCAACGACATCGCGATCCTGCGCACGCTCGGACTCGAGCCTGCCGGCGTCGTCGCGGTGTTCGTCGCCCAGGGGGCGCTGATCGGCTGGCTCGGCACGCTCGCCGGCGCCGTCATCGGCCTCTTGCTCGCCTTCAATGTCAGCGCCGTCGCGCGCTTCATCCAGTGGCTGTTCCACTTCGAGATCTTCGCCTCGGACGTCTACTACATCACCCTGATTCCCTCGCACGTGGAGCGTGCGGACGTGCTGCTCGTGACCGCGGCGGGGCTGCTGCTCACGCTGCTCGCGACCGTCTACCCGGCGCTGAGCGCCGCGCGCGTCGAGCCCGCGGACGCGCTGCGCTACGAATGAGCGCCGGAATCGCACTCGAGTGGCGGCTCGCGGCGCGCTTCCTGCGCGCGCGCTCGGACAACGGCTTCCTGTCCTTCAGCACGCTCGTCTGCGCCTTCGGCGTCACTATCGGCGTCATGGTCATGATCGTCGTGCTCGCGGTCATGAACGGCTTCGACGTCGAGCTCAAGGAACGGATCCTGTCGGTCACGGTGCACGCGACCCTGACCGGTATCGACGGGCCGCTCGCCGATTGGCGCGGCCTGCAGGCGCAGGTGCTGCTCCTGCCGCACGTGCAGGGGGCGGCGCCGTTCGTCGAGGAGCGGGCGCTGGTCGCGCACGGCACGCACGTGAGCGGGGTGCTGGTCCGCGGCATCCTGCCGGCGGAGGAGGTCAAGGTGGGCGAGCTCGGCGCGCACCTCAAGGGCGGCACGCTCGCGAGCCTCGCGCCCGGCAGCTACGGCGTCGTGCTCGGGCGCAACCTCGCCGAGGAACTGCAGGTTGCGGTCGGCGACAGCATCGTGCTCGCGGCACCGCAGGGCACCGCGACGCCAGCGGGCGTCGTGCCGCGCGTACGGCGGCTGCACGTGACCGCGCTCGTCGCCTCGGGCCTCTACGAATTCGACCGCAACGTCGCGATCATGAACCTCGAGGACGCCGCGCGCGTATTCCGGCTCGGCAGCAACGTCACCGGCATCGGGCTCAGGCTCGATGATCCCTACATCGCCGGCAGCGTCGTGCACGCGGTCGCGGTCAGCCTGGGCGGGGGCTTCTTCATCAGCGACTGGACGCGGGCGCACCTCAATTTCTTCCGGTCGATCGCGACCACCAAGTCGATCATGCTCGTGCTCCTCTCGTTCGTAATCGCGGTCGCCGCCTTCAACATCGTCGCGACGCTGGTCATGCTGGTGCGCGAGAAGCGCAGCGACATCGCGATCCTGCGCACGCTCGGCGTGACGCCCCGCAGCCTGGTCGGCGTGTTCGCGATCCAGGGTCTCGTCATCGGCGGCCTCGGCCTCCTCGGCGGTGTCCTGCTCGGGCTGCTGGTCGCGAACAACCTGAAGGGTCTCGTGCACGGCCTCGAGGCGGTGCTCGGCGCGCGGCTGTTCGATTCGAAGGTCTACTACCTCCAGGAACTCCCCTCGGTCGTGAATCCGAGCGACGTCGCGTGGACCGTGGTCACGGTGATCGTGCTGAGCGGGCTCGCCACGCTCTATCCCGCGTGGCGCGCCGCGCGAACCCAGCCCGCAGAGGCGCTTCGACATGAATGAGCCGACCCTCCCGACCGCCGCCGTCGTCCTCGACGCGCATGCCCTCGTCAAGGAGTTCCGGCAGGGGCCGGCGATCGTCACCGTGCTTGCCGGCGTCGATCTTAGGGTCGCGCGCGGCGAGCGGATCGCGATCGTCGGCAGTTCCGGATCGGGGAAGACGACGCTGCTGCAGCTGCTCGGCGGCCTCGACCTGCCCACCAGCGGGGACGTCGAGATCGACGGCGCCTCGATGAGCAAGCTCGACGATGCCGCGCGCGGGCGGCTGCGCAATCGCGCGGTCGGCTTCGTGTACCAGTTCCACCACCTGCTGCCCGAGTTCACCGCGCTCGAGAATGTCGCGATGCCGTTGCTGGTGCGCCGCGTGCCGGGCCGTGAGGCGATGGCAAGTGCCGCGGCGATCCTCGGGCGGGTGGGGCTCAGGGAACGGCTCAGCCACCGGCCGGCACAACTCTCCGGCGGCGAGCGGCAACGCGCCGCGGTCGCGCGCGCGCTGGTGACCCGACCCGCGCTCGTGCTCGCCGACGAGCCGACCGGCAATCTCGACGGCGCGAACGCCGCCCAGGTCTTCGATCTCATGCTCGAGCTCAATCGGGAGTTCGGCGTCAGCCTCGTCATCGTCACCCACGACGAGCGGCTCGCCGCGCGGCTCGACCGCATCCTGGTGCTGAACGAGGGAAGGCTCGAGGAGCGTCGCCGCTAGGGCACTGCCCGCGCGGGGCAAACTCTAGTATCATCAGCCGCTTACGGAGTGTGAGGACCAGAGCACGCGATGTGGGAAATCATCAAGGCCGGCGGCCCCGTCATGTGGCCGATCATCGCACTGTCGATCCTCGCCACTGCGATCTTCCTCGAACGACTGTGGAGTCTCCAGGAACGACGCGTCATTCCTCCGGAACTGCGTGAAAAGGTCTGGAAACTGGTCGAAAGCGGCCAGCTGACCGACCGCCACATCAGCGCACTCGCGCAGAACTCCGCGCTCGGGCAGCTTCTCGCCGCGGGGCTCGCGAACCGGCAGCGGCCGCGCGAGTACGTGAAGGAAGCCCTCGAGGACACGGGCCGCCACGTCGTGCACGAACTCGAGCGCTTCCTCAACATGCTCGGCACCATCGCGGCGGTGTCGCCGCTGATGGGGCTGCTCGGCACCGTCACCGGCATTATCGTCGCCTTCAACGCGATCACCCACCAGGGAGTCGGCGATCCCAAGGTGCTCTCGGGCGGCATCGGCCAGGCGCTGATCACGACCGCGGCCGGCCTCATCGTCGCCATTCCCTCGCTGATGGCCTATCGCTACCTGCGCGGCCGCGTCGATGCGCTGGTGGTGTCGATGGAGAAGGAGGCATTGAAGCTGGTGCGCTCGCTCGATGCCATCCGCGGCATCGAGCCGATGCTCGAGGGCGAGGCGCTGCGCGCGGCCGAATCGGCCTCGGCAGCATGAATTTCGGCCGGCGTCGCGGGGTCGAGCCCGAGATCAACGTGACCTCGCTGATCGACGTGGTGCTGCTGCTGGTCATGTTCTTCATGGTCTCGACCTCGTTCGTGCAGGACGGGCGCCTCAAGGTGCGGCTGCCCGAGTCGAGCGCGAGCCCGGAAGCGCGGCCGGCCGATGCGGTCACGATCGCGATCGGTGCCGATGGCGCCTACCTGGTCAACGACCGCGCGCTCGTCAATCGCAGTCCCGACACGCTGCGCGCCGCGCTTGCCAAGGTCGCGCCGCGCACGACGGGTCCGATCACAATCCGCGCGGATGCGCGGGCGACCCACCAGGCCGTGGTGACGGCGATGGACGTGGCCGGGCGCATGGGCTTCTCGCAGGTCAACATCGCGACCGTCAACCAGCAGCCCGGTGGCTAGCAAGGACGCGAAGGGCGCGCCGCCCGCGGACGCGGCGCTGGCGATTTACGCGCGCCTGATCCGCTACGCGCGACCTTATTGGAAGATGTTCCTGTTCGGCGTCTTCGGCATGGCGCTGTCGGCGGCCGTCGAGGCCGCGTGGCTCTGGATCGCGCGCACCTTTCTCGACGGTACCTTCGTCAACAAGGACCCCGCGACGCTGACGCTGGTGCCGATCGCGATCGTCGTGATCTTCTTCGCCCGCGGCATCGGCGACTACGTGTCGCAGTACGCACCGGGCTGGGTGGGGCGCCAGGTGGTGAAACGCCTGCGCGCCGACCTGTTCCGGCACTACCTCGACCTGCCGAGCGCCTTCTACGACAAGCACGCCTCGGCGCAGCTGCTCTCGCGCCTGACCTACAACACCGAGCTGGTCGCCGAGGCGACCACCAACTCGGTCACGATCCTGATCCGCGACTCGCTGACGATCGTCGCGCTCTTGTCCTGGGCCTGCTACATGAGCCTGAGGCTGACGCTGGTCGCGCTGCTCGCCGCGCCCGTCATCGCGGTGCTGGCGCAGGTCGTCAACCGCGCGATTCGCCGCTACGCGGCGCGCATCCAGAGCTCGATGGGCGACGTCACGCGAGTCGCCAAGGAGGCGCTCGACGGCCAGCGCCTCATCAAGGTGTTCAACGCCCAGGAGCAGGAAGGGCGCGCCTTCGAGAAGGTCATCGAGGCGAACCGCTACCAGAACATGAAGCTGATGCGCGCACGCGCGGCCAGCAACCCCACGGTGCAGATGATCGCCGCGTTCGCGCTCGCCGGCGTCCTCTACCTCTCGATCAAGGACGTGCTCGCGCACGGCATGACCGTCGGCAGCTTCTCCTCGTTCCTCGGGGCGCTGATCGGCATCGCCACGGCGCTCAAGCGCCTGGTCGGCGTCTTCGGGCCGCTGCAGCAGGGCATTGCCGCCGGCCAGAGCCTGTTCGAGATCCTCGACGAGCCGGTCGAACCCGTGGGCGGCACGCGCGCGCGCGCGCGCGCGACGGGCGCGCTCGAGTTCCGGGACGTAAGCTTCGCCTATGCCGACAAGAGCCCCGCGCTCCGCGACGTGTCGCTCACGATCGCGCCCGGCGAGACGGTGGCCTTGGTCGGACGCTCGGGAAGCGGCAAGTCGACGCTCGTGAGCCTGGTCGCTCGCCTCTACGACGTCGGCAGCGGCGCGGTGCGCCTCGACGGGCAGGACGTGCGCGACTATCCGCTGCGGTCGCTGCGCGCCAACGTCAGCCTCGTGAGCCAGGACATCGTGCTGATGGAGGGCACGATCCGCGACAACATCGCCTTCAGCGCACCGGATGCCGGGACCGCCGCGATCGAGCGCGCGGCGCGGGCGGCGCACGTGCTCGAGTTCACCAGCTCGCTGCCCGCCGGCCTCGACACCGAGGTCGGCGATCGCGGCGTGATGCTGTCGGGCGGGCAGCGGCAGCGAATCGCGATCGCGCGCGCGCTCTTGAAGGACGCGCCGATCCTGGTGCTCGACGAGGCGATGAGCGCGCTTGATTCCGAGTCGGAGCGCATTATCCAGGCCGCGCTCGAGGAACTAATGAGCAACCGCACCACGCTCGTGATCGCGCACCGCCTGTCGACGATCGAGAACGCCGACCGGATCGTCGTGCTCGACCAGGGCGCCATCACCGAAGTCGGCACGCACGCCGAGCTCATCCAGCGCGGCGGCGCGTACGCGGCACTGCACCGGATGCAGTTCAACGCCTGAGCCATGCAGAGCTGGCTCGAGCGGGTCTGGTACGAGGGCGGGCGGGGCGCGTGGCTCGTGCCGCTCGGCTCCCTGTTCGGCGCCCTGGTCGCGACGCGGCGTGCCGCCTACCGCCGCGGCTGGCTCAAGTCCGCGAAGAGCCGGCGGCCGCTCGTCGTCGTCGGCAACCTCACGGTCGGCGGCAGCGGCAAGACACCCCTCGTCGTCTGGCTCGTCGAGCGCCTGCGCGAGCGGGGCATCCGCGTCGGCGTCGTGAGCCGCGGCTACGGCGGGACGGCGGCCGGCGCCCGGCGCGTTACCGCCGACTCGGATCCGGCGCTGGTGGGCGATGAGCCGGTGCTGCTCGCGCGGCGCACCGGTGCTCCGGTCGCGGTCGCACGCGAGCGCGTCGCGGCCGCGACACTCCTCGAGGCCGAGGTCGATCTGCTGATTGCGGACGACGGCCTGCAGCATTACGCGCTGGCCCGCGACCTCGAGATCCTGGTCATCGACGGCGAACGTCGCTTCGGCAACGGCCGCTTGCTGCCCGCGGGGCCGCTGCGCGAGCCCGCGGCGCGCGCGGCCGAGGCGGATTTCGTCCTCGTCAACGGCGGCACGGCCACGGGCCGGGAGATCGCCATGCGGCTCGTCCCGGGGGCGCTCGTGGCGCTCGACACCGGCAGCCGCCGCCCGCTCGCGGACATGCAGGGAGAGCGCGTGCACGCGCTCGCCGCCATCGGCAACCCCGCGCGTTTCTTCGCGACCTTGCGTGCCGCCGGCCTCGATCCGATCGAGCACCCCTGGCCCGACCACGCGGCGCTGGGCGCGGCGGATCTTGCCTTCGACGACGCGCTGCCGGTGCTGATGACCGAGAAAGATGCCGTAAAATGCGCGAAGTTCGCCCGTCCCGGCAGCTACTGGCTCGAGGTCTCGGCGGAGCTCGCCGAGAGCGATGCCCGGCGCCTGCTCGGCGCCGTCGCCGCGACCGTTCGCCCGGAATGAGGTTCTCGAATGGATAGCAAACTGCTCGACATCCTGGCCTGCCCGGTGTGCAAGGGCCCGCTCCTGTGGAGCCGCGCGACTGCGGAACTCGTGTGCCGGGCGGACCGGCTCGCTTTCCCGGTGCGCGAGGAGATCCCGATCATGCTCGAGGAGGAAGCGCGGCGCCTGCAGAGCGACGACCCGGTCCTCGGCACGTGAATTTTCGGATCGTCATTCCGGCGCGCTACGGCTCGACGCGCCTGCCGGGCAAGCCGCTCAGGCTCATCGCCGGCCGGCCGATGATCGAGCACGTGCACGCCCGCGCGACCGAGGCCGGCGCCCTCGAAGTCGTGGTCGCGACCGATGACGAGCGAGTGGCCGCGGCCTGTCGGGCCTTCGGCGCCGACGTCGCGCTCACCGATCCCGGTCATCCCTCCGGAACCGACCGCCTCGCGGAGGTGGCCCGCACGCGCGCCTGGGCCGACGACGCTATCGTCGTCAACGTCCAGGGCGACGAGCCGCTGATGCCGCCGGGCAACGTGCGCCAGGTGGCGCTACTGCTCGCCGCCGCGCCGAACGCGGCGCTCGCGACCCTCGCGACGGCGATCACCTCGGACCAGGAGCTCGCCGATCCGAACGTGGTCAAGGTCGTCGCGGACCTTCAAGGCCGGGCGCTGTACTTCAGCCGCGCACCGATCCCGTGGCAGCGCGACGCGGCGCTCAGCGCTGCGAGCGGCGCCGAGCGCCACGCCGGTGCACGGCGCCACGTGGGCATCTATGCGTATCGGGTGACGGCGCTCAGGCGTCTCGCCGCACTCGCGCCGACGGCACTCGAGCAGGCGGAGCGGCTCGAGCAACTGCGCGCGCTCGAGCACGGCTTCGGCATCCAGGTGGCACTCGCAGGGCTGACCCCGGGTCCCGGCGTCGATACCGAGGCCGACCTGATCGAAGTGGAACGCCTGCTCGGCGCGAGCGCACGATGACACGCGACGCCGGCGCGGCGGAGTTTCGCGTGCTGTTCGTCTGCATGGGCAATATCTGCCGCTCGCCGACGGCCGAGGCCGTGTTCCGGCAGCTCGCGGCGCGCGAGGCGAGGCCGCTCGCGCTCGCGATCGACTCGGCGGGCACGCACGATTACCACGTCGGGCATCCGCCGGACCCGCGCTCGCAGGCCGCCGCGCGCCGCCGCGGCGTCGACATGAGTGCGCTGCGCGCACGCCACCTTGAGGCAGGCGATTTCGAGCGCTTCGACTACGTGCTGGTGATGGACGAGCGCAACCTCGAGGACGCGCGCGCGATCGCGCCGTCCCGCTTCACGGCCAAGCTCAAGCTGTTTCTGGAGTACGCACCCGACCTCGGGCGCCGCGAAGTGCCGGATCCCTACTACGGCGGTGCCGCGGGATTCGAGGAAGTGCTGGACCTGAGCGAGGCCGCTGCGCGCGGTCTGCTCGCCGAACTCCGGGCTCTGTCGAACCCGGAGTAGGGCAAGGGACGTTTAGGCGCCGGCGCTCAGCCGCCGCCCGGCGGGCGCTCCGCCGATCCACCCGCATCCGGCGCATGCGGCGCCGGAGCCGCAGGCTCCGCAGCCGCCGGCGTGTGCACGGCCGCAGGCGTGTGCACGGCCGCGGGCGGGCTGTCGAACCGCAGCGGCGGCGGATCGTAGACGGGACGTGTCTCGTGAATCGGCTGGGTCGCCTCGAAGTCCGGACGCGGTGGCTCGTAGACCGGAGACGCCTCGACCGGCGGGGGCGAAGCGGGCCGGACTTCCATCGACTCCGTCATGGGTTCGGCGCCGCGGGGCGGCGACAGCTCGAAGGGCGCCGGCGCGTGCGACTCACGCGGCTCCGAGTGCGCAGCGGCGCCGTTGCCGTTCGCGCGCTCGTACTCCTCGACGTTGAGCGCCGGGAAGCGGCCCGAATCGCCGATGTCGGGTACTCGAGCCTGCTGCTGCGGATCATCCGCAGCCGCCGGGCCCGAGGGACCGCCGGCATTGGCATTGCCACCACCGCCGCCACGACCGCGACGACGACCGCGACGACGACCGCGCCGGACCTCGCCCCGATCATCGCCACCGGCTTCGGCGGCCGCGCCCTCGGGACGTGCAGTCACGTCGCCCGTCGGCCGCGCGTCGGCCTGCTGTTCCGGGCGCGGCGGCGGCGGACGCTGCTCGCTGCGCGGCGGCGCATCGCTGCGTACCTCGTTACGCGGTTCATCGCGATTCGCTTCGCGCGGACGTTCCTGGTCGCGCGGGCGATCGCCGCCGCGCCCGTCGGAGCGTTGCCGACCGTCCCGGCGCGCACCGTCGCGTCCACCGTCCCGTCCACCGTCGCGCGCTTCCGGGCGCGGTCCGTTGCGATCTCCGGCCGGCCGTTCACCGCCCGCATGACGGTCGCTGCCCCCGCCGTGGCGATCGCCACGCTCCTCGCGCCGCGGGCGATCGTCGCGCCCGCGCTCACCGCGCGAATGCTGCCCGTCGCGCCCGCCGCGCGGACGCTCGCCGTGGCGATCGTGGCCGCGCCCGTCGCGTCCGTCACGGCGCGGTCCCGGGCGGTTGCCCGGGCGCTCGTCGCGTCCGCCGCGCTCGGGCGCCGGCACGCTTTTCAAACCGCTTACCGAGCCGAACAGCCATACCCACATTCGCTTGAAGACCCCGTCGCGATGCTGGGGCCTGTTCGGTGCGACCGCTACCGCTGCCGCGACCGGTGCCGGCTCCTGCGTCGGCGACCACACGTTCGCCGCCACCGGTGCCGGCGCGGAGGGCATGATCGGCTGCACGGCCGGCGGCTCCGCCGTCTTCTTGGGCTCCGTGCTCGGCGTGATGACGTCGACCGGTGGCTGCTCGGCCATCTGGAAGCTCGTCAGCGAGTTCTCGGGGAGCGAGGTCTCGTCGTCGCGCACGCGGCGCAGCGAGTAGTTTGGCGTCTGCAGGTGCGGATTCGGCACCAGCACCACTTCGACGTGGTTACGGGCCTCGACGTCGCGCAGCCAATCGCGCTTCTCGTTGATCAGGAAGGTCGCCACTTCCACGGGCAACTGCGCGATGACCTTCGAGGAGCGGTCCTTGCGGGCCTCCTCGCCGATCAGGCGCAGTATCGCGAGCGCGAGCGACTCGACGCTGCGGATGGTGCCGAG
>JANXZZ010000037.1 GCA_025355245.1 Pseudomonadota bacterium | reverse complement strand
CGCAGGAAATTCTCGCCCATCACCTTCGCGACCGAGCCCTCGTCGAGCCCTTTCGCAAGCAGCGCCGCGGGGATCAGGCTCCAGTCCCGGTAGCTCTTCACGATCGGACGGTAGTTCGCGTCCATGTCGGTACCGATCGCGACGTGATCGACACCCACGGCGTCCACCAGTCGCAGGATCGAATCGACGTACTCGCCGAACGTCGATTGGCCGATGCCGGAAGGAACGGAACCTATGATGCCTCCGGCCGCGGCGACGAGCTTTGCGTGCTCGGGTGAAATCAGTCGCGGATGGCTCAGGCTCGGCGTCGCGAGATTCGTGTGTGAAACCATCACCGGCTTCGTGGAGAGTTCGACCACGCTCCTCGCGACCTCGAAGGTGGCGTGGGCGAGGTCAACGACGATTCCCGCCGCATTCATCTCGCGGATGATCGATTTGCCGAGCGTTGTCAGTCCGTTGTGGACCGGGGCCGCAGTCTGGATGTCGCCGATCTGGTTGACGTGGTAGTGCACGATCGTGATCGCGCGGACGCCGTCGCGAAATGCCTCGTGCACGCGGTCGAGGCGATCCTCGATGAAATCGCCGCCCTCGATCGCGAAGACCGCGGCCGTGCGATGGCGCCGCGCGGCCAGCCGGATGTCGCGCGGCGCGAGGCCGGGGAGTGCCTCGTGCTTCGACACCAGCGCCTTGAGGACGGCGATCTGTCGCTGGTAGTCGGCAAGCGCCTCGCCCGGCCCGAACTCGCCGACGGCGTGGACGCCTTGTGGGGTGAGTTCGAGGAGGCGCATGTCAGCGACAGCGGCGAACAGCGCAGCGCTCACCCGCCCGGCATTGAGGTCGGCGAGCGCGCGGCTTTCGAATGGCGCGCCAAAGAAACGCGATGTCGGCGTTTCGTACGGCAGGTTTCGTTGGAACAGGCGACCCGGATGGCTGTGCACATCGACGCTCGGAAAGCGCTCGACAAACGCAGCGCCCGCCGCGCGCTGCCCCGCCGTCAGCTCCATGCCGAGCTCTGTCAGGCGGTCCGGATCGTCCGCCGCCGCTGTCGGTGACTCCGCGGCTCGTGCCGCGGCATGCTCAAGCGCCGTCGCGCCTGCCGCGAGAAGCAGTTGACCGAGCATCGCGCGACGCGAGAAGCGCAGCGAGGGTCCCGGCCGGTCCGCCGGGTTCAGAGTCCGCGCCATCGTTGCCGTACTCCCGAGGACGGAATCGCGAGTTTACTGGGAAAATACGCGACGGCGGGTTCCTCGAGGTTTCGGAGTGCCCGGTCGCATCCTGCGCCCGTCGCGACGGGGGCCGATCAGCGCAGCGGGATTCGGGCGGACACCTTCACGCCGTGCGGTTCGGCGTTTGCGACCGTCAACGATCCGCCGATCGCCTCGAGCCTCGCGGCGAGACCGAGCCGCCCGAGGGAATCCGGCTTAGCCCGGGCGTTCGCGCTCAGCCCGCAGCGATCGACGGTGATCGAGGCGCGGAATGCGGTCGCCGTCTCGCGAGATTCGATTCGCACGCACGCCGCGCACGCGTGCCATGCGACGTTGGTCAGCGCCTCCCGCAGGAGCTTCAGGCACACGGCCTTGTGGGCATTCGGCGCAGGACGAGGCTTTGTGCGCCGCCGACGGCGATCTCGAGCCCGGTGCGGCTGCGGAACGAAGCAACGAAGCGCTCCGTGATCGACGCCAGAGAAGCGCCCGTCTCGATCTCGGTGTCGCGCAGGCTGCTTGCGGTCCCCCGCACCGTCTCGAGTTCGCGCGTGACGATCGCCCGCAGTTTGCTCGCGTCGGCGCGCGGATCGAGCGTGGCATCGCCCAGGCAATCAAGCCCCCAGCCGACCGCTGCGAGTTCCTGCGCGAGTCCTTCGTGCAGCCAGCGGGAGAGCTCGACGCGCTCCGCGCTCGCGGCACGCGCGGCGACGCTGTGCAGGTCCCGCAATCGCGCCAGCGTGCGGTCGCGGTCGCGCACGAGGCGCGTTTCGCCAGACGACAATCGCGGCGAGCCAGATCGCGGAGCTACCGAGCAGGCGGTCGACGGCGCTCTCCCAGGGCGAGTACGCCGACGGCGACACGGCGAATCCGATGGCCATCGGGATCATCCGCGTGCCCGCCGCGATGAGCCCCGCGCGGGGATGACGGACCGATACGCATGCCGGGACGGCGAGCACGTGGAGAAAGCCGTCGGCCACGGTGTCGGGCGCGTTGAGGTCGACCCCGAACGCACCGACGCCGATCCCGACCAGGATCAGCATCAGGAGGTCGAATCGAGGTGGCCGTTCCGGGCCCGGGTCGTCGCGGACGGCGGCGTAGCCGGGAATCCTCTTTACGGTGCGGGTTGCCTCCTCGCTCGGTGGCCCGGGCCGGGCGATGGGGCCTGCATGCGCGCGCCGCCCCTGGCGCGAGCCCGAATGAATGCGCACCCACCATTTCCACGCTCCTCCTAATAATGGAGCAAATACGGCGATATTCTGACAGATTTCTGACATTGACCGTGCCATCCACCGGAACTCAGACAACCGGCACCAGGGGCACTCGTGGCCCACCTGCACGCCTCCCGCCGGGCACCCAGTCGCGCGTGCCGGGCGCCCATCAGAATAATTCGCGCGCCGATTTCGGCGTCGTACACTTCCGCCTCGCGCCGTGCCCCGAGAAGGCACGCGGATCCGACCTGATCTGGCGATCGGCCCAGACGGCTGCCCTCCGAGGAGAAATTCATTTGGCTACGCAAATCAGAACGTGGGTTGGTTGGGTGCGTGAATCGAATCCGCGACAGAAGCTACTGTGCCTCGCCACGATCGCGCTCGGCGCGATCGGTCTGGGCTCCGCAGCAGTCGCGGTCGAGACTCCGGCCGCGGCGCACGCCGCCAACACCAAGGTCTACATCTCGGTCGACATGGAAGGCGTCGCCGGGGTCGTGACCGCGGATCAGCTCAACCCCGCAGGCTTCGAATACGAGCGCTTTCGCCATTTCATGACCGACGAGGCGCTCGCGGCAGTGCGTGCGGCCAAGCAGGCCGGCGCCACGGAAATCGTGGTCAGCGATTCGCACGCGAACGGCGAGAACCTGCTGATCGAGCTGTTCCCGAACGACGTCAGGATCGTGCGCTCGTGGCCTCGGCACGGGGCAATGATGGCTGGGCTGGACAAGAGTTTCAGCGCCGCGGTCTTCATCGGCTACCACGCCTCGACGACGAATCCGAAGGGAGTCCGCGCCCACACCATCTCGAGCGCGCATTTCACGAAGCTCGCCCTCAATGGCGCGCCGGTCACCGAGGCCGAGCTTAACGCGGCGTACGCGGGGGATTTCGGCGTCCCGGTCGTGTTTGCCTCGGGCGACGACGCTGCGGTCGCGGAGATCAAGGGGCGGCTCGGCGACATCGACACCGTCACGACCAAGGCGACCCTCGGCTTTCACTCGGCCGAGACGCTGACACCGGCGGCATCGTGCGAGCGCATTTTCGACGGAGTGCTCGCGGCACTCACGCGCAGGGAACGGCGGCACCCCTACACGCTGGCCCATCCGGTGACGCTGGATCTCACGTTCAAGAGCTACATGCCGGCCGAAATCCTGAGTTATCTGCGCACGGTGCAACGCCTCGACGCCCATACGATCCGCTTCGTCGGCCACGACATGCAGGAAGTCACGGACTTCATCGACGTCGTCGACTGGTACAACCCCGATATGACGCCGTGACCCCGGGCATGCGCCGGCCACTACCTGACGCAGAGCGTCGCGTTCTCGGCAATTTCACGACGCAGGAGAATGAGCATGACTGACTCGTCCGACAAGGGCCTGAACCGACGCGAATTCGTCCAGGGATCCGTGGCCGGCGCCGTGCTGGCGGCCGCCCCGATGGCGGCGCTCGCCGGCGGCGCCAAGAGTGGCGACAAGGCAGCGGTACTGGCGCAGGTTCCTAAGATGCACGACGCCAATGTGAAGCGACTGCAGGACTGGATTGCGCTGCCCTCGATCGCGGCCGAGAACCGCAACTACCCGGAAGGGCCGCAGTACATGGCGAACCTTGCGACGCAAGCGGGCTTCACGGACGTGCGCCTCGTGCCTACCTCGGGCAAGTCGGGCGTGTTTGGCAGGCTCGACGCCGGTGCGCGCACCACGGTCGCGGTCTACTTCATGTACGACGTCAAGCAGTTCGTGGCATCGGAATGGAGCTCGCCGCCGCTCGAGGCGCGCCTCGTGAAGAAAGACGGTCTCGGCACGGTCTGCATGGGCCGCGGCGCCGTCAACCAGAAGGGCCCGCAGAATGCGTTTCTAAGCGCACTGATCGCGTTTAAGGAAACCGGCAGGAAGCTGCCCGTGAACCTGGTCCTCGTCTGCGAGGGCGAGGAGGAAATTGCCTCCCCGCATTTCGGCGAGATAGTGATGACGCCTGACATTCTGGCCCAGCTCAAGAACTGCGTAGGCGTGTTGCTCCCGGAGGCGGGTCAGGCCGTGGACGGCAGCCTGCAGGTCGAGCTCGGAGCGAAGGGAGTCGTCGAGCTTGAACTCGTCTCGAGCGGCGAGACGTGGGGCAGGGGGCCCAGGCGCGACGTGCATTCGAGCCTGGAAGCGCAGGTCGATTCGCCATCTTGGCATCTCGTTCAGGCACTCAATACGCTCGTCGAAAAGGACGGGCACACGCCCGCAGTCGAGGGCTTCTCCGAACTCGCGAAGCCGCTGACCCCCCAGCAGATCCAGATGATCGAAGCCTACGCCGCCGCCGTGCCCGAGGAAGTCGTCAAGAAAGAGCTCGGCGTGCAGCACTGGGTTCACGACCTCAATTGGCACGATTCGCTGCTGCGCCTGTACTCGCAGCCGACGATCAACATCGAGGGACTCGTCGGCGGCTATACGGGGCCGGGCGGCAAAACGGTGCTGCCGCACCGCGCCGTCGCCAAGATCGACATGCGGCTCGTCCCCGACATGACCGCCGTCGATACGCTCGCGAAACTGAAAGCGCACCTCGCCAAGCACGGCTTCGGTGACATTGAGGTCAACATGAGCGGCGGATACGATCCGACGCAAACCGCGCTCGAAAGCAAGTTCATGCAGGCGGTGCTCGCGACCTACCGCAAGCTCGGATTGACGCCGCAGGTCCTGCCGCGCAGCCCCGGATCCTGGCCCGGCTACCGGTTCACGAACGCGCCGCTCAGCCTTCCGGCCGGTGGATTCGGGCTCGGTCACGGGACGGGCGCGCACGCGCCGGACGAGTACTACCTGATCGACTCGACGAATCCGAAGGTGCAGGGGCTCGACGGCGCAGTCGCGTCCTTCGTCGAGTACCTGTACGCGATCGCCTGATCGCGGGCGCGCCTGCATGCGCCGCCGGGTCGAGCGACCCGGCGCGGCGGGGAGGGCGCGTTCGACCTCGGCTCGCCTCAGCGGCTGGGTCGTGCGCCTAGATCTTGATCCAGGCCCACTCTTCGCTCCACGGCAGTCGCGACATCTGCAGCGACGGCCCGGCCGGCTCGACCACGAACATGTCCGAGAAGTTCGACCCGGTGCCCGTTTCGGGGTCGAACAGTCCCGGTTCGACCGAAAAGCACATGCCGGTGTCGAGCACGGTGTGATCGCCGAGCGCCAGGTACGGAGGCTGGTGCCCCTCCATTCCTTCCCCGTGGGCCGGACGGTGATAGACGTACTTCTGCACGCCCTGCTTCACCTGATAGCTATGGATCGGGAACGCTACGTCCGCGCACTCCGTTCCCTTGCGGGACAGGTCCATCTGCATGAGGCAGCAGTCCCGAGTGACCGTCCATAGCTTTTCCATGTGCGCCGTTCTCGGCGCGATCATGTAGGGACGGTACAGCTCGCCGCCGCAGCCGCCGATCTGAACGCCGCCCGCGATCTGCAGCGCCTTGCCGCGCTCGATCTTGTTGTACAGGAACTGATTCGGATGCGGGTAGCCCGTCGCCTGGCCGACGCGGCACTCGATGTCGACCTGGATCCCGACTGCGGTATGCGGGCGCCCGTCGTGCTTGATGTCGGCCATGATCAGGTCAGTGCCGAACTTGGTCGCCGCGCTCGCAACGTCGAAATCCGTGAGATCCGTGCCGTGGGTCAGCAGGAGGTCCCGGGCAAAGGCGTGGATCCGATCGAAGTAAGCGTAGGCACGACGCGTCAGCGCCAGCTCCTCGGGCGTCTTGCGCTCGCGCAGGAACATGCAGTCGCTGGCCGCGGCAGCCATCGGTTTGCCGAGCACGTCGACGACCGTCGCTTGCGCGGAGGGCACCAATTCCTTGTCGGCGGCGAGTGTCTTGCCTGCGAAGCCGCGCTTCTTGAGGCCGGTCAGCGCCCAACGCCACAGGTCCTGGGTCGGCCCCTTAACGACTTTGCCTTCCTGAGGCGCCGCGCCCTCGACGTTTAGCCAGTCGAAGTACATGTCCCCGTCTTCGAACCACCACGTGCGGACGAGGTCACGATCGAGCGCCGGATAGAACCACACCGGGTGGTCGCCGACCGTCGGAATGAATGCGTGCATCATCCTTTCGGTATTGGTGTGGAAGAGCCCGGTGAAGTAGATGATGTTCCACTGGTCCGTCAGCAGGATGCCGTCGATCCCGGCCGCCGCGAGCCGCGCCTGAAGAATCTTTGTGCGCGCCTTGTGCCAAGTGAGCGGCAGTCGATCCGTGGTCGAGGCCGTAAGGTGGTCGGGAGGCAGCATGAGACTCGCAGAATCCGGCTTCGCGACGCTCGCGGCGAGCGCCGGGTGCAGCGCCGCGGCGCCGCTAATCACGGCGCCGGCCGCAGCCACATTCGAGAGGAGTGCGCGTCGATTCATCATGTTCGGGTCCTCTGGCGGATCGTGGTGGAGTCTCGTAGTGCCTGCGGCAGGCGTCGTTGAGGTGCTATATATTGTATCGAAAGGGGAAGGTCCCGCGCCGCGACCGCCATCCCGGCGTGCCGCAGCCGCCGCGAGCGTCGCCGGTGGGGCGCCCGCCACCGCATCTTTCGTGGACGGGAACCGTCTCTGGCTGTCAGGTGGTAAATGGCAAGGTCAATCGCGGTCTCGCGAAAATCGCTATCGGCACAGGTCGCGGATACGCTCCGCGAACTCATCGTCTCGAACGCCTACGCCCAGGGACACCAGCTACGCCAGGACGAGGTGGCACGGCGCCTCGGCGTGAGCCACATTCCCGTGCGCGCGGCGTTCCTGCAACTGGAGTCGGAAGGTCTGATCACGAACGTGCCCTACAAAGGCGCGGTCGTGACGCGCCTGTCGGTCGCGGAGATCGAGGAGTATTTCGATATCCGTGCGACGCTCGAGGTCGACCTGCTGAAGCGCGCTATCAAGGACATCGGCGCGGACGCGGTGACGCGCGCACGCAAGCTCGTCGAGAAAATGGACTCCGCACCGCCGCTACGCTGGGGCGAGCTCAACTGGAAGCTGCACGAAGAGCTCTATGCCCCCGCGCGGCGACCGATCACGCTCGAGCTCGTGCGCAGGGTACACGACAACCTCGACCGGTACGTGCGCATCCAGTTGTCGCTCGCCGAGGACAATCGCCGACGCGCCCACAAGGAGCACATCCAGTTGATCGACCTCTGCGAGGCAGGCAATCAGGCAAAGGCAGCGGCGCTCCTGTCCCGCCATATCAACGGCGTTCGCGACAACCTGCTCAAGTACCTCAGGCAAAACGCGACCTAGCCGTCGCCCGCAACTAGGCTTCGCCGAACGGCGCGTCGCAGGAATGCGCGGGCTGCGTGAACCACACGGGACCCGAATCCGACATGAAGAAGTGGTCCTCGAGGCGCACGCCGAATTCGCCGTAGAGGCAGATCATCGGTTCGTTGCTGAAGCACATTCCCGCGGCCAGCGGCTGGGTGTTCCCTTCCACGAGGTAGGTCCACTCGTGCACGTCGAGGCCGATTCCATGCCCGGTGCGATGCGGCAGACCAGGGACCTGGTAGCGCGGACCGAAGCCGGCGGCCTCGATCACTGAACGCGCAGCGCGGTCGACGGCCTCGCAGGGCACGCCGATCCGCGCGGCCGCGAATGCCGCGCCCTGCGCGCGCTTCTCGAGATCCCAGATCTGGCGCTGCCGTGGGCTTGCCTTGCCGAACACGTAGGTCCGCGTGATGTCGGACTTGTAGCCTTCGAGCTCGCATCCGGTGTCGATCAGCACAACGTCGCCGTCCTTCAACACCTGGGGCGCCGACACGCCGTGCGGGTAGGCAGTTGCTTCGCCGAAGTAGACGAGGCAGAACGTCGACCCGGCACCGCTCAGGCGCGTATGCGCCTCGTTGATGAAGGCCTTGACCTCGTTGCCGGTGATTCCAGGGCGCAGTATCCGGGCGGCCCGCCGCTGGACCTCGAGCGTCATGTCCTTGACTGTCTGCATGATCGCCAGCTCCGCCGGCGACTTGTGCATGCGGCAGGCTTTCGTGATCGCGACCGCGCTGACCAGCTGCACGCGGTCGAGGGACGCACGCAGGCCCTCGGCGACAAAGAACGGCGCGCCTTCGTCGAGCGCGAGAACGCGCGGGCCCGGAACTTCCCGGGTGAGCACTTGCGCGACCAGCGCGTGGGGATCCTCTGCTTCCTCCCACCCGTGGATCGGACCCGGAACCGTGTTCGCGTCACGCAGCGTGCCGATCTCGAACGCGGGGCACACGTAGTGGACCGCGCCCGATGCCAGGATCAGTGCGCCGGTCAGTCGCTCGCTCGGACTCCAGCGCAATCCGGTGAAGTAGTAAAGGCTGGTCCCGGCAGGCAGCAGCATCGCATCGATGCCGCGGTCCGCCATCAGGCGCGCGCCGCGAGCGCAACGCTCGCGGCGCTCGGCGTCGGTGATCGGCACTGCCCCGTGCGCGCCCTGGCCGAGCCCGGCGAGTTCGCGCTCGGCGCTGGAGCCGCCGACGCCGATCGTCATGTCACGCCACGGCCCGCGCGGGGAGGGCCGGCCGGTTGGCCGCGGCGTGCTGCACGAGCTTCTCGACCTCCGCGCGCTCAGTCCCTTCGAGGCGCAGGCGCGGTGCGCGCACCATTTCCGAGCCGCGGCCCATGACCTGCTCGGCGAGCTTGATGCACTGGACCAGCGTCGGAATGGTGTCGAGGTGCAGCAGCGGCATGAACCAGCGGTAGACCGCGAGCGCCTCCCGGTAGCGCCCGGCGACCGCGAGGTTGTAGAGCGCGACCGATTCGCGCGGGAACACGCTCGTCAGCCCTGAGACCCAACCCGTGGCGCCGAGCATGAGGCTCTCGAGGACGATGTCATCGACGCCGGCGAACAGCGTGAAGCGATTACCGTAGGCATTGCGCAGGTCGGTCAGGCGACGCGTGTCTTCGGAGGATTCCTTGATGGCGACGATGTTCTTGACGCTCGCGAGCTCCGCGAACATTTCCACTGTCACATCGACGGTATAGGAGACCGGATTGTTGTAGATCATGATCGGCAGCCCCGTCGCCCCGGCAACGGCCTTGAAGTGCTGCAGCGTTTCCCGCCGGCTCGACTTGTAGACCATCCCGGGAAGGACCATGAGCCCGTCCGCTCCCAGCTTCTCGGCGTCGCGGGCGTACTCGCAGGCGAGGCGGGTCGTGTACTCGGCGACACCGGAGATCACAGGCACGCGGCCGGCAACCACTTCCTTGACCCCTGCGAGGACGCTGCGCTTTTCGGCCGCGCTCAAGGAACAATTCTCGCCGACCGTCCCCAGGCAGATGATGCCGTGCACGCCGTCTTGAACCAGCTGGTCCACAACGTGCTGCGTGGCCTTGAGATTCAGGCTCTCGTCGCCCTCGAACTGGGTCGTGCTCGCCGGGAAAACACCAGACCATGGCTTCATGGAGACTCCAATTGCAGCGCCGCCAGAGGTTAAGCTGAATAATATATTATATCTTAGCCGCTTAAGTCGAATTCAGTGCAATCCCAGGATGCCAGCCCTGGAAAATCGCACCGCCCCCGGGGAGCCGGTGGCCGCCGACGCGGGCGTAAGGGGTCGCAGCCGGAGCGCGCAGGCGGGAAACGGGACGTTCGGCATCGGAGTAACGACGGCGACCGAGCCCGCCATTCGGGGTCGGCGCGTGGCGTTTGAATCCGCCCTGCCGGAGCGGACCCGACCGCTATTTCTTTCGTGACAACTCGGCGAGGCGGGTGGTCGGCACGGGGTCAGGGCAACTCAGCTCGATCGCGGCGTGGACACCGGTCGAACCCGCATCCTTTCGCGCCTCGAGCCGGCGATCGGCGAAACGCGCGCGTTCGGCTTCGCTGACGCGTTTTACCGCGGCGCCCTCGAAGTGTCCGCGCAGGTAGCCGGCGACCGCTGCCGCCGCACCTTCGTCAGTGAAGAAGCCGAGACGCAGCGCGTGCCGGATCTTGTCACCGTCGAGACCCACCGCCGCGTACAGGCGATATTCATCGAAGATTCCCAGGTTTGGCACGCTCTCGGGACTGAATTCGGATTCCGACACGACGAGCTGGATAACGAAGAGCCGCGACGCCACGTCGTCCGCAAGCTCGAGCGGTGTCAGTGCGCGCAGGGTCTGCGTCTTGTCGAGCGCCGGCACTGGCTTCTGTTGAATCGCCGCCGGAGGGGGCGCGTTCGATTTCGCAATCGCGGCGGGCATCGCCGCCGGACGCGCAGCGGGCGAGATTTTGGGCGGCGCCGGAGGTAGGGTTGGCATTCGCGAGGCCGGCTTCGCAGCGGACGCTCGGCTCACCGCCGGCGGTGCGCTGCGAACCGTTGCTTTCACGACGGATCGAGGCGCGAGAACGCGTGACGCGCCAGCCGGCGGAATTGCCTTGGCCGGAGACGTCGAGCGCGCGCCGTGCGCCGCGCGCGGTGGCGGAATCGCTGAAGTGGGCAACGGCGGAGCGACACTGGTTGGTGCAATCGCGACCGTCGGGACGGAAATCGCGATCGGGGCGATCGCCGCCGGCGCGGAAGCCGCAGTCAACACGCGCTCCGGCGCAGCGGCATCGATGCCGGGGATGGACAGCGCGTCCTCCAGAACTAAATCCATCTCGAACTCAATCGGCGGCAGTGCCGAGGGCGCTGTCCCGACCGCTGTGACCGGCGGCACAAAGTCCACGGTTCGCCACGGCATCGGCGACGCGGCATCGGCCAGCGAGAACGCCGCCGCGGACGGCGCCGGCTCCGGCGCGGCTGGCTCGGCCGGCGGAACCGGAGGCTCGGCTTTCGCAGAGGCGGGAGGCATCGGTTCAAGCAGTGAGAGCTCTGACGCAAGCAACGTCGACGCCGGCGACTCGGCCTCGACCGGCGGAACCAATGGCGCGGCTTTCACCGCGGCGGGGGGCGCCGATTCGAGCAGTGAGAGCTCTGACGAAAGGATCGCCGGCTCCAGCGACTCGGCCTCGACCGGCGGAACCGAAGGCCCGGCCTTCACAGCCGCGGGAGGCGTCGATTCAAGCAGTGAGAGCTCCGATGAAAGGATCGCCGGCGCCGGCGACTCGGCCTCGACCGGCGCAAGCGGCGCCACGTTCGCGGCCGCGAGTGGTGCGACGGCGATTGGTGGCGCTGCCAGCGCAAGCCGGGTCGGCACGGACGCGGCGGCCTGGTCCCCCGCAGGCGGAGCAGACGCCGGCTTCGGCGGGGCGATTGGCGCGCTGCACACCTGGGCGGGCGGCGGAGCGGACGGAACGGTCGCCGGCGGCGGAACCGCCAGCACGGGCGGCGGCGCCGCGGGCTCCGCGAGCGATCCGATCAGCGCGGACGCTACACAAGGCGCGCGAGCTGCCGCCGGGGGCTTGCTCGTACGGGGGGCGTCGCTCACGCGTGCGGATGCGCCGAGGACAGGAACGTCGAGGCGCGGGACCGGCTTCGAGTGCTTGGTGACGGGTGCGACGCTTGGCCGTGGTTGGCCGGCCGGTGCGGACGGGGAGACCGGCGTCGCGACCGCCGCAGGAGCGGAGGCGAACGCCGCGGGCGGTTCGACGGTGACTGTTGCCGTCACCCTGTCGTCGGAGAAGGCCGAGAGCGGCGGGCCGTCCGAGCGCATGTCTTTCGCCGGCCGCATCATCGCGTAGGCTTGGCGGATGGCCAAGCCGGACGGACGCGGCGCCTCAGGCTGCATCACGGACGGTGGTACCGGCGGCGCGCCTCTCGCCGCGATTGGAAAAAGGTCCGCCGCGGTTGAAGCTGGGGCGGCGACCGGCTTGGCGCACGTCGCAACCGGAGCGGGATCCGCCAGAGCAACTGCTGGCTTGGCCGGCGGCTCGGTGCGCGTTGCCACCGGAATGGGATCCGCCACAATTTCTACGGGCGCGGCTGGCGATTCGCTACGCGTGACCTGCCGTGCCGCCTCTTGCCTCGGCGCGGGGCATTCGACGGGATCGGAAATCGAGAGCACTGCGGCCGCGAGCTCGCGCAGCGCGGCCTGCTGTTCGGCCTCCGATGGCGGCCGCTTCGGGGGCGATGCCGCTCGCGCGGACGGAAGGGCGGGCGACTTCGCGGGATCGCGCTCGACGTGCGGGCGCTGTTCTGCGGCTGGCGGAACCGGCGGGACGGACGGACGAGCCACGCTCGAAACCGGAGCAGGCCCCTTCGGAGCTGGCACCTTCGGCGCGGCCGTCCTTGACGTTCGATTGTTCTTCAGCTCGAGCGCACGAATATCGTCCTCGTCGGCCGAGGCCATCCAGGCACGCGGGTAGTGCTCGCGCACTGACGCGAGCACGACATCGGCCTCGAGCTCGGTGGTGATCGGACCGAGGCGCAGGCGATAGCGGAGCTGGCCGTTTTCGCGGTGCTGAATCTGGAACACGTGCAGGTGTTCGAAGTTGAGCAGCCCGGACGGCGGGATGCTCAGCGGAGCGGTCGAGGAACTGAGCGTGATGACGTACGGCCCTGATCCGCCAATAGCCGCGATTTCACCCGGTTCGACCAAGAGATCGTCCAGGGTCAAATGCCAGAGGTCATCCGGCGCGGAATCGTCGGTGCCTCCACCCACGCGTCAATCTCCCAGGTTATGGAGCAGGCTCGCCCCATCGTGCCGCCTCGCCCGAATTCGAAAGTTGATCCCTGTCCCTAAACGCGAAGCGGGTGCTGCCGCGGCGGAAAACGCGCAGTGCAGCGAGCCACCCTTATGTAAAGACCCGCGCCCGGCGGGCCTGCAAATACCGGCTCCGGCGTCGAGCAAACGTCGCCGGGCTAACAGAACATCGACGGCCAGCCGTTCGTCGTGGCGAACGTCCCATCGCGCTCCGCCAACGTCGCGGAATTCATTTGGTGCGCGCTGCGCCACGTCTCGTTTTGGCGGTTGCATACAGAGCCGCTGCGCGCAAAATCGCCAGCCCGATCCCGCTGCGCCGAATCCGGTATCTGCGGTGGCTCGATCGAGAAAATCCCTGCAGGATCTAAGCACCGCGAAGGCCCGGGCACGCCGACAGAAGTAGCGCCAACCGGCGCCGTGTCGCCCGTCGGTCGTGTGCCACGACTCCCGCCCGCCCTCGCACCAGAACAAACAACTGCCGTGAAAACCGTCAGCGTCCCGGAGTCCATGCATGGCCTCTTCGCAGCGGCGGAAGAGGTCGTGTCGCGCTTCTTCCGCGATCGCGTGGACGACCCGGGCCACGGAACGATCGAGATCCACGGCGAGCGCTACGTCCTCGTTCGCGCCGCGGCACTCTCGGTCGAATTCTTCGACCTCGTTCGCTCGCTCTACGGGGAGGATCGCCGTGCCGAGGCGGACGAGTTCGCGCGCACGATTCTCTTCGACCTTGCACACGCGATGGGACGGACCGACGCGCGCAATTTCCACAAGCAGATGAACCTGACTGACCCGATCGCGAGGCTGTCGACGGGTCCGGTGCACTTCGCGCACGCCAGCTGGGCGTTCGTCGAAATCCTCCCCGAATCGCGCCCGGCCCCCGACGACAGCTACTGCCTCGTGTACGACCATCCCTATTCTTTCGAATCCGACGCATGGGTGCGCAACACCCGTCACAGCGAAGTACCCGTCTGCATCATGAATGCCGGCTATTCCTCCGGCTGGTGCGAGGAAAGCTTCGGCCCGACGCTCGTGGCCGCCGAGATTCTCTGCCGCGCGAAGAGCGACGAGACCTGCCGCTTCATCACGGCCCCTCCGGAACGGATAGCCGCGCGGATCGCCGCCTACGTGGCCGAGAACCCGCACGTCGGGCCGCGCGCGGCGCACTTCCGGATTCCCGACTTCTTCGTTCGCAAGCGCGAAGAAGAGGACCTCAAAAAGCGCCAGGACAACTCGAACGCGAGTTACGGCAGACGCAGAAACTCGAGGCACTATGGCGCCTCGCCGGCGGCATCGCCCACGACTTCAACAACATCATCAGCGTGGTGTTGGGCCAGGCAGCACTCGCGCAGCGCCAGCTCGACAGCAACGACCCGCTATTCGCGGATCTCATCAAGATTATGCGCGCCGGCGAAAGGGCAGCGTCACTGACGCAGAAGCTGCTCACCTTCGGCCGTTCGCAAGTCGCCCACAACGACGTCCTCGACCTCAACGATGTCGTCGATGAGACGGCCAAGATGATCGAGCGGGTGATCGGAGAGGATGTCGAGTTGTCGCTGCGTCTTGCGCGCGACGCGGGCAGCGTTCGCGCGGACCGCTCGCAGCTCGGGCAGGTGTTGATGAACCTCGCGGTCAACGCCCGCGATGCGATGCCGAATGGCGGCCGCCTGTCGATGTCAACCCATCGTAGCGGCGAATCGGCGGTCGAGCTCGTGGTCTCGGACAACGGCATCGGCATGGACGCGGACACCCGGGCGCGTGCCTTCGAGCCGTTCTTCAGCACCAAGGCAGACCGCGGCACTGGCCTCGGGCCGTCGACGGTCTACGGCATCGTTGCCGGAGCCAGCGGAACCTCACGCTCGACACGCAGCCCGGGGCGGGCTGCACCATTCGGGTTTCCCTGCCGCGCGTGCCGAGCCACCCGGCGCTCAGCCGGCCCGCGCGCATGGCAGCCGAGCAGGGTACTGGGACGATATTCGTGGTCGAGGGTCGCGCCGACCTGCGCAACCTGCTCGAGAGGACCCTCGTGGACTTTGGTTACGAGGCGATTGCCGCGGAGAACGTCGATCACGCGCTTGCGATTCTCGCCGATCGCGAGCGCCACGTGGACCTGCTGTTGACCGACGTCGTCATGCCGCGGATGGGCGGAGTGGAGCTTGCGGCCCGCGCGGCGGACCTACGCCCGGGCCTCAAGGTGCTATTCATGTCCGGCTACGCGCCCGATGCGAGACATCGAGCACTTTTTGCGAGCGACGGGGCCGCGTTCCTGCAAAAGCCGTTTACCCCGGACGAGCTGGCGCGGCGACTGACGGAGCTGATCCGCGGCCCCTGAATGGGCGCCCGGCGCCGCTACTTCCACACCCGACGCGCGATGCGCAGGAAGTTGCCACCGAGTACGCCTGTCACGTCGCCCGGCGACCAGCCGCGCGCGAACAGCGAATCCGCGATCAGGGCAAACCGGTCCGGCGCTGCGTCCTTCGTCGGTCCCTGTCCTGCGTATTCACTCGGCGGCCAGAACTCCGCGTGCTGGTTCAGCTGATCGTTGAGCGCGTCCTCCATTGCGGGCGGGGAGTAGTCGAGGCCGATGCCGACGTGGTCCGCGCCAACGAGGTTGCGAACGTACTCGATGCAATCGACGAGCGCGCCGGTCGATGCGTCGTGATCGGGCAGGAACAGCCCGATACCATTGATGCCGACCACGCCGCCGGTGCGTGCACAGGCTCGGATCTGGTCGTCGGCGATGTTCCGGCCGTGCGCGCGCAGCGCCTTCGGGTTGGAATGCGAGAAGATGACCGGATGCGTGGCCATTTCCATCACTTCCATCGTCGTCCGGTGCCCGGTATGCGAGCAATCCACCACCATGCCGACGCGATTCATCTCGACGATCACGGCACGCCCGAATTCGGTCAGGCCGTGGTCGTCATCGTGGCAGCCACCGCCGGCGAGGTTGTTGCGGTTGTAGGCAACGAGCATCTGGCGGACGCCCAGCCGATAGTAGAGCGCGACCAGGCTCGCATCCCCATTGAGCGCGTTCATTCCCTCCAGGTCGAAAGTGATCGCCATCTTCCCAGCACGCTTCGCGTCCAGCACGTCCTCGGCCCGTCGCGCGAGCACGAAACGCTCCGGCCGCTTCTCGAGCCACGTGATGTAGCTCGCGAGGTTCCGGATCGCGAGCTGCCAGTCGATCACGTCGTAGCCGACGTCAATCGACAGGTAGTTGATTCCAGCCTTTCGCCAATCCTCGAGATGCTCGAGGTCGAATTCGGGACGCGGGTCGAAACCCGAATGGTTGTCCCACACGAGCGCATCCCGGAAGAACCGCGCGCGGGCGAACGGTGTTACAGGCGGCATCTCTTTCGAGCCGGCGCCCGCCTCGCGTTCCGATGCGGCGGGCGCATCCAGGCCGGCGGTGAGAGCACCGCCGGCGACGAGGAGCCCCGCGTGCTGAAGCAAGTGACGCCGCGTGCAGCGCATTCTCATCTCTCCTCGTGGACCGGCGACGCTTGGCGGCAACACTCGTGGAGAAGGTGCCGGAACGCGCCGTCACGATACCGCAAATTCCCGGCATTCGCGCCCGGAGCGTTGCAGTCCCGGCGCGCTTTTTCGTGCGCAGCCGCGCCCGAAACGGTGGATCATGGGCAACGCACGCCAACGGCCTGGGCTCCGCGCCGGTGCCTGGAAATTCGTCATTCGCGACCCGCGCCCGGACGGTCTCACCGCACAGGTTCAACTGAGTGATCGGTCCGCTGCTTACTTCCTCGGTAGCCGATCAGCTGCGCCTCGCGATCCGTGCAGGTGCGGCCTCGGTCGAGTGCTCGCTCGACCTCGGGCGCTCGAGGACCGCCGTCGACCTTGACGGCGCGCGCTGGCAATGGAATGGTCAGCGCTTCCCCGTTCCGATAGGCTGCAAAGAGCGCACGATCTACCACTGGAGCGAGGGTACGTTCCAGCCCGTCGCTCGCTACACGACGGCGCTGATCAAGCTAGTGCCGACGTCGTGGGGACCACCGACCTTCGAGATCGACGGCATCAAGATGTTGCCGACCGCCCGCGTCTCGCCGTGCAACGACGCCGCACGCAAGGTCGCGCTGATCCGGCCGCGCGGCAAACGCATCCTCGACACCTGCGGTGGCCTCGGCTACTTCGCCGCGTGCTGCCTCGAGGGTGGAGCTGCGCGGGTGCTGTCATTCGAAAAGAACGCCGATGTAATCTGGCTCAGAGGCCTGAACCCCTGGTCACCGCTCCCCGACGCGCGCCTCGAGTTCGCGCAGGCGGACATCACCACACGCGTGAGCGCGTTGCCTGACAAGTCCGTCGACGCGATCCTGCACGATCCGCCGCGCTTCGGCATCGCGGGGGAGCTTTATTCGGGAGCGTTCTACCTCGAGCTGGCGCGGGTGATCACGCGCGGCGGCAGGCTCTTTCACTACACCGGTACACCCAACAAGCAGAGTCGCGGACGCGACCTTGCGAGCGAGGTCGCGGTGCGACTGAGAAATGCCGGATTCACGACGACGGCGGACACCGACGGGGTCGTCGCCGTCAGGACGTAGGCGGGTCCCGCGTCCAATGACGGAAGACTTGCGATCGCGGTTTGGGTCGAACCCGTGCCTGTCGTAAAGTGCGCTCGGTGCCAATCCCAACTCCCGCCAACGCGAAAAGCCTGTTCGCGCATCGACCGTTCTTTTTGTACTTCTGGGGCCGGAGTTTTTCCGAGTTCTCTTACCAGATCGGCGCGGTGGCGGTGGGCTGGCAGGTCTATGCACTGACCGGCAGCGCCTTCGATCTCGGTATGGTGGGCCTCGTTCAGTTCATCCCGACGGCCGTGCTGGTATTCGCAGCGGGTCACGCAGCCGACCGGTACGACCGAAATCGCGTCGTGCAGGTCTGTCAGGTCGTAGAGGGCCTAACCGCGGCGTTCCTCGCGTGGGGCACACTCGGCGCTTGGCTGACCGTGCCCGAAATCTTCGGCGCGGTTGCCATCTTCGGCACCGCGACCGCGTTCGAGAGCCCCGCCGCCGCTGCGCTCCTGCCCGGCGTCGTTCCCGAGGGCGGCCTGCAGAAGGGGAGCGCACTGTCGACGGGCGCCTTCCAGCTGGCATCGATCGGCGGCCCCGCGCTCGGCGGTCTCGCCTACGCGATCTCCCCGGCGCTCCCCTACGTTGCGATGGCCGTCTGCTGGCTCGCGGGCGGCGTCCTCAGCGGCGCGATCCGGGTCGACCGGCCGCTCGCTCCGAAGGAACCGCCCACGCTTGCGAGCTTGTTCGCGGGCGTCGCCTTCGTCAGGCGCAACCCGGCGATACTGGGGACGATCTCGCTCGATCTCGTCGCCGTCCTGCTCGGTGGAGCGACTGCGCTCCTGCCGATCTACGCCCGCGACATTCTGCACACGGGCCCGTGGGGACTCGGCGTGCTGCGCGGCGCGCCGGCGTTTGGCGCCTTGCTGATGACGGCAGCGCTCGCGCGACACGCAATCACCCGTCGCGTGGGCATTCGCATGTTTCAGGCCGTGATCATTTTCGGATTAGCGACGGTCGTGTTCGCGGTCTCCCGCCAGATCTGGCTGTCGATTGCGGCGCTCCTGGTCATGGGTGCGGCCGACACGGTCAGCGTGATCATCCGCTTCTCCCTCGTCCAGCTCGGAACCCCCGATGAGATGCGCGGGCGCGTGGGGGCGGTGAACTACCTTTTCATCAATGCTTCCAACGAGCTAGGTCAGTTCGAGAGCGGTATCACCGCCGCCTGGCTCGGAGCGATGCCGGCGGCGGTGCTGGGCGGCATCGGGACGATCGTGGTGGCGCTCCTGTGGATGAAGCTTTTTCCAGCGCTCCGTAAGGTTGAACGGCTCGAGTAACCCGCCCGGCCGTGCCGCCGCGGGCGCGAGACTCAGCTGCCGATGGTGAGCGTGGGCCCGAGCACGCCGAGCTCGCCGTAGTCGCTTGACCACGTGTCCTGAGCCCGGACCGGCCACGCATCGGTGATCGTGCCGGTGGTCACGATCTCGCCCGCGGCCAGCGGCGGCGAGTGGGGTTGGGAGGCGAGGAGCGTGGCGAGATGGGCGAGCGCATTGACGGGGCTCCCGAGTACGTTCGCGCCGACTCCGCGGTCGACGACGCGACCCTGCCGGGCGAGCGTCAGCGCGAAGGAGCCGAGTCCGCCCACGAGCGTCCCGCGCAGCGCCGGGGTTAGCTCAAGCGGCTCCCCGACCACGAGCGCCGCGTGCAGTCCGAAAGCGGCGATGCAGTCGGCGAGCCTGAATTTCCACCCCGGGTAGGGGCTCTGCACGATCTCGAATCCCGCTGCGATCCAATCGACCGCATCGAGCACCGCGCCTGCGTCGGCGCCCGCTGCGACTGGCGCGCGCAGCTTGAGGATGACCTCCGGCTCGATGCGGGGCTCCGTGAAAGCGTGCACGGTAAGCGTTCCGCCGGCGCCGACGAAATGCACCGTCCGATCCCACATCGGTGCCCATAGGGGTTGCGAGACCCCGTAGCGCGGCCAAATGTTGGGATTCGTGAAGCCGATTTTGCGGCCAAGCATCCGCCATCCGGCGGCGCGTCGGCGAGCGCCTATCGTCGCGAGGACCGCATAGGCGACTTCGACGTCGAGTGCGGGGTCGGCCGCGGTGAGGGTCGCGATCTGGGTCGCGGTGTCCGCGGCGAGGATCAGCCGATCCGCGATCGCCTCGATGTCCGTCGCCACGCTAGGACGCCGGTCGGGCGCCGCCGGCGAGGCCGGGTCGACTCTGGGCGCCGTTACGCACGGGCTTGCGCCATGATGGCAAGGGGCCGTCCTTCGGGATCCTTGAACATCGCCAGCCATTCTTCCGTGCCGTCTGCGTGCGTGTGAACCATGTGCGGCGCGTTGATGAACTCGACCCCGCGCCGACGGAATTCCTCGTGCGATTTCACGATGTCATCGACCGCCAGGTACAGGATGGACTCGGCGGGCGAGGGCTCGCCGTACTGAGTCAGCATCAGACGCGTGCCACCGCAGTCAAAGAACGCGAGCGGGCCGTAGGTATACAGATGCGTCAGGCCGAGCACCTCGGCGTACCAGTGTTCTGCCTGCTTGATATCCTTGACGGTGCGCGAGATCTGGCTGATCCGTCCGAGCGGCGCTGCGGCGTTCACTTCATTCTCCTTGCTGTTGAGCGCGCTGCCCTTGGGTACGCGAAACCATTGCCTTAGTGACTTGCGACTCCCAACGCCGACCTTCGCGAAAGCGTTCGCAACGTGAAACTTGACGGCGTCGAGGCTCACGCCGCGGCGCGCCGCGATCTCGCGGTTCGTCATGCCGTGCTGCACCGCGTGCACGACGCGCCATTCGGCGGGCGTCAGCACGTCATCGTGCGCCGGACGACTGCGACGATTGCGGGGCTTCATGTACCAATCCTAGCCTGCGGTGGGGCGATTTTCCCTCCCCGTCGACGTCCGGGGCGCACGGCGCTCAAGCCGCGGGGCCTATCTCCCGGACCCAGCCGAACGGGTCGGGCGCCCGCCGCTCCTGGATCGAGAGCAGCGCCTCGCGAAGCTCGGCGGCAACCTCGCCGATGCACTTGGGCAGGTGATCCGCGCCATTCCGGTCGGCAAGGGCCCCGATCGGATTGACGATTGCGGCGGTGCCGCAGGCGAACAGCTCGCTACAGGCTCCCGTTGAGATCTGGCGGAGCAGCTCGTCGATTGCGATCGGGCGTTCGATGACGCGATGTCCGAGGTGGCGGGCCAGCGTGATCAGCGAGTCGCGCGTGATGCCGGGCAGGATGGCGCCGTCGAGTGATGGCGTGTGCAGCTCCCCGTCGATCACGGCAAAGATGTTCATCCCGGAAAGTTCCTGGATGTAGCGGTGTTCGGTCGCATCGAGCCACAGCGCGACGGTGTAGCCGCGCGCTGCGGCTTGCGACGACGCCCTGAGCGAGGCGGCGTAGTTCGCAGCGGCCTTCGCGAACCCGACGCCGCCGACGGCCGCCCGAACGTCCTCGCGCTCGATCGCGACCCGCATCGGGCCGGTCGAGTAAGCCTCGACCGGATTCGCGATGACCATGAAACGGAACGTCGAGGAGTTGCGGATCAGGTAGCCGCTCTCGGTTCCGAACAGGAACGGCCGCAGGTAGAGGGCTTGGCCCGATTTGCCCGGGACGAAGCGCGACAGGGTACCCGCGACCGCATCGAGCGCCTCGAGAAAGAGTGCCTCGGGAACCGAGGGCATCGACAGCCGTTCGGCCGAGCGGGCGAGGCGCCGGCTGTTTTCGAGCGGTCGAAAGAGGTTCGGCACGTCGCGGTTGATCCGGTACGCCTTGAGCCCTTCGAAGACGAGTTCCGCGTACTGAAGTGCGCGCGCACCGGGCGCAATCGCGATGGGCCCGTGCGGCAGAAGCCGACCGCGTCCCCATGCACCCGCCGCCCAGTCGACGCTGTACATCACGGGCGCGTCCACCGCACCAAAGCCGAGCTTCTCCGGGACCGTGAACCGGGCAAGCGCGGCGTCCACCCCCGGCGCGACGTCGTAGCTGCGCACCTCAGCCCCGCAGGTACGCGTCGGTGCCCGTCAGCCAGTCCTGCCGGGGCGGGCAGAACACGTCGACGTCGAGCGTGTCCTCGAGCGCGACGGCGCGGTGCGGGAGGTGCGAGGGAATCACCACGACCTCGCCGGCGCGCACGATCACCTGCCGATTATCTTCGGCACCGAACCAAAAGAGCAACGCGCCTTCGAGGATGTACGTAATCTGCTCGTTCTCGTGCGAGTGGCGCGGCACGTCGTCGCCTTTCTTGAAGTAGACGTGAGCAATCATCATTCGCTCGCTGGTGACGAGGCGGCGCGAGATGGTGCCCTTCAGGGGCTCGGCGGGCAGGTCGTTCCAGCGGTAATGGATCTCTTGGGCCGTGACGGACGTGGACATCGTGGACTCCTCGATCGGGCCGACAGCAAGGTGCTGGGTGGACGGTTGCTAGTTTCGCCGATTTCGGGCGGACCGGGCGGTCGAATCAGCGTGGCGCCCCGGGAGCTTTCTTTGTGGGTGGGCGTCAGCTACGGTCGCTCCCGGCCGCCCCCCCGGACGCCGACCGCAAGAACGGCACGGCTGGGGGTAGCCGAGGTGTACGCGCGACGACGAGGTGGGCGGTGAGCTTCAAGAGAATGATTTCGGTCGTGGGCTGCCACGCGGCGGGCGAAGTCGGCGATGTCATCGTCGGCGGCGTGCTGCCACCGGCGGGCGCGACAATGTACGAGAAGATGCGAACGATGGAACGTGAACACGACCATATCCGCAAATTTCTGCTGTGCGAGCCGCGCGGCAGCGTTGCGAGGCACGTCAATCTCATCGTCCCGTCGACGCGCGGAGATTGCGACGTCGGACTTATCATCATGGAGCCGACCGAATACGTGCCCATGTCGGGGTCGAATACGATCGCCTCGGTGACGGTGCTCCTCGAAACCGGCATCCTGCCGATGACGGAGCCCACGACGGTCGTGCGCCTCGACATGCCGGGCGGAGTCGTCACAGCCACGGCGTCGTGTCGCGGTGGCAAGTGCGAGTCCGTCGAGTTCGAAAACGTTCCCTGCTTCGCTCACGAGCTCGATGCGCGCATCGACGTGGAAGGCCTTGGCCAGATCTCGGTCGACATTGCCTACGGTGGCATGTTCTTCGCCATCGTCGATGCCCTTGCGCTCGGCTACCGGGTCGAGCCATCCGAAGCGCGGCAGCTCGCCGAGCTCGGCGAGAGAATCCGTACGGCGGCGCGCGCGCAGCTCGACGTCGTCCATCCGGAAAACCCCGGCATTCGCGGCGTCTCGATCGTCCAGTTCGACCAGCCGTACCAGGGATCCGGGAAGGTCACGCGAAACACCTGCATCGTGGCGCCCGGGCGGGCGGACCGCAGTCCGACCGGAACGGGGACCAGCGCGCGCATGGCGGTTCTGCACGCGCGCGGACAGATGCAGGTGGGCGATGAGCTCGTGCACAGCTCGTTCATCGGCTCCGAGTTCCGCGGCCGCATCAAGGCCGAGACGCTCGTCGGCGGCCGCCCGGCGATCATTTCGGCGCTTCGAGGAAGCGCGTGGATCACGGGATTCCACAACTACGTCCTCGACACGACGGATCCCTTCCCGGAGGGCTACGTCGTCGCCGACACGTGGGGCGTCACCGGCAAAACGACTCAGTAGCCCGAGTCGCGCGGATTCGCCGCGTGCGGGCCCGCATCGCCTTGCGGCGCCTTGCCGAAACCGTCAAAGTGACTGTGGCGCACATCGGGGGATGGCATGAATCAGTTGTCGAAGAGCCGTCGGGAATTCCTGACGAGCGCGGGAACAGCGTTCGGGGCGGCGTGGGTCGCCACTCACTGGCCCGCGATCGCCAGCGCCCACGGCCACGCTACCGCAGCCGTCGCGAATCCCGACGCGGCGACCTTCGGCTTCCTGTCCGCGGAAGAAGCACGCGACGTCGATGCGATGGCGAGCCAGATCGTCCCGAGCGACGAGACGCCGGGCGCGCACGAGGCAGGGGCGGTCTACTTCATCGATTATTCGCTGCGCACTTGGCAGGCCGCGGAGGCCGCGCAGTTCCGCGCGGGCCTCAAGGACTTCCAGGCGCAGTTCGCGGCCTCCCACCCGGCCAGTCGCTTCGCCGACGCGGACTCGGCCGCGCAGATCGCTTTTTTGAAGTCGGTCGAGGCTGGTGCCTTTTTTGGAGGGGTGCGCACGCTGACGCTCATCGGACTGTTTGCGCTCCCCCGATACGGCGGTAATCGCGACCGCATCGGCTGGCGCCTGATCGGTTTCGACGACCAACACGCTTTCGCGCCCCCGTTCGGCTATTACGACCGCGATTATCCCGGTTTCTCACCCCCCGGCGCAAAGCCATGACGCGCACCTACAAGGAAAGCGAAGCGGTCGACTTCGTCGTGGTCGGATCGGGCGCGGCGGGCGGGGTGATCGCGCGGGAGCTGTCGCGCGCCGGGTTTCACGTGGTCGTGATGGAGCAGGGGCCGCGCTACCAGCCGTCAGACTTCGAGCACGACGAGCTTAAGTACTGGTTCACGAGCGGAATCACCAACGACGCGACGCTGAGTCCGCAGACCTTCCGGCAGACGCCGGCCGGTCCCGCGAAGCGCTCGATTCCGGGGCAAATGAACCCGCTCTTCTATGCACGCATGGTCGGCGGCAGCAGCGTACATTTCACGGCGAACTACTGGCGCCTGCACCCGGTCGATTTCAAGGAGCGCAGCCTCCTCGGCAGCATCCCCGGCGCCGCGCTCGATGACTGGCCCATCAGCTACGAAGAGCTCGAGCCCTACTACAGCAAGGTCGACTGGGAAATCGGCGTTTCGGGCCTCGCGGGCACGCATCCGAACGAGCCACCGCGCTCCCGACCCTACCCGATGCCACCGATGCCGGTGAAGTCCTCGGGCGTTCTGCTCGAACGCGGCGCACGCAAGCTCGGGCTCAACCCGTTTCCGGCGCCCCTTGCGATCGCCTCCGTGCCGTACCGCGGCCGCGCTGCGTGCGTGCACTGCGGGTTCTGCATGGGCTTCGGGTGCGAAGCGGGCGCGAAGTCATCCACCCTCTACACGATGATCCCGGAGGCCGAGGCGACCAATCGCTGCGAGGTTCGCACCGGCAGCTACGTTTTCCGGGTCGCGACCAACCCGAAAGGGCGCGTCACGGGCGTGCACTACTTCGACACGGAGAAGCGCGAGCACTTTCAACACGCCAAGGCGATCGTCCTGTCCGCGAACGGTGCGGAGACTCCGCGCCTATTGCTGAATTCCGCCAGCGTGCAATTTCCGCAGGGCCTCGCGAACTCGAGTGGCCTCGTCGGCAAGTACCTCATGTTCAATCAGGGCGGCGGCTTCTTCGGCAACTTCGAGCACGAGCTCAACGAGTACAAGAGCGTGCAGGCCACGCGCGTCGTGCTCGACTTTTACGACGCTGACCCGAAGCGCGGGTTCTACGGTGGCGGCGGCATCGACGCGCGCATCGGGCCGAACCCGATCATTTGGGCGCTGAGCGGGCCAGGGGGCGCGGGCTGGGGGAAGGCGTACAAGGAACACCTTGGCACGTTCACCCGCACGATGTTTGCGTCCGGGCACGTGACTTCTCTCGCGGTGGAGACCAACAGCATTTCGCTCGATCCGGAACTCAAGGATGCGTGGGGAATGCCGGCGATTCGCACCACCTACAAGGATCATCCGGACGACCTCAAGTTCGCGGGATGGCTGCAGAAGCGTACGGCGGAGATTCTCGACGCGGCCGGCGCTCTCAAGGTGTGGGGCAGCCCTCCAGAGCCCAGCCAGCGCGCCGTGCACCTTCTCGGCACGTGCCGCATGGGCAACGACGCGACGCGATCGGTGGTCGACCGCTACCATCGTGCGCACGACGTCCCGAATCTTTTCATGTGCGACGGCAGCAGCATGGTAACGAGTGGGCGCGGCCAGCCGACGATGACGATCCAGGCGTTGGCGTTCCGGGCGGCGGAACACATCGGTCGTTTCGCGCAGCGTGGCGAGATCTAGCCTCGCGCGCCGTCGCGGGCGGGATTCAGGAGGCGGCACGTGACGCTCACACCCTTTCATGTCGCAGTTCAGGTCCGTGATATCGAGGAATCGCGGCGTTTCTATCGCGAGGTGCTGGGCTGCGCCGAAGGCCGCAGCGACGTGCACTGGGTCGACTTCGATCTCTACGGGCACCAATTCGTTTGCCACCTGAACCCGACGCTCGGGCCTTCGGGAATGATCGCCTCTCACTACAACCCGGTCGACGGGCAGGGCGTACCCGTCCCGCACAGCGGGGTCGTGCTCGAGATGAAGCAGTGGACCGAGCTCGCCGAACGCTTTCGTCGCCACGGGCTCCGGTTCGTGGTCGAGCCCACGATTCGGTTTCGCGGCGAGCCGGGCGAGCAGGCGACGATGTTCCTGCTCGATCCCTCGGGCAACGCCCTCGAGTTCAAGGCATTCCAGAACATCGCCGACCAGCTGTTCGCGACCTGACAACCACGGGAGCGCGGCGCATCTGCCGGGAGTTCATGCATGGTTGACCTCTCTGCGTTTCGCGTCACGGCCAGGTGGCCGGCCGCGCACCCCGATCTGCTGCAGCTGTACTCGCTGCCGACACCGAACGGCGTGAAGGTCTCGATCATGCTGGAAGAGACCGGGTTGCCTTACGAGCCACACCGCGTGCAGTTCGATTCGAACGACCAGCTGTCACCGGAGTTTCGGTCGCTCAATCCGAACGGCAAGATCCCCGCGATCCTCGACCCGAACGGACCGGGTGGCAAGCCGTTGCCGCTGTTTGAGTCGGGTGCGATCCTCATCTACCTCGCCGACAAGACCGGGATGTTCATTCCGTCGGATCCTGCCGGACGCTACGAAACAATTCAGTGGCTCATGTTCCAGATAAGCTTCGTCGGCCCGATGTTCGGCCAGGTCGGCTTCTTCAACAAGTTCGCCGGCAAGAGCTACGAAGACAAGCGCCCTCGCGATCACTACGTTGCCGAGTCTAAGCGCCTGCTCGGCGTTCTCGACGAGCGGCTGTCGACTCGCGCGTGGCTCACGGGCGACACGTACACGATCGCCGACATCGCGACCTTTCCTTGGGTTCGCAATCTGATCGGATTCTACGAGGCCGGCGATCTTGTCGGCATCGAAGGGTATTCTCACGTAACGCGCGCGCTGGCTATGTTCCTTGAACGCCCGGCGGTGGGCCGCGGACTGCAGATCCCCGCGTAGCGCCGTCACCCGGAGCGCACGACGTCGTCGAGAGCTTGCTCGCCTACAGTGTCAGGTAAACAAGCTCCCGCTGCGGACGCGGTTGCGGCAATTTCATGGGCACGCGCGGTACTGTCCACGTCGACGACCCAGAAGCCGGCGAGGACCTCCTTGGACTCGGGAAACGGGCCGTCGGTGACGGCCGGCGTTCCGTCCGGGTGCGCGCGCGATTCGGATGTACTCGGGCCCGCCGAGGCCTTCGGTCCGGACGAATTCGCCGGCGTCGGTCAGCTTCTTGTTGAAGCTGTGCAGGAACGTCACGTGTGCGCGATGTCCGCGGGTGGCCAAAGCTCGATTCGCCTGATTTTCCACTCACGCAGCGGGAATTGCATCATCAGTATGTATTTCATGGATTTCCCCTTTGTCGAGTGCCGTATCGCTGCGTTCGACTACCAGTCGGAGCTCGAAGGTTCTTCTCGACACGCCGGCGGAGATATTTTCGCATTTGCGCCGACCTGGCGACCAACCTCCCCGGGGCCGCCCGGCGGCCGGGGCTTTTCAGGCGGACGAATACGGAGTATGAACTGCCGGGTCCACATCCGTAGGGGGCGACCGCATGCTCACGCGCCGCGAAGCCATTCTGATTGCACTCGCCGGATATGCCACTGCCTGTTCGGCGCGCGCGGCCTCGGGAACCGACGGCTTCGACAACGCGCGCTACGCGCGGGCAACGGTGATTGACTCGCTCGGGGGGCCGGGTGGCGTCGATCCCGATCTGCCGGACGACGCGCCGCTGCCGGCGCAGGCCCTGGCCGACGTGCGGGCGTCCGGCGTCACGGCCGTCAATGTCACGGTCAACGACGTGGGCAACGGTCCCGGAATCTTCGACAAGACGATCGCCGCGATCGCGTCGATGGAGCACGAGCTCGCGGCACACCCGGATGTCTTCCTCAAGGTCCTCCGCGGCAAGGACATCGGCCTCGCGAAGTCGACGAACCGAATGGGGCTGATCTTCGGATTCCAGGACAGCAGCATGCTTGAGGGAGACCTGTCGCGGCTATCGCTGTTCTACAACCTCGGCGTGCGGATTACCCAACCGACCTACAATCGCCGCAATCTCGTCGGCGACGGCTGCCTCGAAGCGGCCGACGGCGGGCTAAGCCGCCTCGGGCATGAGTTCGTCGCGGAAGTGAACCGCCTGCACCTGCTGCTCGATTTGAGTCACGCGGGGCCGCGCACGATCGCTGAGGGGATCGCGGCGTCCACCTCGCCCATGGCGATCACCCACACCGGCTGCCGGGCGCTGGTCGATGTGCCGCGAAACACGAGTGACAGCTCCCTCAAGGCGCTCGCCGACCGCGGCGGCGTCGCCGGCATCTACTTCATGCCGTTCCTGCGTGCCTCCGGCCAACCACACGCCGAAGACCTGATCCGCCACCTTGAGCACGCGGTCAACGTGTGCGGTGAAGACCATGTCGGACTCGGGACCGACGGCTCGATCTCGGGCCCCAAGCTCGACAAACGCTACGCGGAGTTCCAGAAGAAGTTCTTCGAGGATCGGCAGAAGGCGGGCATTGCGGCGCCGGGCGAGGCGGCCGACGTCTTCAACATCGTCCCGGAATACAATGATCCGCGCCGCTTCAAGACGCTGGCGGACGATCTCTCCCACCGCGGCTGGACCGACGGACACATCGAGAAGATTCTCGGCCGCAACTTCGCGCGCTTGTTCAGCGAGGTGTGGTCGGCGTGAAAGCTTCACCGGCGCAGTGGGCGGCGTGGCGAATCCGGCCCTACGGTTTTATCGTGGCTTCGGGAAATCCGGGGTGAGGGTGCTCCTCATCGGCGGGACCGGCGCGACCGGATCGCACCCATCGAACAGGCACTCTCGCATGAGCACGCCGTGACGGCGTTGGTGCGTGACGCGATGAGCTACGGAGGCGCGACCAGCCTTTCCGACTGACGAGGTGCGGTCGCGCACTGCGGCCACTCGCCGCGGCGTGCGCGCACGCCGCGCGGCCGCAGCTTCAGTCGCGGGAGGTTGCCAGCCGCTTCATCAGGCGGTACGTGAACTCGAACTCGTCCGCGAACGCCGTCTCGCCGATCCGCTCGTCCCGTCCGTGCGCGCGTCCGTCGTCGAGATCGTCGAACATGCCATCGATCCCGTAGCTCGGGATGCCGACGGAACGGGAACGCGAACTGTCGGTCGCCCCGGGCGACATTTCGGGGAGCACGACCACACCCGGCCAAAGCTCGTGCGTGACGGATTCCACCGCGCGAATCAGCGCAGCATTGGGCGCCGACTCGGGACTCGGCCGCGCGGCGGTGATCGTGCTGATCGCAATCGAGGGCTCGGAGATCGCGTCGCGCACGATCCTCGCGACCGACTCGGCGGATTCGCCGGGGATGACGCGGCATTGCACGGAGGCCCGCGCGCGCTGCGGCAGCGCGTTCTCAGCGTGGCCGCCGTCCATCATGGTCGCGGTGCAGGTGGTGCGCAGCATGATGTTGGTCTCGACATCCGCGGACAGTCGATCGACTGCGGCGGCGTCCGCCGCACCGGCCGCGATCGCGCGCATGTCGGCCTGCAGCTGTCCGGTTTCGAGCTCGGCGCGGCGCGCGAAATAGAGTTTGGTGGTCTCGGTCAGGTGCGTCGGAAAGCGTAACTGACCGAGCCGCGTGAGGGCCGCAGCGAGTCGATAGATCGGGTTCGCCGTCGTCGGCCGCGAGCTGTGGCCGCCCTTGTCGGTCGCCGTCAGGCCGAGGGTCAGAAACACCTTCTCGCTGGTCTGTACGGCGACGTAGAGTTTGCGGCCGCCTTTCATGCCCGCTTCGCCGCCGTCCGGGTTGACGATGATGCCGGCGTCGATGAGGTCGCGGTGAGTCTTGAGAAGCCAGTCGACGCCGTTGGCGTCGCCTTCGCTTTCCTCGTCCGCCGTGAAGGCGACGATGAGGTCGCGCTCCGGCCGGAATCCTTCCTGCTTAAGGCGAATGAGACTTGCCGCCATCGCGGCGTCCTGGCCCTTCATGTCGATGGTGCCGCGCCCGTAGAACCAGCCGTCCTTCTGCGTCAGCTTGAACGGGTCGACGCTCCAGTCCTCCGGCTTCGCCTCGACGACATCGAGGTGGCCGATGTAGAGAACCGCGGCGCCGCGGCCCTTGCCACGCAGCCGCACGACCAGGTTGCCCTTCGTCGGGTGATCCGGAGGCGCGAGCGTCACGACGTCGCCCGGCGCAAAGCCGGCGGCGAGGAAGCGCTCGGCCAGCGCATTCGCCGCAATCGTCGAGCCGTGCGCGTGCGTCGTGTTGAGGTCAATGAGCTGCTTCAGGAGTTCGCGTGCGAACGCGTCGCTGCCGCGCGCATCGCTGGGCGCTGCCGCGATGCCTGCCGCCGAGGCGAAAGCGAGCAGGACCGCAACGCAGGCGCCGGGGCGGTTGCTTATCGACGAAGGGCGGTGAACACGGCTGGCGACTCGGGGCATCGGCGTCTCCTCGTTGTTGGCGTGCGGCGATTTGGCGCCCGATTATGGGCGGGGACGGCGTCCGGTGGGGCCCAACGTTGCGGCGCGGCGCGGGGAGCCCGCCGCACAATGCAGCCACGGACCGAAGGCTGGCGCGGACTGAGCCGCTGACCGGCGATGCCGCGGCGAGCGGCTCGACGCGCCACTGCCGCATCGCGGCAGCGCTTTTCAACGCATTGATTGGACGAGGGAAATTGCGCTCGGCACCGGCCGGCCGCGCGCTTAGGTCTCGGCGCGACGGACGCCGGAATCCGCTGCAACCGTCTGGCACTCCGGCTACCCTGCGATGGGTCCGGCGCCATTCCGCCCGGTCCGAAGCCGCCTGACCGGAGCCGTTCATGTCGATTGATGCTCGCCCCCGTGCGCGATTGACGCTCGCCGCGCTGCTGCTGATTGCTTCGGTGATCGCACTGCCGAGCGCCCGCGCCGCGAGCTTCGATCTGTGCGTGCGCGGTACGTCCCTCGATGAGACCCGCACCGCGCGACTCAGGCTCAAGGTCGATGGCGTGGACGTCACGCATTTCGCGGCGCGTCTCGGCGCGGTGCTCGCCAATCGGCGCTATTGGGGTGGGAGCGCGGAGGAGGTCTACGGGGCGCCCTTCGACCCGGAACTGTGCGGCGAGACCGTTGCCGCCGAGCAGGATATTGCGCTGTCCCTGACGGCGGAGCAGGCGCCCGACCTTGAGACGGAAGTGGCCCAGGGCGTCGGCAGAGGCGCTATGCCCGTCCTCGATCGGGTGCTCGCAACGGCGATACCCGCCCGTCCGGCGCTTGCGCACACCAAGGACTTCAAGGACGGCACGCCCGACGTCGGCGAGCCGGTCGTCGATTCGAGCGGGAAATTGCGATACCACGTCGTGCGCGTCTTCTATGCGACGAACCGCAAGGCGACGGGCGATTCCTCGCCCGACGCGCATTTCGGCGGCGACCGCGGCGCGCTCGCCTACGGCATCGTCAACGTCGCGTTGCCTAAGACCCACGAGGTCGGCCAGCTCGAGGCGCCTTCGATCCTGCGGCTCGAGTTCACCGCGGATCCCGACAAGCACGTCATGGTCCAGTCGCTCAAGGTTCTGAACCTCGCCAGTTGGCGGGCCGACGTCGCCAAGCACGCAACCGAGCTCGGCAATCCGGGCATCCTCGTGTTCGTGCACGGCTATAACTCGAGCTTTTCCGACGCCGCGCGACGCGCGGCGCAGCTCGCGTTCGACCTCAAGTTCGGCGGATCGACGGTCCTCTTCTCGTGGCCCTCGCGCGCATCGACGGTCGAGTACACCGTCGACGAGCAGGCCGCCGAGTGGTCGGTGCCGGACATGAAGGACGTGCTGGCCTCGCTCGCGACCCTGGCCTCGAACACCCCGATCTACGTGGTCGCCCACAGCATGGGCAATCGCGTATTCACGCGCGGTTTCAAGGCGCTGCTGGCCGACGATCCGGCCAAGCGACTGCCGTTCAAGCAGATCGTGCTGGCGGCGCCTGACATCGATGCGGACGTGTTCAAGCGCGAGATCGCACCGGCTATCCTTGGCGTCGGTCCGCGGGTCACTCTCTACGCTTCGAGCAACGACAAGGCGCTCGCCGCCTCGCGCGGCGTACATGGCGGCTACGTGCGCTTGGGCGAGAGCGGCAAGGACATCGTGGTGCTGAAGGGTCTCGACACGGTGGACGCATCGGCCGTGAGCACGGAATTCCTCGGCCATTCCTACTTCGGGGACAGCGACACAGTGATGTCCGACCTCATGTACGTGATCCGCAAGAGCCTGCCGCCCGAGGAGCGCGAGCATTTTGCGCTCGAGCGCGTCCGCGATGCGGCGGTCGGCCTCTACTGGCGGTTCCGCGGTCACTGATGAACCGGTGCGCCGTGCAGGGGATGCTTCGGCCGTTTCCTCTGCCGCATCGCTCGCCCGGCGCGTGGGTCGGCGTCGGTCCAATCTGAGGTGAGGGACGCATGTCACTAGTTGATTCCACGGCTCGGGTCCGCCTGAATGCCGTCGCAGCCACGTTCATCGTTTCGTCGTTCTGCTGGTGCCGCCCAGCGGCGGCGGGCGACGTCCGGACCGAGCACATCACCGACCCGACGCTAAACGGCATGGTCGCGTTCGACGTTCGCGTTCCAGCGGACTGGCATTTCCAGGGCACGCTCGGCCAGGGCGGCCAGTGCGTCGGAGTTCCGTTCCAGGTGTTTCGGTTGACGAGTCCGGACGGACTCAGCTTCGTGGAGCGGATGCCGACGCTCGGCTGGTCGTGGGGCAGCGGCCCCGGCCTCCCGAGCAACAAGGACTGCCTGCCGCTCAAGGAAGGGGTGTCGGCGCAGCAGTTTCTGAAATTCCTTTCGTCCACGCTGAAGGTGGAGTACGTGGCTGACGCGCCGGTGCCCGCCGAAGAGAACGCACGTGCGCAAAAAAACTTCGCGGACGCCGCCGCCGTGTACGCCCCGAAATACGCCGCGAGCGGTATCAAGCCTCCGCATCAGACCCGCGAACTCGCGCGCGCGATCGTCCGCTTCAAGAACGGCAGCTTCGTGATGAAGGGCCTCCTGCAGGCCACTGTTGATTGCATGGAGTCGTATCTTCCAGGCATGAAATCGGGGCTGCGCGGTGTCCCGGACCGGCCGCCCACGACCACCGCGAAGTGCAACGCGGGTGTCCGCTATACGGTCGCTCCCGAGGACCGTTTCCCCCGCGTGCTCGCCACGATTGCGTCCGGTGCGATCGGTGCCAGCCCCAATGCAGCCTGGGAACAGGCATGGCTCCAGCGAAACCAGCGCCAGGGGGAGCAGATGGTGCAGCAGATCGCCCAGCAGGGCGCGGCGCAGCTAGCTGCGAGCGCGGCGCAGTTCAACCACGACCAGGCCGTGCGCCAGCGGATGCACGAGCAGTTCCTGTCGACGATGCAGCGCGGTACCGACCTTTCCATGGCGCGGGCGGCACAGGTGGCCAACTCGAACCACGCCATCGCCCAGGACTGGGTCGACTACTCGCTCGACCAGCAGACCGTCCGCGACCCGCATACCGGGCAGGTCAGCAAGGTCGCGAGCGGCTACAACGCGACCTGGGTCGACAGCTCCGGCAAGGCCAGCTACCAGACCAACGATGCCAACGCGAATCCCAACGGGACGCTACCGGGGAATTGGACCCGCCAGCAGGTCGTTCACGGCGACGGCTCGAACTAGCGGCGGCATCGCGCGGACCGGCTGTGTCGCCTTGCGGCGCCAGCACGTATTCGCTCGCGCTCAGGGCGAGGGGATCGGCAGGCTCGAAATGATGGCCGCTTCGATCATGAGGCGCGCGCGGCGCTCGGTCGTCAATGGGAATAGCTGCGCGAGGAGCGCGAGCGCCGCTGGCGGCGTGCCGATTTCGGCCGCACCCAGTGTCAAATCCACGCGACCGAAGTCCTTCGTGTGGTCGATATCGGCCGAAATCGGCACGATCGGCACGCGATGCCCGCTCATAGGATCGACGGGGTAGTACTTGAGGTACGGACCGGTCGTGAGGTCGATCGGTTCCGACGCTATCGTCTGCTCGAAGACCGTCGCCGAATGGCCGACACTTGCATCGCGCCACACGGCATCCGCGTGCAGGGAGATAGCCACGCCGTATTTGCCGGTAGCGCTGCGCGCCGCGGTCTTGCTCACGTAAAGGCGCAAGGGTCGCAGCACGATCGCGTCCCGCCCGGAATCAAGACCGATGCCCGCCACGAAATCGAGCGCGACCTCGGAGCCGTTCGGCGACTCCGGCGCGATACGGACGAAGCGCACGCACTGGTAGCGGCTGTCGAGACGCCCCGCGCCTTGCGAGGAAGGGACGCCGCGGTAGTAATCGATCCGCACGGTACGCTCCGAAAGCGCGCTGTACTTGCCCATCTCCGTGCGTATCTTGTCCGCGACCTTCTCGAGCGTGAGGCTCAGGATCTGGCCGAGGAATTCGGTGAGCAGCCCCTTGTCGGCCGCGGTTCGCTGCGGCTCGCCGTTCGAGCAAAAGGCGAGGAGATCACGCTCGGACGCACCGTCGGGGTCGACGAGCTTGAGGCGCCGGTCGAGGAGCGAGCGCGCGGCATCGCGGCCCTCGATCATCACGAGTTCGGTTTGCGTCGGCGCGAGCGGGATCACCACCGATTCCGCAGTCGCGGTCGGCGCAGCGCCAAGCGCGCTCATTACGCCGACGGCCAGTATCGAGGTTCGCGCTCTGCTCATGTCTCGCCTTGGGTGGGAGAAGCCGGCGATTCGGCCCCGCGGCCTCGCACTGGCGCGGACCCGGAAGCGCAAACTAGTTGCCCGCGGGCTTGACGTTGATCGTCACGGTGCCGGCAGCAAAGCCCTGGTGTCGCGCCTCAACGCTGAGCGCGCGCGTCGCCATCGTGTTCACCTCGGTGAAGGTCGATTCCATCTTGCCGGCCGCGTCCCGGCCTTCGACGCCGAGGTCGAGCAGGTTAACCTTCTTGTCCGTTAGGAACGCGACCACGAGCGTCGGCCCGACCGGCTCCGTCGCCCTGAGCACAAAGCCCATGCTCGGCGAGGGGAACTCGAACGTGCTCGCGACCACGTCGTTGCTCGGCGAAAACTGGTTCGGATAGAGCACCGTCGCTCGATCCTGGCTGTCGATCGCGACGACGTTGAGGAAGCCCGAGCGCGGCACGACGGCAGTGAGCACGATCTCGTCACCCACGCGAAGCTCTGAGGCGCCGGCCTTCACCGTCAGCATCTCGCCTTTCTTTGCGAGTGCGTCCAACGCGGCCCACGTCGGGCCGTTACCGTTGCGCAGTGGTACCAATGGCAGCTGGCTATCGATGAGGGCCTTGCTGCCATCGGCCACCGGGTGGTGCCGGGACTGCTCGTCGGTGTGCTTCTCGATGTACACCGTCGTTGCGGCGCGCAGGTCGGCGACGGTCGGCCGCTTCGCGCTGCGCGAGGCGTCGTCGATCGTGTCGAGGACCGCGAGCGTGAAGAGCCCGCCGTGTTCGGTCGCGAGGGCGTATTCATCGTCGCGGGCAGCGGATACCGCAGCGTAGTTCTCGTTGCCCGTGTGCACGTGCAGCCCGCGCGTCGCGCCGCCGCTGGGGGCACCGTCCCAATGGAAGTACTTGACAGCTCCGTGACCGTCGCCCAGCCGACGATTGCCGAGCGACAGGGTGCGCGTCGCGGTACCGCTGTGGCACGCATCGACCAGCACCAGAATGTGCTTGCTCGGGATCGCCGCCAGAGCGTCGCCGAATTCGTAGCCGAGCAGGACGTTGGCCAGGCTTGCCTTGCCGTTTATCCGGGTCGTCTTCACGTCGTGCATGACGAGCGCATCGTCGAGCGGCGAGGTGGCATTCGGTCGTGGGTCGGGAACGCGCGTGCCATGACCGCTGAAATAGATGAGGACGCGGTCATCCGGCCCGACGCCGTCGCGCAGCCAACCCGCGAGCGCCGCCTTGACGCCCGCGTAGGTCGCTTGATCGTCGAAGAGGACCTTAATTTCATTCGGCTGGAAGCCCATGATCTTCGACACGTGCTTCATGTTCTCGATGTCGAGATCGATGCCCGGCAGGTCGTTGTTGGGAAGCTCGTACTTGCCGACGCCGATCAACAGCGCCTTGGATCCGGCGAACACCGGATTCCCGAGGAGCAGCGCAAGAGCGGCGACGGCGACGTATGTCCAGGGCCTGGTGTTCAACGGTACGACTCCCTTAAGAAAATGGAGCGCGGCGCTTGCGCCGCGTGCACGTGGGAAGGGGCTGGCAGGGAACCGTGCGACGACCGGCCGCCGACCCAGCACTAGCGGGGCGCAGACTTGTGAGTCGTAGGAGAGCTCCCGGGCCCCGCCGCCCAGCGCACCCGACCGCACCCCCGAATGCGACGCCGAGTGTTCTTGTGTCCAGGATCAGCATACGACAGCATTCCTCAGTGTCAATCCAATATCCGGCAAACTTTCGGGCCCCGGGAATGCGGCGCAGCGTCATGTCATCCGCGACGTCATCCGATCGATCGCCGTGCCGCGGGGGCCACCCGAAGCGGCGGGCGAACCGGGGCATGCGATGACCGCCCCCAAGACAGCGCCCGCCTCGGTGAAGCCGCCGGCGGTCTCGGCGGGCCGGGGGGTTATCCTTGAAAGTCTGCTACTTGCAGCGGTCGCGCTGTTCTTCCTGAATTTCAACCCGCTCGGCGCGATGAGCGTCGGTCACCGGTTCTCGCAGGATCTCGTCTACGCCTGGTTCGGTAACGCGAGCTGGCTCTATCCGCGGCTGGCGCCGGAGGCCAAGCCGACGCCCGGCTCACGTCCGCGGGTCGTCGTCATGCTGGTCGACGACGACGCGCTCGCGCTGCGGGGAGCGCGCTGGCCGGTACCGGTGGACTTCCACGCACAGCTGCTCGGTGAGCTCGCGGTGCTCAAGCCGCGCGCGGTCATGCTCGACTTCCTGCTGATCGATCGCGCCTCGCAGAGTGCCACCTGCGCGTTGCTACAGGCGGCGCAGAGCCTGCACGAGGCGGGTACCGCGACTTACGTTGCGGTGACGCGAAGCGACGATTTGTCGAACCTCGATGCAGGCGATTGCCGCGCCGGCTCGGGACCTGCGCTCGACGCCGCGCACGTACTGACGCCCGTCTCGGTGCGCCTGCAGATCGACACGACGGACTTCGTCAACCGTCGTTACCCGTTCGAGGACCGGCTTCCCAAGGACGCGCCGGGTTCCGGGGTCAGCAGTGCCGCCGTGCGCATGTTCTGCGATTCCACCAAGGACTCCGCCACCTGCGTAGACCGCCTGACGCGCGAGCGCTCCGTAGACGCCGGCTTCGAACTCGCATGGTCACCCGAAGGCGATCCCTTCAACCAGCGATGGTCGGAAGCCCGGTGCGACCAGGTCCCTTCGGTCACTCAGGCGGTCCTCTTCAAGAAACCACTGCCGCGCGAGACGCAGTGCCCGCCCGTCGCCACGTTGTTCGCGAGTGCGCTCCTGAGTCCCACGGAGGACGCATCGTTCGGGCTCAGGAACGAGGAGTTGTTCAACCTCATGGAAGGTTCCTTCGTCTTCGTCGGCGGGAATTTTCGCGGCGGCGGCGACCTCATGACGACGCCGCTGCACACGCGGCTGCCGGGCGTCTATTACCACGCGGTCGCGCTCGACAACCTGCTGGCCTTCGACGGGCACCCCAAGATCCGCAAGGAATTTCGCAGCCGGCGGCTCGGCTACTACGTCTTCGACCTGATGGTGCTCTGGGTTCTGGCGGCCATCTTCCTCAAGCGCCAGTCATGGATCAGCGTGGGGCGTCCCGGGAGCCGCGGGCCGTTCGAACTCTCGCCGGCCGCGCGATCGTTGATTGCCGCGATCATCGGCCGTCTGCCGACGACGCTGTGGGTCGCGGCGATGGCGATCGTGCTTGTCCTGCTGGCCGCATTCCAGCTCCTGCAGATGATCGCCGTTCTCACGGCGATTGTAGCGCTCGTGCTGATCGAGGTTCGCCTCGCCTCGGAAGGTGAACTCCAGGGCCGGCTCCGCAACCTGGCCCTGTATGTCGCGGCGCTCGCGCTGTCGCTGCTGGTCGTCGCGGTCGCGATCTGGCTCGGCTACCAGTGGCTTTCTCTGCCGCCGGTGGATTGGGTAGGCTATCTGTCCTTCGCGGCCTTCGGCTTCTTCGTCGCGCACGCCGCGATACTCGAGTTCGCGCGCAACGTCGATGCGATCCACGGGGCGCGACAGTCACAGGGGACGAGCAAGTGACGATCCAGGCGTTGACTGGGGCATTTCTCGGGCTCGCGGCGCTCGCAACGCTGGCCGCGGATCCGCCGGCAGCAACGCCCGCCGACGCGTGCCTGATGCTGAACAATCGGATCCTCGGTCCGCGCAGCGACAACCGGCCGATGCCACTGCTTAGGGAAACCTCCGAACACACGTTTACGCCAGCGTGCTCGGTGACGTGGAGTGTCATCAGCCCGAAGAACGAGGCCTTGCCGGTGAGCGGCTGCTTCCACGGCAGCCTGCTGCAGATCCCGAACGACTCCGCTTGCGGAGCCGGCACGGGCAAGCTCTGGATCAGCGCGCGCTGGGTCGTGACCAGCGCCGATCTCGCCGAGGCGCCTCAGCACGCCGCTATCTGCCAGAAGCTCGAGACCGGCGCCTGGGCCGGCACGCGCGCGCTGAGCACGGAGTGCCAACCCCGTACCCGCGAGCTGGCGGGATTCAAGGCCGATGAGAAGCCGGCCAAACCGGCCCCGCCTATGGCCAAGCCCGCGACGCCGGACGAACATCCGCAGATGTGAGCGGCGTTTAACATACCGCGGTAGCGCCGGTACGTCGCGGCACGAGACCCCGCGATGGCGCGGATCCCGGATTCGCCCGGGCATTGCACGCCGCGCGCTTTGGTGAAATGCTGCCCCGAGAACTAGCGTGTCGACCGGGGATCCTGCTTTGCTGTCTTCCAACAACGGATGCGGCCCGCGTCTGCGCGGCGGTGTGCGTCGCGATCCGGACGCACATCGTCGCGCGGCGTCGTGGCAACGGAGGGCTGGCGCACTCGTGACTGCTGTCGCTCTGGTCGCGTTCGCCGCGACGGCCGAGGCTCGCCGGCTCGCGCTCGTGGTCGGCAATGACAGCTACAGGAACGTCGCGGCGCTCAAGAATGCCCGTTCCGACGCGAAGGCCGTTGCGGCGGTGCTGCAGGGTCTCGGCTTCGACGTAACGCTGAAGGAGGACCTCACGCTCACGGCCCTCAAGGGTGCCCTGCGTGAGTTCAAGGCCCGCGTCAACGGCGGCGACGAGGTCATCTTCTACTTTTCGGGCCACGGCGTGCAGTTCGAGGGCACCAACTACCTGGTCCCCATCGACATTGTCGCCGAGAACGAACAGCAGGTGGCGGACGACGCGGTGCCGCTGCAGCGCGTGCTCGATGACCTTAACGACCAGAAGGCGCGATTCTCGCTCGCAATCGTCGATGCGTGCCGCGACAATCCCTTCAAGGGGGCAGGGCGGGCGATAGGCGGGCGTGGCCTCGCGCCCGTGACGGCGGCCAACGGGCAGATGGTGCTTTACTCCGCAGGCGCGGGGCAGTCCGCGCTCGATCGACTGGGGCCGAACGACCGGGATCCCAACGGCGTATTCACGCGGGTGCTGCTGAAGGAGATGCAGAAGCCCGGCGTGCCCGTCGACCGGATGCTGAAGGTCGTGCGCGACGAAGTCGTGCAACTCGCGAAGAGCGCGAGCCACGAACAGGTGCCGGCACTCTACGACCAGACGATCGGCGAATTCTTTTTCCGGCCCGGCGCGGCCGGGCCGCCCGATTCCGCCGCCCATGTCGAGGCGACCCCGAGCGGCCCCGTGCAACTGCCCGCGACGATCCACGTGGAATCGGCGGCGGAGCTCGACCAGTCGTTCTGGGATCGCATCAAGGACAGCACCGACCCAGCCGACTTCACCGACTATCGCACACAGTTTCCGAAGGGAGTTCACGCCGCCGAAGCTTCGCTGATGTCGCGAAAACTCACGCGTGCCGCAACCGCGGCGTCGCGCCCGGCGGACGCGCCGCCCGCGGCCGCAGCGAACGACGGGCAGTTTCCGCAGGCGACGGCAACCGCGGCACCGTCGCCCGGCAGCGCCACGGGCACGTCCGGATCCTTCAACGGCGTCATCACGAGTACCTTGGTTCCAGGCGCCAACCTGCCCGGCAACTTCTCCCTGATGAGAGACGGAAGCTTCTCCTACGTGGGCGAGAACGGCGCGCGACTTCGCGGCAGCTTGAACCTCTCAAACCCGAACAACGTTTCCGGTACAGGCTTCACGCAGCTCGGGAAGAAATTCGGCCTAATCCAGCTGAAGTACGCCGATGGCACCACGAGCACACAGGTGACCATGCGCGGCCGAATTGCGAACGGCGTCTTCCGGGGCGAGTACGTGGACAAGTTCGAGACCGGTCAATTCACGTTCAACGTAGGTCCCGTCAATTAGCGGTCGTCGGCGAGCCCGCCAGCGGCTCGGGCCGCTCCCGCCGACGGCGCTCGCCGCGGCGCGCGGTCATGCAGTATATTGGCCTCGATGCGCCCGCAACTTTTTGAATTAGTGTGAAATTCGTGTCCACGGTGGCTAACGCACGCGACACGTCGAGGCTGCGGCATCGCTGCGCGCCAAGGGTGCGGGCGCACCTGACCAATACCTCTACAATGCCGACGAGGAAGGGACGCCTCGACTCATGGTGCGATTGACCGACGCCGTACGTTTTCTGACCGCGGCCCGCGACGCGGGCGTGCGCAGCAGGACGCCGCCGCCGCAGGGTTCGCGCCTGATCTGGCGGATCGCCCGCTAATGGATCCCGCGAACGGGCTCGTTTCGCTGTTTTCGTACATCGAGCAGGTCGAGAAGCTCCGCAAGTCCGCGGCGTTCACGGTGCCGGGCGAATTCTTCCACGCTTTCGAGGTGGAAATCGGCGAGCTCCCCGGCCTCACGTACAATCAGCTCCACGACGGTGACGACGTCTGGCTCAGCCTCCCGCGCCTCGGCCCCATCTCGCCGCCGGAACCCACCGCTTCGCTCGAGCCGTGGATCGAACTCTCGCACACCGCCGACAAGGAGCCGACGTTGCGCGACGAAGTCGTGCGCGCGGGCCCGAGCGGCGAGACGCGGCTCACCCTCTTCGGCTTTCCAGGCGTCAAGAAGGTCTTCGCGACCTACCTCGAGCAACAATGGATGCCCTGGGCCGTCGCCGAACGCCCGCGGCGCAAGGCGATCGCGCTCTACAACAGGCTGTTCGCGCTCCACCAGGTCCTCGCGACAGGCGGGGTGGAGATGCCGCTCGAGCTCGTCTGGGGGATGGGCGTTTCCCTCTGGAAGCCGCCCGGTGACGGCACGGTGGTCAAGTTCCCGCTCATCACCCAGGCCTGCGAGATCTCGCTCAACGAGCAGACCTTCGAACTCGCCGTCCGGCCGCGCAACGTTGATCCGGTCATCGAGCTCGATGCGTACGCAGAGCTCCAGAACCCCGGCGTCGCCGCGCTGCAGGCGTTCTGGAACCAGTATTTGCCGTCGGCGACCAATCGCCCGTCGCCATTCGACTCAGCGAGCACGACCCCGGTGCTGCGGGCGGCCGTCGGGCACCTCGATGCCAACGGCCGCTTCCTCGAGGGGACCCACGCTGACCGGCTTCCGGACCCGGGCGAACACGTCCTCGTCACGGACAGCTGGGTCTTGTTTGCGCGACGCCGCTCCGAGCACGTGCTGCTCGAGGATATCGAACGCCTGAAGATCCACCTGGCGACGCTTCCGGAGCTGCCGGCCGCGCTTGCGAGCTTCGTCGTCCCGGGCAGCGAGTCGGTGGACGATCACCAGAGCGTGCAGTTCCGCGGTCTGTCCTCGTCGGCCGCCGGCGCCGGCGTGCAAGAGCTCTATTTCCCGCTGCCCTACAACGACGAGCAGGTGTCGATCATCGAGCAGCTCGAGACGCGCGACGGCGTCGTCGTGCAGGGACCACCCGGCACCGGCAAGACCCACACGATCGCGAATGTGATCTGTCATTTTCTGGCGCTCGGCAAGCGCGTTCTCGTTACCTCCAAAGGCGAATCGGCGCTGGCGGTCCTTCAGGAGAAGATCCCGGAGGAAGTACGCTCGCTGACGGTCGCGCTCCTCTCGAGCGAGCGCGACGGCCTTAAGCAGTTCGGGCACGCCGTGCAGACGATTGCCGAGCGCATCAGCGCGCTCAAGCCGGCAGCGCTCGAACAGGAAATCGCCGGCCACGAGGCGCGGCTCGCCCGGCTCCACGAGGCCGTCGCCGCACTCGACCAGAAGATAAGTGCGCTTGCCGAGAAGCAGCTGACGCACGTGCGCGCGGGTGACCGGGAGGTGGCGCCCTCGGAACTCGCGCAGCTCGTCGTCGAGCAGGCGGCGGAGCACGGTTGGCTGACCGATCCGCTCGACCCGCAATCCCAACGGCTGCCGGCGATCACGGCCGCCGACTTTGCCCAACTTCGCGACGCCCGCATGCGCCTCGGCGCCGATCTGGTGTACCTGAACGACAGTCTGCCCGTCATCGAGAGCCTGCCGACGGAAGCCGCGCTTCTGGTGCTGCACCGGGACCTCCTACAGGCCCACCACATCGAGACCCTGATCGGCTCGGGCGCGGTATTGCCGCTAATCGACGGCACGCCGGCGACTCTCGAACGCGCCGCCAAGCTCCGCGAACTCCTGCGCAGGGGCGACGCGCTGCGCGCCGACATCCAGAAGGACCCGTTCGCGTGGGCCGATCGGTTGCGCGTGAGGTTCGAGGCACGCGAGGACCCGCTCGCCCGCGGGCTCATCACGGCAGCACGCTCGATCGCGGTCGAGGAACTCGCTCGTCGGGCCCGGCTTGCGCGCGCGGTCGAAGCGCCGACCAACGCCGAGCTGCAGCGCGACGTGGTCGATGCCGTCCAGCGGCTGGCGGAAGGCAAGTTCGGGTTTCTGATGCCGATCGGCAAGCGGGAAGCGCGCGCCTGCCTCGACGCCGTGACCGTCGCGGGCATGAAGCCGGAAGGTGCCGAGGACTGGCGGCGGGTCGCGGACGAGCTCGAGCACCGCATCAAGGCGCGTAAGCTGCTGGCGTCGTGGAACGCGATGATCCGCGAGTGCGGCCTCGACCCCGTCAAGGAGACGGGTCCGACGGGTTTCCGCAGCCTGGTCGCGCGGGCCGAGCACGTGCTCAAAGTGCACGAGCTGGTCACACGCATTGAGGCGCCGATCCGCACCGAAATTCCCGCCGTGTTCAGTGCACGCGCTCTCGAGGACAGCTCGGATCACGACGGGTCGCGCCGCCAGGCGGTCGCGGAGAGTCTCGCCAGCCACCTCGACAAGGGTCAGCTCACTTACGCCAGCGGCCAGGTCCGCGAGGCACTCGTCAAGCTCGAGGGGATGGGCGGCGCGGTCGTCGACGCGCTGTGGACGTTCCTGACGACGGCCATCGGCAAGGCGGGCACCACCGACGCTGCGCTGACCGCCCAGTGGCGCAATCTGCTGGCGGAACTGCGCCGCGTCTCCGATCTTGGGCCGCTCCTCGCAACCGTCGAGCGTGTCGCGGCCGCGGTCGAGGCGTCCGGCGCCGCCGGATGGGCGAAAAATCTGCGCACGCTTCCGGCGACGGCAATCGACGACCCACTGACGCCGCCGACCTGGCTCGACGCGTGGCGCTGGCGGGTGGCTGCGATGCAGCTCGGCAGTCTCGAGGGACACGACACGCTGAAGCAGCTGTTCCTAAAGCGCAAGTCCGCGGAAGGCGACCTCGCTCGGATCTACCGGGCGCTGATCTCGGACCGCGCGTGGCTCGCCGTCCATCGAAATTCACCCGCGCGCGTTCGGCAGGCACTGCAGGAGTACGTCAACGCAATGCAGGCGATCGGCGCCGGGACAGGGATCCGGGCGATCCGGCACCGGCAGGTGGCCCGAGCCGCCATGCAGCGCGCGTATCGCGCAGTTCCGTGCTGGATCCTGCCGCATTGGCGCGTCTCGGAGACGCTGCCCTCGGAAATCGGACTTTTCGATCTTGTCGTCATCGACGAGGCTTCGCAGTCGGACCTTTGGGCATTGCCCGCGCTCGTACGCGGGAAAAAGCTGCTGATCGTCGGCGATCACAAGCAGGTCTCGCCCTCTGCGGTCGGCATCGCCGAGCAGAAGATCAAGGAGCTGTCGCGTCGCTTCCTGAAGAACCAGCCGCACGGTTCGCAGATGACGCCGGACCGGTCGATCTACGACCTCGCGCGGGTCGTGTTCGCCGGCAATTCGATCATGCTGCGCGAGCACTTCCGCTCGGTGCCTGCGATCATCGAGTACTCCAATCGCGAGTTCTACGGCGGCGCGATCCGCCCGCTGCGCATCGCCCGTTCGAGCGAGCGCCTCGACCCGCCGCTGATCGACGTGCTGGTGGAGGGCGCGTCCCGGGTCGGGGATGTGAACGAGGGCGAAGCGCGCGCGATCGCCCGCGAGGTCGAGGCGATCATTGCCGATCCCGCAATGGCGGACCGCTCGATCGGCATCGTCACACTCCTCGGCCACGACCAGGCGCAGCTGATCGACAAGCTGATCCGCAGGCGCATTTCTCCGCGCGACATTGTGGCGCGCCGGATCTCGACCGGCGCGCCGCCGAGTTTCCAGGGCCGTGAACGGGCGATCATGCTGCTCTCGATGGTGCTCGCGAAGAACGATCGAGCGATCGGCAACCGCCTCGAGATATCGCAGCGCTTCAACGTCGCCGCGTCGCGCGCCTGCGACCGGATGTACCTGTTCCGCTCGATAGAGGAAAGCGATGTCGGCGCGGATACGCTGAACGCACGCCTGATCCGCCACTTTCGCGAGCCGTTTCGACTCGACGCCGCGACAGAAGGCGCGCCGCGCGATTTGTGCGAGTCGGATTTCGAGCGTGCGATATACGATGCGCTGGTGGCGCGCGGCTACCGGGTGCGCCCACAGGTTCGAATCGCGGCGTTTCGAATCGACTTTGTCGTCGAGGGTGCGCACGACCGGCGTCTGGCGATTGAGTGCGACGGCGACCGCCGGCAGGGCCCGCCGCAGTGGTTCGCCGACATGGCCCGCCAGCGGGTTCTCGAGCGCGCGGGCTGGACGTTCTGGCGATGCTTCGCTTCGAGCTTCTGGCTGCGCCGCGAGAACGTCCTCGACGATCTGTTCGGAATGCTGGAACGGCTCGGCATCGAACCGATTGGCGCGGCGCCGGCAGACGATGGGCAGTGGACCGCGCGGCGCGTGGTGCAGGCGGAAGTTCGCGCGAGCGCGCCACCCGACGTTGCGGAGCCCGCGCCGGCGCCCGAAGCCGCAACGCCGCGCACCAAGGCTTCGCGCCGCAGCCGGCCCCGCCGCTAGCGCCGCGCGCCGCCCGACGGCTCGGCCGATTGCCAGCACACTCCGCGCCGCGGAAGTTGTCCATCCAAATTCATTCGGATCGTGTCGGTTCCGCCGAGCCTCAGTCGTTGTACAAACACCGAGGTGGCGCGGGAGGCCCCCAGGGGCCGGTCCCGGATCTTTGAGACGATCGAGGGCATTGGTAATTCAGGAGAATTAGTCATGCGACTGATGGTAATGGTCCGGGCGACGACGGACAGCGAGCAGGGCGTGATGCCGACGCAGGAGCTATTGATCCAAATGGGGAAATTCAACGAGGAACTCGTGAAGGCGGGCGTCTTGCTCGCGGGCGAGGGGCTGCACCCGAGCGCCAAGGGCAAACGTGTCCACTTCACGGGTCCGAAACGGACCGTCCTCGACGGCCCGTTCGCCGAGACCAAGGAACTGATAGCCGGTTTCTGGCTCTGGCAGGTCAAGTCGATGGAAGAAGCCGTCGAGTGGGTCAAGCGCTGCCCGAATCCGATGCCGGGCGATTCCGAAATCGAGATCCGACCGGTGTTCGAAGCCGAGGATTTCGGTCCGGCGCTGACGCCGGATATCCGCGCGAACGAGAAGCACCTGCGCGCGCAAACCGCCGGACGCGGCAGCCCCTCAAAGCTCTGATCGACCGGGAGCAAAAGGATGCGTATCCAGGCCTATCTCTTCTTCGACGGCGTCTGCGCAGCGGCCGTCGAGTTCTACAAGCGCGCTGCTCCGCGAGCGTGCGGCCTCGTGCACCCGCGAGCGAGCGCCGGCCCGCGGCGCTAGGTGGAGTGCGCCGCCATCCAGGCCGTCAGCTCTGCCTCGGACAGCTCGCCCGAGGCGAGCTTGAGGAAAGTCACGACGCAGTCTTCGTCCGAGGCGACGAGATCCGTACCGTTGATATGCAGGAAGAGCTCCGCAACCACGAGACTCGTGCGCTTGTTGCCATCGACGAAGGGGTGATTGCGGGACAGGCCATACGCAAGGCTCGCACCCAGCTCCGGCAGTGACGCCGAGGCGTACGCGAACCGCTGGCGCGGCCGGGCGAGCGCCGATTGGAGCAGCCCCTGGTCGCGGACGCCGGACTCACCGCCGTGCTCGGCAAGCTGTTCATCGTGCACGGCGAGTACCGTGGTCGCGCCGATCCACGCTGGCTCCTGCATCGCGCGGGTCCTGACTACTTCGCGAGCTCACGCAGCGCCGCGCGCCGCTTCTTCATGATCTTGCGCGCCGCGTTCATGTGCGTCTCGAACGTCGGGTTGTACGGTGTCAGCCGGTACCCGTCCGGCGCCTCCGTTATATAGAGCGTGTCGCCCTTGCCGACCTTGAGGCGATTCAAGGCCTCTTTGGGCAGCACGACCCCGAGGGAGTTGCCGACCGTGGTGAGCTTGAGTTCGATCATCGCAGTATGTTCGTACGAACGTAATTACAAATCAAGCGATCCCACGACTGCCGCAGGCCGGGCGGGCGGCCCGCGGCCAGCGGGCACCGCGGCTCTAAGTGCCTGTTGCGCATCCTCTATATGCCGGATCCACACCGGCGGCCGTGCAACCCTTCGCACCCCGTCACCGGCAGGCTCGAACGAAAACGGCGAGGTCGAATTGTCGACCTCGCCGCCGTACGCGACCGCTGTGCGTCCCCTCGCCGAGCGAGCGGACGGACGAGTCTTATTGCGCGCCGTTAGGCGAGCCCGGGAGCGGCGTCAGCAGGTAGGGGAACACGTCGAGGTACGTGTCACCGGCGCTGATCGCGCCGGTCACGTGCGAATGCGCCGAGTCCGGTCCCGCCGCACGCGCACCGTCCGTGTACGGCGTCCCGTGGTTAGGATCCGTCGTCTGCGTACCGCAGGCGCCGATCGCGCCGCACAGCGCGCCTTCCGCCACCCGCAGCGTGATGTCGACGACGTCGTCGTAGGGCCTGCGACCGTTCGGGAATCCCGCGACGTCACCGCCGAGCACGCCGAGGTCGTTCTGCGCTCCGACCGGCGTCACCGCGACCGCCGTGTTGAGGCGCAGCATTTCGCTCGGCGTCACTTTCGCGGGCTGGTTGAGGCCGGGCACTCCGGTCAGGAACGCCGTCACGAGGTCGTTGCGCGGCATGCCCGGAATCACCGCGGCGTTGCCGAACAGCGCGTTCAGCAGCACCGGCAGCGACGGGTTGGTCACGTACTTGAGGAACTGCGTGTCCGCGCTCGGATGGCTCGCGTTGAAGAGGTCCTTGTCCGGAAGGCCGATGACCAGTTCGTTGACAAGCGGCATGCCGAGGCGTGACACCTGGCGCCAGTGCTCTCCGCCGACGTTCGGGCCCTGGCCATCACCGGCTTCGCGGACGCTCGCCGTCGTCCACGCACCGATAACGGTCTCAGTGCCGTGGGTCAGGCAGCTGATCGGCAGCTCGAGCGCGATCGACGTCACGTTCTTGTCCGGAATCGTGTTTGGCTCACCGTCACGCGGGCCGGCGGGGTTGAGGTTGACGAGGTCAAACACCTCGCCGAGGTTGACGACGAAGCCGTCCTTGCGCTGGCCGACGAACACACGGCCCGGTGTCCGGCACCCCGGTATGCCGATCTCGTAGACGAAGTGCGCAGAGTACCCGTCGTAGTCGGGGATCGATTTCTTGCCGATGTTGTCGGCGGGCTTGAAGAACGTCGTGCCACCGCTCGAAAGGTTGTCCGCCCACTCGCGGCCGTGCCCGGGTCGTTCGACCGCGACCGAGTAGCTCTGCGTCAAGTTGAGGTTGGTACCCGAAGCATCGATGGGACCGATGTTGATCAGCGGCACCGGGACCTTAACGCCGCCCGCGTTGACGGCGAAGTCCTTGTAGGTATTCGTGAAGCGGAAGGCGAACGTCAGGTCGGGGTTCGCGCCGCCGTCGTTGCTGACGTGAATCTTGTAGACCGCGTCGGGGTCGAGGCTGAAATAGTTCGGGCCGCCGTAGGCGTCCTCGAGCGGGATGTAGTTCGCGATGAACGTCACGTAGGCGCTGCGGCCAGGCTCGTAGCTGCGGAACATGTAGAAGTCCGTTCCGTCCACCCGGGGCGTGCCGGCGATCGCCGGTGCCTCGCGGTGGCTCGAGGCCAGCGCACAAAGCGGAAGAAGTGCAGCCCCGAGCAGCAGGGCTCGGGGAATATAGGATGTAGTCACGGGGGTCCCCTCACGTTGAATGGTGCACGCGCATTGAGCGCAACCTGATCGACCACAACCTAGATCGCCCGCGCCGTGACTTTGGATTCAAAACGCGGCCAAATAAATTGAGCTGAACGCGCGTCGGCTCGACTGCGAAGTCTGCTGCGCTGCCGCAGCCGCGCGATTCATCAGAGCGCGAGCGCGATGCGCGCGCGATCCGGCGCGAGCACCGCCGTCGCGACGTTGGTGCCGGCGCGGACCGTCACGATGCCCCGGTGTGACGGGTCGATCGCGAAGAACAGGTGGTAGTCCAGCTGCAGCTCGCCGGCAACCGCCGGACAGCTGAAGTCGAAGAGGAGAGCCGCGTAGCTGCCGTCGGCGTGGCCATCGACTAGCTGCTGCGTCGGCCGGATCACGCAGCGCTGCGTGCCGCGACTGAGTTGCAGGTTCGCGAACGCATAACGCTCGATGTCGGTGCGGCGCGCGGCAACCTCGCCCCAGGAAATGTTCCCGTCGCCGTTCACATCGAGCGAAAGCGCAAAATCCAGGTCGCGCAGCGCGATATCCCATTGCCCGTGACCCGTGAGCGTGCGCGCCGATGTGCCCTGCGGGGTGGCGACATCGAGGATCAGATAGGCATCGCTCGCGGAATGGGCGCTGGCGCTCGGTCCCCACGCGAGCCCAATGCAAACGGCAAGGGCGTGTAGGCGCACGGAGTAATTCATCGCGTACCTGCCCCTTTGGTCGCGGCGCCAGACCGCAGCCTGGCTGCGAGCGTCGCGATGACCGGGTCCTCTAGATGCGTGTCAGCGACGAACTTCAGCACCTCCGACGCGGCGCCGGGGTCGCGGGCGGCCTCCGCCGCCTCGAGCAGCACGCGCGCGTCCCACGGCGCGCGCTGCGCCTGCCAGTTGCGCTCGGCGAGTGCCAGCGCCGTCCGCGGGTCCCGTTGGATGTCGAGCGCAAACCTCACCTGCTCGCGTCCATAGAACTCGCTGCCACGCTGGGTCAGCGCCTCAAAGCGTGCGCTCATAAGCCATGCGTCGCGGGCGGCGGCCCTGCTCCCGAGCGCGTGCTCGGCAAGCGCAATGCGCAGGAACGCCGTGTCGGACTGAAGGTCGTCGGCGAGTAGCGCGAGCACCTCGCGCGGGCGCTGGCGGTCGAGCAGCAGGTCCGCGTAGGCCACGCGCAGGAAGTTGTCCCGCGGTGCCCAGACGAGCGCCTGGCGGTAGTGGACCTCGGCGTCCGTCCAGCGACCGAGTCGCTCGGCGCTTTCCGCTAAGAGCCCCTCGATCCATGCCTTGAACGGGGCGGACTCGCCCGCGGAACTCTGCTCCAGCTGCTCGAGCAGCGCGATGCTTTGCTGCGCCTGCCCGAGGAACGAGCGCAGCGAGGCCGAGCATGCGATGCCGAGGCCGAAGCCCGCCGCGCCCGCGACGCGAGCGCATTCGATCGCGGCAGACTTGTACTCACCCTGAACCATGTCGAGCGTCGCGAGCGTCAGCCAGGCCTGGGCATTCCGGCTATCACCCTTGATTGCGGCGCGCAGCAGCGCGCGGGCTTCGCGGAACTGGTGGCGGTACTGGAGGATCGTCGCCTGGATGACGAGCGCGTCGACCGGCGGCCGTGCAGCGGCGATCCAGGGCGCGATGACAGCTTCCGCGTAGCCGGCGTAGTGAGCATCGCCGACCTGCTGCCCGAAACTGACGTAGGCGCGCGCGAGTGCCAGCGCCGCGGGAAACTCCGCCGGGTTGCGGTCGAATGCGGCGCGCAAAATCTTCATTTCCCGCACGGCCGGGTCGGACGTGCCCGGCACTGCCTGCAGGACTTGCGCCGCGTCGGTGGGCAAATAGGGCTTTCCGAACACCGGCGGGGCGCCCGCAGCACCGGCAGGGAGGGCGGAGCCTGCGGGCATCACAATCGCTAGGAATAACAAGGCGCTGCGGCAGAGCTGCGCGACGGTGCTGGGCTCGGAGCTGTGCATGTGAGTGACCACTTTCCCCCGCAACCAACTCGCACGCCGCCAGGGTGAGCGACCGCATGTTGAGTGATTCGGACGCGGTGGCCGCTCGGATGCAAGAAATCCGCGCCGGATGAATCCAACGACGCCCGCGCTGCGACTAGACGGGTGGCCACCTGACGTCCAACCGGAGTTCGCCGCGCGTGTCCTTGTACGTCTTCAACGCCCCAGCGATTTCGTCAGGTGCCCGACAGTCGCTGTTCTCGCCGGCGGAATGGGCGCGCCTTGCGGGCCTGTATGGTTTCGTGGGGCTGCTGCACGTGGCGGGGTGGGGGCTCTATCTCTACTATGCTGCGCGCTTTCCGGCTCTGGTTGGCCTCGGCTTCGTCGCCTACATGTTCGGCCTTCGGCATGCGTTCGACGCCGACCACATCGCCGCAGTCGATGACACCGTCCGCTACCTCCTGCAAAAGGGCCAGCGGCCGCTGGGCGTCGGCTTCTTTTTTTCGCTCGGGCATTCGACCGTTGTCGTCGCGCTCGCCATCGCGATCGCGTTCGCCGCCACCGCGGTCAGGCACCAGCTGCCGGCGCTGCAGAACGTCGGTGGCGTGATCGGCACGAGCGTTTCGGGCGCGTTCCTGTGGCTCATCGGAATACTCAACCTGCTGGTCGTCCTCGATATCTTCAAGGTGTGGCAGACGGCGAAGACCCGCACGCACGATCACGCGCACCTCGAGCAGCTGCTATCGAGCAGAGGATTGCTCAATCGGCTGTTCGGCGGGCGACTGCAGCGGCTCATGAACCACAGTTGGCAGATGTATCCGCTCGGCGTTCTCTTCGGCCTCGGTTTCGACACCGCTTCCGAAGTGGGCCTTCTCGCAATGACGGCGGGAGCATCCGCCGGCAACCTGCCGATTGGAGCGATCCTGTCGATGCCCATCCTGTTCGCGGCCGGAATGTCGCTGATGGACACCACCGACGGCGTGCTGATGTCGAAAGCCTACAACTGGGCGTTCCTCAACCCGTTGCGCAAGATCTTCTACAACCTCGCGACAACCGGCCTCTCGGCCGCGGTCGCGCTGCTGGTCGGATCGATCGAACTGCTGCAGGTCTTTGTCAACGTGCTCGATCTGCACGGCCGATTCTTCGACTACGTCGCGGGGCTCGATTTCGGCAGCCTCGGCTACCTGATCGTTGGGCTGTTCCTGCTGGCCTGGAGCCTTTCGGTCGCGGTGTGGAAATTCGGTCGCCTCGAATCGCGCTACGCAAGCCAGGCGCCGCACGGCCACGACCACAGCCACGGCGAGGGTCTCAAGCATTCGCACCCGCATCTGCACGCGTGCGTCCGGACCGTCCGCCGGCATGGCTGAGGCGTGAAAGTGACCGGGGGCACGCATCGGCACCGTCGAATTCGCTTCGGCTTGGCCGTCGGCCTGCACGCGTTCGCGACGCTCGGGTCGACTCCGGGCCGCGCGGACACGGTTGCGAGCCTGCTCGGCGACTTCACGATCAACCAATTCTGCAAGCTTGACGTCGCAACCGACGCCGTGCGTGTCCACTACGCGGTCGTCTACGGACAGTTGCCGGCGCTGCGCGAGCTGCGCGAGGCCGATACGAACCGTGACGGCGTGACGACCCAGGTCGAACGCGACGCGCATGTCGCGAGACAGACGGCGGAGTTCGCACGCGAGCTCATCGTGACCGTGGACGACGTTCCGGTTGCCCTGCGCGCGACTCACTGGACCAGCAGCCTTCCGGTCGAACAGGGCGGCTTCTCGCTGCGCGTCGATGTCGACTTCGAGGGTGCGCTGACGCGAACCGGCGAGGGCCACGCCCGGTCGCTCGCACTCGACAACCGAAATTTCCAGGGACGCGTGGGCTGGGCCGAGATCGTCGTCGGAGCCGAAGCACAGATCGCCGTATTCAATACCAACGCCTACAGCAATTCCCTGACCGGCGAACTCACCGAGGCGCTGCAGAGCCTTCCCGACAACGGCCCGCTGTCGGAGCGGGCCGTGCGGCTCTCGTTCATTCGCGGCGCGCCGCCCGCCGGAGCGTCCTCGCTTGGCCCGCGACCGGATAGTCGCCCATTTCCTGCTCGCGATGCGGCTCCGGCCAGCGTTGCGGTGGGACCCACCTGGGTGGAGCGACAAACGCGCGCGCTGGTGGCGGCGATCTCGGCACGGTCCGTCGCGCCGGCGGTGCTGGCGCTCGCTCTGGCCGCGGCGTTGTTGCTCGGCGCATTTCACGCGCTGTCCCCGGGCCACGGCAAGACGATCGTGGGTGCGTACCTCGTCGGCTCGCACGGTACGCCGTGGCACGCCGTGTTCCTCGGTCTCACCGTCACCGTCACCCACACTCTCGGAGTCTTCGCGCTCGGGTTTGGTACCTTGCTCGCGTCGCAGTTCCTCGCCGCGGAGCGGCTCGTACCCGCCTTGAGCGTGGTGTCCGGTCTGCTGGTACTCGGAATGGGCATCGTGATGCTCGTGCAGCGCCTAGGCGCCGCGCGCCATGCCCTGAATGCCGCGCGCGCCGCAGCCGCGATCGCACCCTCGAGGGCTGGCGTGTTCGTACTGACGCGCGGCATATCTCCCGCCTCGGCGCGCACCCACGCAAACATTCTTGTCCACGAGCCTTCTTCACGCGGGCCGCACGACCCGGCGCACGCGGTTCACGCGATTCACGCGGGCACGGTTCATTCGCACGGCGGGGTCGCGCACTCGCACCTGCCGCCAGGCGCGGACGGCACCGCGTTCTCGTGGGGCGGACTCCTGGCGCTCGGCGTTTCGGGGGGCCTCGTGCCGTGCCCCTCCGCACTCGTGCTTCTCCTCGCCGCGGTCGCGGTCAACAAGACCGCGTACGGGATCCTGCTGGTCCTGAGCTTCAGCGTCGGGCTCGCCGCGACGCTGACGGTCGTCGGGCTTGCGTTCCTGTACGCGCGGCACCGTTTGCGCGGTCGTCTCGGCGCTTCACGCTGGCCTTCGCTCTTGCCGGTGCTGAGCGCCGCGTCGATCACGGCGGTCGGCGCCGGACTCTGCGTGGTCGCGTTTCGGGCCGCGTTTCTCGCGCCGTAGTGCCTCCCGGGTGCCATCGCGCTGCAGGGCAGCAACGCGTTGAGCCGACCGGTAAGTTGCTGATTGTCCGACGAATCGCGCGGACCGTCGGGAATTCGCGACCCAATCGACAGGACGACGGCTGCCAAACGGTGCTAAACGAAGCGTGATGTCCGGATGCCGACTGCGCCGGACGGGGCGGGGAGGAGTGCCGTATGAGACGACTGGCGGGTCCCGCGCGCTGGGCGTGCGCGCTTTTGTTGTTCGGCGCGCTTACCGCGACCGGCGCCGAGCCGCCCCGAAACCCACCGCCCGCCGTTCGTTTTGGCGTCGCCGACTCGGCGTCCCGCACGCTTGCGGTGACCGACGAGGCCGGCGCAAGGCAGGTGCCATTCGCGGGTTTTTCGGTCCGCCAGATTCCGGCCCGCGAGTGGACGATCGTCACGTTTTACGTGATGTACCGCGAGGTCGCGGAGGGCGACGCTCGCCGTCGCGAGAGCTACTGGATCGCGCGCCGCGCGACCGGCAACGATGCCGATCGAACTCACACACCGGTCACGATCGATTGGGCGTCCTCCGGAAAATGCCCGGCGCTCGACGGGATGATCCGCACGATGGGCGAGGAGATCTCCGACCGGCTCGAGATCGCGGTACCGGGCGAAGGCGATCCTTCGGAGATCCCCGTCGGCGTCATTCGCTATGCCCTCTGGTCGGGCGAGGCGCGTTTCCGGGGCACCGGCTACGGTGCGGTCCTGCACCTGACCGCGGACGCCGGTTCACCGCTCGCGCTCTGGGTCGATGGGAACGCCTCGGCACTCGCACCCTGTTGGGGCGACGTCGATCCGCCGGCGATTGCGTCCGCGGCGCGATAGGCACGGCTAACCACGGTCAGCGGTGGCGCCGGCGGGAACTCGACCGGCGGCGCGGATTCGCGCCGCACCGCCGGTGAATTCTACTGGACTCCTAAAACGTCGCCCGCAGCCCAACGAACACGCCGCGCCCGTCGGTGCCGTACTGGTAGGCCGTCTCGTAGTGCTTGTCGGTCGCATTCTCGAGACGACCGTAAGCCTCGAGGTGCGTCGATAGCGGGTACGACACCCGCAGGTCGAGAATGGTGTAGCTCGCGAGCACGATCGTGTTCGCCGCGTCGTCGAACGCCGCACCCGAGTAGCGCAGCGCGACGACGGTGCTGAGGTTGCCGGGCCACAGGTACGCCAACGAGGCGTTTGCGCTCGACTTCGGCCGACGCGGCAACTCGTTGCCGAACGTCGAAGCTCCGGGTGAGCGGTCTTCCGCATCCGTGTAGGTGTAGTTCGCCGAAAGCTTCAGGCTCGCATCCGGCGCGAACGAGGCGAGCAATTCAACGCCGTGCGCGGCGGCGCGGGCAATGTTCGCGTAGTAGCCGAAGGGCTCCGTCGCGCACAGCGGGCCCGGAGTGAAGCAGTCGAAGAAGCCGATCAGGTTGCGGCTGTCGCGATTGAAATAGGTCGCCGACGCCACGAACTTCCCGCCAAGTGCGCGCTGCTCGACTCCCGCGTCCCAGCTGGTCGCTTCCTCCGGCACGAGCGCAAGGTTTCCGTAGGCACTGAAGAGCTGGTAGAGCGCGGGAGCCTTGAACCCCTGCCCGATGCTCGCGCGCAGGATCGTCGTGCCGTCATTGAGCGCCCACGCCAGCGCGCCCTGGCCGGTTGTATGGCTGCCGAACACGTCGTGTTTGTCGTAGCGGCCTCCCGCCGTCGCCGTCAGTCCGGGCACGAGCTCGTCCTCGAGCTCGAGGTAGGCGCTGTCGATCGTCGCGTGGCTTTCGAGCGGCGCGGGTACGAAGTCGAAGGCCGGCGTGTCGGTGTCGATGCTGGCCCGCTCGCGCTGCAGTCCGAATACCGCCTGCATACCGGAAACCGGCTTCCAGGTTCCCTGGTACTCGACGCGCTTGTTCTGGCCGATACCGTAGAACGTCTCGGTGATCGGACCCGTGTTCGGGTCGAAGTTCTTGCGGTACGAGTCGGTGTACTGAAAAGCGACCCGATTGCTGAGCTGTCCGTCGAGGCTCTTGAAATTGAGGCCCGCGTACTCGGCAGATTGGGTCGTGTAGGCGTACTCGCTGTCATCGCCAAAGGCGTAGGTCGGCGGCTGGTAGCCGTCGAGGTCGGTGCGCGCATGCGAATAGTAGCCGCGCAGGTCCAGTTGCACGTCCGGGCTGAAGTCGTAGCGCAAGCGGCCGGAGAGCCCGCCGATTTTTGCGCCGTCGAGCTCGGTGCCGCCGAAGCTCTTGTCGAACGCCGAGATGCCGTCGGTGCGCAGGTAGTTCCCGGCGAGCTGCCAGGAAACATCCTCGCTCTTGCCGCCCAGGTGTCCAGCGACATAGTCCGAGCCGCGCGAACCGCCCTCGGCGGTGATGCCCCCCCCGAATGCGCCGGTCGGATCCGCCGTCGCGATGCTGATGACGCCGCCGATTGCCTGGCTGCCGTACAGCGTCGACTGTGCCCCGCGCAGGACTTCGATGCGGGCGATGTCGCCCGTCAGCAGGCTCCCGAAGTCGTAGCCGGAAGCGGGGGAGGAGGGATCGTTGAACGCGACGCCGTCGATTAGCACGACAGTCTGCGCACTCTCGGCGCCACGGATGAACACCGATGTCGGTTGCCCGACACCGCCGTTGCGGACGACGGAGAGCCCGGGCGTGGTGGCCAGGAGGTCGGACACGACGATCGCCTGGCTCGCCTTGATGTCCTCGCCCGTAATGACGGTTACAGAACTGCCGACCTTCGAAGCCGGTTCCGCCATGCGATTGGCGACGACGACGACATCTTCCAGGGACCCCTGCGGTGAGGGGGCGCTCGGCGTCTGCGCCCATGCCAAGAATGAAACGAAGCACAATGCCGTCGCAGCCGCGACGGACCCAGTCCGGTTGATCACGAGTTCACTCCCGATTGAGACGACGATCCACGGACCGCGCGGCTCCCGGGCGTGCGAGCATATCCCGGACACGGGAACGGCATCGCAGGCCCGCGCACACACGCGGCCCAACTCTCCGTCGCCTCTCGGGTATTCCCGCTCGCACAGCGCGCCCCGGCTGTTCGATGGACGACCACGGCAAGCAGGTCTCCTGGCTTGCGGCTGGGTCCCCTTGCATCACCTTCCCGGATCCGACTGATCCAGTGGTCTTCGATGCTGGGCACACCGCTTACAGTTGCGGGGGCAGCCCGGGTCTTTAACCCGAGTTCCCTTTGAATCCCCGTGAGGGGAACTTGCCGTGATTCGTTACGTTGCCTCAATTCGCCGGGCCGGTCAACGGGACCGTATGGGGCGAGGAGGCCTTGAGCGATGAGTACGCTCTGCGCTGGACGCGCCTTCTGTCGGCCTCAGGTCATGCCTTCGATGCCGACGAAGCGCAAGAACTCGGCGCGCGTCCGCGCGTCCTCGCGGAACACGCCCAGCATCTTGCTGGTGACCATCGAGACGCGCGCCTTGTGGACCCCGCGCGTCGTCATGCACTGGTGCACACCCTCGACCACGACGCCGACACCGCGGGGCTTAAGTACGTCACTGATGCAACGCGCGATTTCCGCGGTCAGTTTCTCCTGCACCTGGAATCGGCGACCGTAACCGTCGACGACGCGGGCAAGCTTGCTGATGCCGACGATCTTGTTCGTCGGCAGATAGCCGACGTGAGCGCGGCCGATGATCGGCGCCATGTGATGTTCGCAGTGCGATTCGAACTCGATGTTGCGGAGCACGATCAGCTCGTCGTACCCCGCAACCTCTTCGAAGGTGCGCCGCAAGTACGCCGCCGGGTCGATGGCGTAGCCGGAGAACCAGTCGCCGTAGGCGTCCACGACGCGCTTGGGTGTGTCGCGGAGCCCCTCGCGCTCGGGATCCTCTCCTGCCCAACGCAGCAACGTCCGCACCGCATCCTCGGCGGATCGTCGGCTCACGCGCGTCCGCGCCGGGCGCGATTGCTTCTTCACTCGGCCTCCAACGCCGCGTCGCGGCTCGGGCGGGGCTGCCGCCGGGACGGGTGACGATGACGGGCATGGGCGACGCCGTCAACAGCTACGGAGTCCGCTTCGGAGGCGACCCGGTTCACCGGAGCCTCGCGAGAATGCGGCCAGTGCGAGGCCCGGGCGTCGAGTCCCGGTGCAACGGCGGCGCCGTCGCCGGCGAGACACCGTTTGTCGGTCGTATCAATAGCCAGGACCTATCGCTACTAGAAGATCTTTCGATTGGATCTATCAGTCGTCGCTCGCCACAGTAAGCCTCACCGCGCGGCATGCGCGATCGGCACCTGCCACTACCAACCGCGGAGAACATCAATGGACGACAAGGCGACGCAACTGACGACAGCCTCGGGTATCCCGGTTGCCGACAACCAGAACAGCCTGAGCGCGGGTCGCACGGGCCCCCTGCTCCTTCAGGACGCGCACCTGATCGAGAAGCTCCAGCATTTCAATCGCGAGCGGATTCCCGAACGCGTCGTTCACGCCAAAGGCTCCGGCGCCTTCGGCATCTTCACTGTCACCCACGATATCTCGGCCTATACCAAGGCCGGTCTCTTCGGCGCAGTCGGCAAGCAGACTCCGACCTTCGCGCGCTTTTCGACGGTCGGCGGCGAGCGGGGCTCGGCGGACACCGAGCGCGATCCGCGTGGCTTCGCCGTCCGCTTCTACACGGACGAGGGCAACTGGGATCTTGTCGGCAATAACACGCCGATGTTCTTCATCAAGGACCCGATCAAGTTTCCGGATTTCGTGCACACCCAGAAGCGCGACCCGCAGACCAATCTGAAGTCGCCGAGGATGATGTGGGACTTCTGGTCGCGCGCTCCCGAATCGCTGCATCAGGTCACGATGCTCTTCTCCGATCGCGGTACCCCCGACGGCTACCGCCATATGGATGGGTTCGGAGGTCACACCTTCAGCCTGATCAGCGCGCGCGGCGAGCGTGTGTGGGTGAAGTGGCACTTGAAAACCCAGCAGGGCGTCAAGAATCTGTCGGCGGCGGAGGCTGTTCGTCTCGCCGGTGCGGATCCGGATTACGCGCAGCGGGACCTGTTCGCGGCGATCGCCCGCGGAGAGTTCCCGCGGTGGAACGTCTCGGTGCAGGTCATGCGTGAGGAAGAGCGCCTGGCGTGGGAAACTCGCACGAACTGGAGTGCGTTCGATCTCACCAAGGTCTGGCCACACGCCGATTTTCCGCGGCTCCCCGTCGGACAACTGGAACTAAATCGGAACCCGGACAACTACCACGGCGACGTAGAACAGGTGGCGTTCTCTCCCGCGAACGTCGTTCCCGGGCTCGGCCTTAGTCCCGACAAGATGCTGCAGGGCCGGCTCTTCGCGTATCACGACGCGCAGCTTTACAGGGTAGGCACCAACCATCAGCAGTTGCCGGTCAACAGGCCTCGCTGCCCGGTTCATCACCAGCAGCGCGATGGCGCCATGGCATTTGCAAACGGTGGCGCGTCCACAAACTACGCGGCCGTGAACGCGCAAGGGACGTCACCGCGCGGATTCGGTCACGGCGACCCGGGCTGGACCCTCGACGGAGTTGCAGGGCGATACGATTCCCGCGCGACGGACGACGATGTCACGCAGGCCGGCAATCTCTATCGGATCCTGTCGGCGTCGCAGCAGGGCAACCTGGTCCACAACATCGCGGGCGCCATGGCTGGCGTGTCGACCGAGATCCGCGAACGGCAACTCGCGCATTTTGCGCGCGCCGACGGCGCCTATGGGGCGGGAGTTCGCGCGGCGCTCGCGAAAGCACGTAAATAGGCGCGTGCTGATATTCGGTGAAGAGCCCGACCGGCGTTCTCCGCGAAAGTCGCCGGTCAGCGCCGGAACGCTGCGAAGGCGCGGCCGTGACCGGCCGGGCGCGCCCGTCGCCGGTATCCCGCAAACCCTTGGTGCGCGGGTTCCGGCGTCACGCCGGGGCCACAACGCGCCGTGCAGGGGCTCGGTCTTGGTGGATCGGGCGTTGCCGCCAGCGGCGGGCGGGCTTGCGCTCCAAGCCGATCTCGCCGACGATATGTTCGGATGGATATAACGAAAAAACTAGCACGCGCGGCGCTCGGCGGACGACTTTCCGGCATGCTCGCGGCTCTCTTTTTGTTTGCTGCCACGAGCGCGGCCGATGCGCCGCCGTCGATCACCGTGTACGGCGCCGCCTCGCTGACCGACTCGCTACGACGGCTGGGCGCCGACTTCACCAAGGACACGGGAATTCCAGTCAAGCTCTCCTTCGCCGCGAGTTCCGCGCTCGCCCGCCAGATCGAAGCCGGTTCGCCCGCCGATATTTTCGTGTCCGCGGACGTCGAGTGGATGGACTATCTCGAGCGGCGCGGCCTCATCCAGCGGGCCAGCCGGCACAACTTGCTCGGCAACCGGCTGGCGCTGGTCGCACCGGCCGACAGCAAACTTACGCTCAGGATCGCCCCTCACGTCGCGCTGCGCGCGGCTCTCGGCGACCAACGGCTCGCGACCGGGGACCCCGAGTCGGTCCCAGTGGGTCGATACGCGCGCGAGGCACTGACCTCGCTCGGCGTCTGGGGCGAGATTTCGGACCGGCTGGTCCGTGCGGAGAACGTCCGCAGTGCCCTGATGTTCGTCGCCCGTGGCGAAGTGCCGCTCGGTATCGTCTACGAGACCGACGCGAAGATTGATCCGCAGGTCCGCATCGTGGACCTGTTTCCGGAAAGTTCCCACGCCCCGATCGTCTACCCGGTTGCGCTTACAGCGAACGCATCGAAGGACACCGCGCGCTTCAACGACTTCCTGCGTGCGGCGCCCGCGAAAGTCGTCTTCGAAAGCTTCGGCTTCACGGTTCTGCCGTGAAGCCCGCACTTGGAGCCTCGCTCGCGCTCATCGCATGCAGCTGGGCCGGTGGGGATACGCCGCCCGCTTTCGCCCCCGCATCGTCATCCCGCGAGCGCTGACTAGCGGCGCGTTACCGTCGCAGGAACGCCTCGGTTCGTCGCCTGCCATCGCGAGCCTCGCCCAATCGCGTCTACAATGCGCACCACGCGCGGACGGGCACACCGGCGCACAAAACGAAATAAGGGGAGACACGAATGAGCTTTCGCACACTCGTCCTGTTGGCCGCGTTGCTATTGGCCGCGGCAATGTCGCAGGCGTGGGCCGAGCCTGCCGCTCCCGTGGTTGTCGACGCCGCCGCGCCAGGCGCCGCTGCCTTCGACGCCGATGCCGCCACCGCCGCCTACATGGCTACGATGACCCCCCAGGCCGTCGCGCGCTCGAATGCGTACTTCGAGGGCGGCTACTGGCTCATCCTGTGGGACGCGATCGCGACTGTATTCGCCGCGTGGCTGCTGCTGCGCACCAGGCTGTCGGCGCGCATGCGGGACTGGGCTGAGCGAACCACCCGGTTCAAATGGCTGCAGACTGCCCTCTACTCGGTCCAGTACTTCGTCCTATCGACGCTCATCCTGCTGCCCTGGGCGGCGTACGAGGGCTACTTCCGCGAGCACCAGTACGGGATGTCGAACCTGAGCCTCCTCGGCTGGCTCGGCGAGCAGTTCAAGGCGCTGCTGCTTGGCGTGACCCTGGGATCGCTAGCGCTGGTCATCATCTACGCCGTTGTCCGCAAGGCCGGAAAGAGCTGGTGGATCTGGGGCGCCGGCGTCGTGTTGGCGTGCTTCATGGCCGGGTCCTACATCGGCCCTACCTACCTCGAACCCGTTTTCAACAAGTTCTACCCGCTCCCGGAAAGCCGCCTCAAGCAGCAGATCCTATCGCTTGCGCGGGCCAACGAGATCCCGGTCACGAACGTATACGAGTTCGACGAGTCGAAGCAGACGACGAAGATGAGTGCGCACGTGAGTGGCTTCGGGGGTAGCGCGCAAATCAGCATCAATGACAATCTGATGGAACGCGCCGCGCCCGAGGAAGTGACGGCGGCGCTCGGCCACGAGATGGGCCATTACGTACTCAACCACGAGTACAAGGGCTTTGCGTTCGTGGCGCTGATTGTTCTGTTCGGCTTTGCGTTTCTGTCCTGGTCATTCGAGCGGATATCGGCGCGACATGCGTCGCGCTGGGGAATCCGGGGGGTTACGGATGTCACGGGACTGCCGCTCCTGGTGGCGTTGTTCAGCGTCTACATGTTCGCGCTGACGCCGGTGCTCAACACGATCAGCCGGGCCATGGAGATCGAGGCAGACATTTTCGGCCTCAACGCTGCGCGCCAGCCCGATGGATTCGCGCAGGCCGCGCTGCACCTGTCGGAGTACCGCAAGATGCAGCCTGGCCCGGTCGAGGAATTCGTTTTCTTTGACCACCCGAGCGGCTGGAATCGCATCCACCGGGCGATGATCTGGAAGGCTGAAAACGTGGGTGCCGCCGACATCCAGGCGTACGACGCAGCACACCACCCGCCGGGTAGCGGGCGCTAGCCGGCCGTTGGCAGGGCCCCGTCGGCGTACGCCGGCATGCGGCTCAGGTGCGCGGTCCGCTCAGCTCCCGCCCGATTCGGACGACGGCGTCCGTCAGGATTCTGAGGTCCGACGACTGCGTGCGGTGATTCGGGAGCGCTGCGCGCAGGCAATACTGTCCGTTCAGCGTCGTGTAGGACGGCGCCGCGATTCCGCTCTCGTGCAGCCGGATCAGCAGTTCCTGGTTGAGCGCACTCAGCTCCGGATCCGCGACTCCCGCGGGGTGGTAGCGAAAACAGACGATGTTGAGCACTACGGGAGCCATCAATTCGAGAGTCGGCTCGGCGCGCACGAGCGCAGCGAGTTCGTGTGCCTGCGCAATATTCTGGTCAATCAGGCGGCCGAACTTGGCGAGCCCATGTTCCTTGAACGACAGCCAGACCTTGAGCGCCCTGAAGCCGCGCGAGAGCTGCGGACCGAATTCGCTGAACCAGATTGGTCCGCTCGCCAAGCCGCGCGCGGCATGCTGCAAATATTCGGGAGTGAGAGAAAACGTCGCGCGCTGTGCGCCGCGGTCGCGAACCAGGGCGCAACCCGCCTCGAAGGGCACGTGCAGCCACTTGTGCAGGTCGAGCGCGACCGAATCTGCCTCCTCGATCCCGGCAACAAGGTGGCGATGTTTGGGCGCGAGTGCGACGACCGCGCCGATGGCGCCGTCGACGTGGAACCAGAGCTTGTGTCGCTCGCAGATTCGCGCCAGCGCGGCCAGGTCGTCGACCGCTCCGGTGTTGATAGTGCCGGCATTGCCAACGACACACGCGGGCACGAGGCCCGCCGCGCGGTCGGCGCCGATGACGGATTCAAGGGCGTTTAGGTCGATCTGGTATTCGGCGTTGACGGCAACCTTGCGCAGCGCGCCGCTGCCGAGCCCGAGCAGTTCGAGCGATTTCTGCATGCAGCTGTGCGCTTCGACCGAGGCATAGAAAACGAGCGGCGCGGGCAACCCACGCACGCCCGCGACACGCACGTCAGCCGCGGTAGCCGTGTTGCGGGCGACCGTGAGGCCGACGAGGTTCGCGGTCGAGCCGCCGCTGACCAGAAGGCCTCCGGAGTCGAGCGGCAGACCCACGATCTCCTTGCACCAGTCGACGACCTGGCTTTCGACATGGTTGGCGACGTGATTGCCTCCGCCCATGTTGGGATTGACGATCGCGGCGAGAAAATCCCCGATCGCGCCGAGCGGCGTGCCGTTGCCCATGTACCACGCCCAGAACCTCGGGTGCACGTTGCCGAGCGGGTAAGGGAGCACGAGGTCCACGAAATCCTGGTACGCGCTCTCCGCTCCCTGCGGTTCCTGCGGCAAGGGCCGGTGGAATTCGGCGATGACCTTGTCCGGCGTCGGCTGCCAGGCGGGACGGTCGCGGACCGTCTGCAGCCAGTTGAACCCGTCGTCGACCGCGCGGTGCGCGAGTGCTCGCATCGCCTCCCAGTCGGCCGGGTCCAGTGTTTCGGTCACGTCGGTGATCGGCATGTGCTGGCTCCGTGGAAAGTCACGTCGCACCGTGCGTGCGCGGCGTTGAGGCGGCCGCGCAAGGATACGCGGGCGCAGCGTCCTCTGCAGGGGAGGGTGGCGGGTCGGTCTCCGCGCCGCCATGTCCACGCTGACGGAAGCGTGCCAAAATTGTGAAAAGCTCGGAGGAACGATGAGAGCACGTCACCTACGAATTCTGTCACTCACCCTCGGCGCTGTCCTGCTCACCGTCCTCGCGTCCGCTGCGCCTGTGGGGGACGAGTTCGGCTTCGTCAGGATCCGCCCCGATGAGATCCAGTGGCACGATGAGCCCGGCTACGGGGGGCTTAAAGTCGCGGTTCTGGCGGGCGACCCCTCGAAGGTCGGCCTCTACGTAATTCGCGTGAAGTTTCCGCCGGGGCTCATGACGCGACCCCACCGCCATCCCGAGGATCGCCACGCGATCGTCGTCTCGGGAACGTGGTACACGGGCGAAGGGCCGACGTTCGATCCCGAGCGAACCGTGCCGTTGAAGCCCGGCAGCTACATGATGCATCCGGCCAACGCGTACCACTACGATGGCGCGAAGACCGAAGAGGTAGTCGTGCAGATCGCGGGGTACGGCCCGAGCGACACGATTCTGAAGGATCCATCCGCCGGCTCCACAGGTTCCTCGCTCGACCAGCACTGACCGATGCGGCCGGCCCGCGTCGGTCAGGTGTTCGACCCGTCCACCAGCGCGCGGAGGTCGTCGTGAAATTCGTTGAGCTTCCTGAGCCGCTTGAAGTAGCGCGCGTCCACCGTCTCCACGTCCTTGACGGCCGAGTTGGTGATCGTGACTCCGAGCGCCGAAGGCTCGAGCAGCCAGGAACGACCGTCTTGCGGGTTCGGTCGCTTGCGAATGAGGCGCTTTCTTTCGAGTGCCCTCACAAGATCGGACACCAGCATCTTGTCCATTCCGGAATGACCCGCGATCCGCGACGGGGTAACCAGTCCGTCCTGATGGAGGAACACGAGGCAGGTCATCAACGAGAACTGCGTCGGCGTCAGGCCGAGTGGCCGCAGGCACTCCGCGTGCAGCCGCTGCAGGAGATTCGAGGCCTTCCACAGCATGAAGCCGGGACTGTCTTCCGCGGTCCGGAAACTAGTGTTGAGCCGACCCACGAGCCCCCCCGGCTGCGCGGTCCGGAGCGCGGAGTGCGATGTAGGCGGCGAGCGATTCCATCTGCGCAGGCGCCTCGGCCGCGACGTTTTTTGCGACCAGCGCCTTCCACAGCCAGCCGAGCGGCCCTTCGACAAGGATCGTGATCGTAAGCCTCAGCCCGTCCGGCGTTTCCATCATGTCGTGGATGCCGTACATCCGGGCGAGCGGGAAGACCGCGAGATCGGTATAACCGCGCAGGCGTTCGGCCCGAACGACGGTTATTTTCACATTGGGACCGGCTTTCGGCTTGAGCTCTAGCCGCGCCCCCGCTCGGAACGGTTCGTTCGTCCGCGCGTACTCGATGTCCTGGTCCCAGCGATGCCAGTTGTTGACGTCTTCCCACACAGCCCAAACTGATTCGCGGCTAAGCCCTGCGAATGTTCTCTGATGCGTTTCGCTCCACATGTCGCGCTCCTTCGATTCCTCGGAGGGGATATAGTAAGCGTGCTTACTATATTTGCAAATGATGTTTGATCACCCGGCCGCGCGTCCCAAGCCCGGTTATGGCCAACGGTAGGCCGGCGCGTTTGAAGGGGGTAGCATCGGATCGCCGACCGGCTCCGGCGGAGCTCGAGGTGGCGTGAAGGGCGGGCACGCGCGGGCCGACGCGGCCGTTTCAGGAGCGCAGCCTTCCCGGTGGGCGACTTTGAAAAGAACATTGTCTGGGGAGACAACGATGACGCCGATCTACGAACTTTGGTTGCCGATCCTGCTTGCGGCCGTTCTTGTGTTCGTCGTGAGTTCACTCCTGCACATGAGCACGCCCTGGCACAAGAGCGACTACCCGAAGATCCCGGGCGAAGACCGGTTCCTCGATGCGCTGCGGCCGATGGCGATCCCGCCGGGTGACTATATGGTGCCGCGCGCCGACAGCACGGAGCAGATGCGCTCCGACTCTTTCAAGGAAAAGATCAAGCGCGGCCCGGTCATGATCGTAACCGTGTGGCCGAACGGGATGATGTCGATAGGGCGCAGCCTCGGAGGCTGGTTTGCGTACTGTTGCGTGGTCGGCGTGTTCGCCGCGTACGTTGCCGGCAGTGCCCTGCCGGTGGGCGCTCGCTATCTCGAGGTGTTCCGGTTCATCGGGGTTACGGCCTTCGTCGGCTACGCGCTGGCGCTCTGGCAGATGTCGATCTGGTATCGCCGCGCGTGGACCACCACGCTCAAGGGAACCGTCGACGGATTGGTCTACGCGCTCCTGAGCGCCGGCGTATTTGGCTGGCTGTGGCCCAGGTGATTCGCGCTCGCGAGCGAGGTAGTCCTCACTCAAGCCGTGGGCACGCGAGGCCGAGGTCTCCATGAAGCGCATCGACTGGCTGCTGGCGCTCGTGCTGCTATACGGCTGCGCAAGCCTTTTTCATCACGTCCACAACGCCGTTTACCTGCAGGCGTACCCCAATCTGCCGCACAGCCTTTCGATTGCGAAGGTGGCGGCGGCGTGGTCCGTCACGGGGGTGCTCGGAGTTCTGGGTTACCTGCTCTGCCGGTCCGGCAAGCAGCTGGCGGGCCTCCTGATTCTCACGGTGTACGCAGGGCTTGGCTTGCTCGGGTTAGCCCATTACCGGCTCGCACCGTTCTCCGCTCACTCGTCGGGCATGAACGCGAGCATTTGCGGCGAGGTCGCAACAGCCGCGCTCCTGCTCGCGTATTTGCTTCATCGGCTGCGCGAGATCCGTCGGGCCTGACAGTCGGCCGAGGCCCTTGGAGACGCTCTCGGGAGGCCCCCGCGCAGATGAAGCGGAGTTAATCGGTTCCGGGCGCGGCCCGTCAGCCGGATCCCGGTCGGTGCGTTCATACCCCTATGCCGCAATTGTGCGGCGGAGAAGCAAACATGAAGCGCATCGGAATTGGTTCCCTGATCGTCTTGGCCCTGACGTTGGGTGGATGCGTCGTCGTACCGTACGGCGAGCGCCGTGTCTACGTGCGGCCGGCCGTCGCGGTGGTCGCTCCGGTTCCGGTCGTCGGCGTCCGCGTCTATCGGTAAGCGTCTCCGGCCCCGCGACGCCTCGCGCGTTCGCGGGGGTCGGTCGGCTTGGCCGGTGCCGCCGCGTCCACGGAGCACCCGCCAGCTCGTTCCCTCACAGCCGCGACGCTTCGGTTGCCGACGTCAGCGCGACCGAACGCAGAAACGCCGCGGTGTGAAATTTGGCCTGTTCGTCGACGTACCGGAATTCCGCGCCGACGGGGCAGGCCCTACGAGCCAGGCAACCGCGATCTCGGCACTCTGAACCGGCCGCGCCCGCCACGTGTGCTGCGCAAGCTGCGAGATTGAATCCGTCAGCTCCAAATGCGGCGACCGGACACGACGTCAGACACGGCTGCGCGCGGCACGCGGAGCAGGGATGCGCGGCGCGGTCGAGCGGGCTCAGCTCCACCTTGCCCGACAGCAGCAACGCACCCCGGTAGGCATGCCAAAGACCCCAGCGCTCGTGGATCAGGAGCCCGATGGGACTCTGGTGCACGGCCTCGCATCGAGCAGCCAGCCGCTGGAACGACAGACGCGGCGCGCCTCCGGGATAGATGGCAAGTGCGCCGATGTCAGCGGCGAGCGCGCCAGTTACTCGCTGCGACCAACGGTCCAGCGGATCGGGCAGACCGTCGGCGGCCTCCGCGGAGCCTGCGAAGTTCGCCCACTGCACGCTGCCGGTGAAGCCGAGTAGCACGACGGTGCCGGCTCGCACCCCTATTGGCCGAAGGATCTCTTCGTCGTCCGTCGGATGGAATGCGCCGCGTACCGCGAGCCCGACCGCTTCGGCTCGCCTGGCGAGTTCGGCGAGCGTAGGAGTCGGCGCAAGGACGGGACCCGACGTCACGCGCCCGCGCGCCTGGCGGCGAGACGCCGACGCCCGGGGGAGACGACCGCTTCGGCACCGATCGGCCGTGCGCGGCGACTCACCGCCGATTGGCTGGGGCCGTTCATTTCGCATCCTAGCTCGCCGGGTGCACGGAATCGACCGGCCTCCGTCGTCGCCTCAGAATTGCGCGTGCAGGCGGATCGCGAATACCGACGCCGGACCGCGGTCGCGGTTGTAGGCTGGATTGACGATCCGCTGGTAGTCGAGCGTGACGTGCACGCTCGAGTAGACGTTGAAGTCGTAGTAGGTCTCGAGAATCCGCTCGGGCCCCGGGTGGGGAAGCCGACCGTCACCAATCAATAGCCCGAGACCGCCCGCATCGAGGTATTGCTGGCGCGCCGCGGACACCTCATTGACCACCCCGGCAATCGCCACCCGATCGTCCGCCCGACCCCAACGCGCGCCCTTGAGCGAAAGGCCCAGTTCCAGGGTCCGGTCCGCGTCGGTGAATTCGTAAACCTCGACATTCCCGGACGCGCCGCCGGCGCGCGCGAAGGCGCCGAGGTCTTCGGAAAGCTGTTCCTCAAGGCTGACGTGGACGCCCGTCCTGTTGCGGGTGTGCCGCACGGCCGCGACGTCCACGGGATTGCCCGTCGCTTCACTCAAGTTGACCGCGTCGGTGAGCAGTCCCATGCGGCCGCGGCTGTCGTAAGCCGTCGCCAGCACCCGACTCGGGTGACCCGCAAGCTCGAAGCGCCTTTCGACCTCGACAACGAGTTGGAATTCATCCGCTCCCGGCTCGAGCCGCGGGCTGTTGGGGACGTCGGAGAGGTCGAAGGCGCCGGCGCGAAACGTCCACGGACCGGTGTACCACTCGGCTGCCACTCCGACCGTGTAGCCCCACGCATCGGCGGCATAGTCGAACGTCGAAGCATCGAGCGCCGACCAGTTGAGAAAGTCGCCGCGCGGGTCGTGCGCAAACTGGTTCGTGTCGAACACATCGCCGACGCCAAACTTGCCGGCCGTCAGCACGACGCGATCGGCGCTGTAGGAGGACGCAAGCTGGTTCTGCGCAGGTTCGGCGGTCTCGCGCGTGCCACCGATGTTGAACGTCTGGCGCACGAACGTACGCGAGAGGCGCAGGTACGGCTCGGTCTTCCCGACCTTGTAGGCCTCGCCGCTCGGGAAGCCCGCCGCGCCAAGCGTATTGTCGAGCCCAAAGCCCTGGTCGACCTCGATGTTCACCCACGCCTCGGCGTCCTGCCACAGCTTCCGTCCGACGTAGAGGGTAGCGTCGATGGTCTCCCTGCCGCTGTCGGGGCTCAGGCTATTCGCGCCGCGGTAAGGAGCATTGAACGAGCCGGTCTCCTGCTCGACATAAGTGAACTGCCCGTGGACGGCGAAGCTTTCGTCACTAGTGACGGGCGCCTCGGCCGCGAACGCCGCGAGCGGGCTCTGGAGCGCCCCGATGACCGCCCAAATAGCCGCCCCCCGCGCACGCGCGCACGCGAGCGCGCCGTCAGCACGGTCAGGGATCTGTCGCCCTGCGAAGGGCGACGTCGGCCGTCTCGAAGACATGGGATGTCCGGTGGCAAGAAGGCGAGGGCGGTCGTGGCTCCCGGGCGGCTCGGTCGGATTGCCATCGAGCACGGCGAGCCGACGAGCTTTCGAGCCTCGGAAGATATACTATACCCCCCTATATGTTCAAGGGAGACGGCCCCGTTGCGTCACGTCGCTAACGAGAAGTCGAAACTGCTGAATCGACTCCGGCGCTTGCGCGGTCAGATTTCCGCGATCGAGCGAGCCGTTGAAACGGACGAGGAATGCGCAGGCGTACTGCAGCAGGCCACGTCGTGCCGGGGAGCGCTCGATGGCTTCATCGCGGAAGTCATCGAGGATCACATCCGGGAACACATGGTCGACGCCAAATCGTCCTCGACCGATCCGCGCGCGGCCGCCGCCGAAGAGCTGATCGACATCGTCCACCAATATCTGAAACGCTAGCAGGAGCCTGTTGCAGCACAGTGACTTGGATCGCGACTGACAGGCCCGAAGGGCTGGCCGCGAGCTACCCCGCCAAACGACGCTCAGCGGCACGGCAGCCGCCGCGATAGGGGCTCAGCAGCTTCCGGCGGTGGGCGTAAGCTAGCCGCCCGCATTTCGCCGGCGAGGTGGTGAAGGCACTTGTCGACGCTGTATGCGATCGCCGTGCCCTCGAACGGACTCGGGACGATAGAGTGCCGTTCACGCTGGCCAGCGGCGGCGCAGCGACATTTGCGAATGTTTCGTCGCTGACCGGCGAGCGCGCGTCACGCTCGACAGGCGGCGGTAGTGTCCTAATTTGAGTGCTATTTTCCGTGCGACGCGAATATCGACAGCCCCAAGAGGAATGCGCCGACCACAATGATGAGTGCCCCGGCCTGAGTGGTCTTTTCACTCCCATCGGCGCGGGACCATGTGGAAACGCCCACTAAGGCGAGCCCAGCAACAATCAGAACTGTTCCCATAATCGCCGGTAAATCGTTGATGCTCATTGGTTCGCCTCCGCGTCCGCCACTACTGCAACGTACGTCGGTGATTTCATTTAAGCGGCAAATCTCGGAAATCGTGCGTCAGTCTCACGATCCCTGCCATGCCACATCCGGCCCTAAGGAGCTGCTAACTTATCATTTAACATAAGAATCATTATGCGTAGAATACAATATAACCTATTGATTATAAACAATAATTTTTTAGTCTCGTGACAAAGAACGCCCCACTCATGCGGCTGGCGGCATGCAGTACGCGGCGGGCAGCGGTGCGAGCTCCCGGGGCCACGGCCACAACTTTCCGATGACGACGTTGCCGGCCGCGACGTCGCCGGTCGTCCAGATCCGATCCATGCCGTTGCGCGGCTGGTCACTGAGCAGTTCGCGCGCCGCCAACCGGCGGCGCACCTCGAGCGCGACGGCGTGTCCGGGATCAATCACGCGAACGTCCGGCCCGGCCGCTTTTTCCACGAGCCCGCGCAGGAAATGAAAGTGCGTGCAGCCAAGGACGATCGTGTCGGCGCGCCGCTCGCGGAGCCGGGCGACGTGTGCTGCGACCATGGATTCGGCTTCGATTCCGGACGTTACGCCACGCTCGACCAGGCTGACGAGGTCGGGGCACGCCTCGGAGACAATTTCCACGCCCGCGGCATGCGCGCCGACCAGGCGCGTGAACCGCTCGCTGGCGAGGGTCTGCTGGGTCGCGAGCACGCCGACGACTCCGGAGCGGGATGCCCCGGCAGCGGGCTTCACCGCCGGCTCGATTGCAACGACGGGCACAGCGATCCGCTCGCGCAGCGCCGGCGCTAGCGCCGCGGTCGCCGTGTTGCAGGCGATGACGATCGTCTTCGCCCCCGCCCCGACCAGGAAATCGGCAATAGCCGCGCAACGCTGCTCTATATAAGGGGTGCCGCGCTCGCCGTACGGAGCGAACCCCGAATCGGCGACGTACAGCAGCGACTCGTTCGGCAGCAGGCGGCGAATTTCGTCGAGCACCGATAGGCCACCGACGCCAGAATCGAAGACGCCGATCGGCGCCAAACGCGCGTCCGTCACGGTTGTTCCCGTCCGGATGCGATGTTCAATTCACTCTCTTCACGGCTTTGAGGTGGCCCGGCCGCAGCTCCCCGGCACGCAGCACCACAACAAGCTGGCGCCAGTTCGCGATGAAATGCTCGGCCCGTTCCTGCCCGATCTGCCGCGTGATGAGCGGCTTCCACGGACCCTCGATCGCAGCGACCTCGCGCTCGGCAAGTGCGAGATACCAGGCATTGCGATCGCGCACCTCGACGTCCGCGAAGCCCGCGGCCTGGAGCGCCTGCGCGCTCGCACCCAGCGTCGCCATGTTGTACGCGATTCCCTCGAGCCGAAAGAATTCCAGCATCGCCGCCGAGTACGCACCCTCCCCGCCTCGCAACCAATCGCTCGCGATGAACCGCCCGCCAGGCTTGAGCACTCGGTGCACTTCGGCGAAAAGCCCGACCTTGTCCGGAATCTGCACGAGCGAATCCTTGGAAAAGACGACTTCGAAACTCGCGTCCGCGAACGGCAGAGGCCCGGGTTCGACGCGCTGCCCACGGATGCGGTCTGACAGGCCCGCGGCCTCGATTCGCGAGTGCAGTTGCGCGAGCAGGTCAGGGTCGATGTCGATGCCGACGACCGCCCCCGCACCGTGGCGCGTGACGAGCAGCTGATCGACCGCGCCGAGGCCACAGCCGATGTCGAGGACCGAACAGCCGCCGATGTCCGTACCCTCCAGGAGCCGTGCGATCTCCTCGGGACCGCCGGGCGACAGGAACCCCTCGCCCCACACGATCTGCAACAGCGCCTGCATCGAGGCGTCGTATTCCCCGGCCGCGCTCGGCTGATCGAGTTTCACTACCACGAAGCTACCCCCTCCCCTGTTCGCCGAATCGGGCTGCCGCGCGCCTGTCAGCGGGGCCGAGTCGCCACAGCTTCGATGAGCGATCGATATTCGGTCAGTCCACGGGTGCTGAGATTCAAGACCTTACCGCGATCGTCCCATTTTCGTACGCGCACGGCTTCGCTGTGGTGGGGCTCGAGCTCAAAAGCGCCAATCTCGGCCGTACTCATTGGCCCGCCCTGCAGTTTGAGGGTGATCACGGAAGCCGGACTCAGCTGCGCGAAGTACGACGGCTCGGTTGCACACAGGTAGCGCTTGGCGGGGACGTGCAGGCGCACGGGATCGCTGACGTCGGGCCCGAATCGCCGCGCCAGCCACGCACCGCCGACTTCCTCGTGCTTAGCGTCCTCGTGCCAGTCGGCGATGTCATCGGGGACTGTTTCGACCAGGTGGCCGACGTCGTGAAGCAGCGCCGCGACGACCAGGTGCGCTGGCGCGCGTTCCTGCTCGGCAAAGTGCGCGGCCTGCAGCATGTGCTCCAGCATCGACACTCGCTCGCCAAAATACGCGCCGCCGCCCCGGCCGGCGAACAGTGCGACCACCTCGTCGGTGACATTCATCGGGCGCGATCCCGTTCTACGCGGCGCCGAAGCAACGCTGTTTCGCTCAACACGCTGTCACGCGTCAGGTAGCAACCCTGCAGGTGACGCCCGAAGCGGGCGGACGAAAAGCCGGTCCGGCCGTGCAAGGTGCGGCGGTTATCGAACACGACCAGGTCGCCATCGTGCAGCTTCGTGTGCACCTGGAAACGCGGCTCCCGAAGCAGCAGCGCAAATCCGCGGTAGGCCGCGTAGAACGCAGCGACGGTGTTGGGTGCGAGCTGCAGCGGCGCGATCGAGCGGTTGTTGTAGTGCACCGCCCGCACATCTCCGCGCGTCGACAACTGGATCAGCGGCTTCTCGGAGAAGAGTTCCGCGTCCTTCGATCGGTAGCGAAACAGGACCGGAGTCTCGGTCAGTGTCGCGAACGACTTCGGATCGGTCCTGCGTAGGTGCTCCGCGATCGCGAAACCGTCGGCGAATATGTTCTCGCCCCCTTCCCGCGACGCGATGAGGCAATGCAGCGCCTGGAACCCCGGGACCGGATCCCGATACGGGTTGTCTGTGTGCAGGCCGAGCCCGCGATCGGAGTACGCCAGATTTTCCGGCTGCGGCACCGAGCGCACGTCGAACACACGTCCGTAGTTTGTATCCATGACGAGGCCGAGCGGCGCGACGGCATCGAGAATTGCGTGCTCGGTCGATGGCACCTCGCTGACGAACGCGATGCCCTCCTGCACGAGACGCGTCATCCACGCGAGCCGGCGGGTCGAATCCGAACGGAATACGGGCAGCGAGAGCCACGCAAGATCCCGCGACGCCTCCAGCGTCGCGCCTTCGAGCCAGAAGGTGATCGACAACTCGGGCGGGCGGTGGCCGCCACCGGGCGAGTGCTCGCGAAGCCAGCGAATGTCGAAGGACGCTGGCACCTGTTCATCGCCCCATTCGACCGTGACCGAGTCACCGGCCGCCGCTACGGCGCGGATCCTGGGAGCCGCAGGCAGATCGACGACGTCGACGAGGCGTTGTCCGCTCTGCACGTCCCGGTCGACGGGACGGTTGTCGCGCAGCCACAGGCTCGCGTATTCCGACCGCTCGCCGCCCTGCCACTCGATGCGCAAGGACTCCGGCGTGAATGAAAACGTCTTGAGATCGCCCCCCGGCATCGTGCTCACGCGTTACCTCACACCACTTGTCGTCGTTGAACAATGAACAGGCTCGCGGCCGCCATTGCGGAAACCATGCTCACGATCGCGAGCGCGATGAAGACGCCCCGCCAACCGAATGCGCCCGCGATCCGCGCGACCGTGTCCCCGGCAAGGATGCCGCCGAGATACCCGACACCGTCGATGATGCCGGAAGACATCGCGCCCGCCTGCTTGCCGCCGAAGTCGAGGGCGAACGCACCGCCAAGGTAAGAATAGGGCCCCAACAGGCAAAACGCGACCACTCCGATCAGCGTCAGTGCCGCGGACGCGTTGTCTATTCCCGAGCGCACGGTCGTCAGCATCGCGAGCGACACGGCCGTTGCGATAAGGCCTACGAGGAGTGGCAGTGCCCGGCGATTGGCGCCGATCCGGTCGGCCAGCCAGCCCGTCGCGAGCACCGACGCGGCGCCGAGCAACGGGAAGACAGCACTCAGACTCGCGGCGCGCCCTTGCGAGTAGCCGACGAAGCTGTGCAGGTAGAGAGGCGTCCACGCGTTGAAAGTCTCGCGCACGACGGTGCAACCGAACGACAAGAGGCAGACCAGCACGAAGGCTTTGCTGCGCAGCAACGGCATCAGCAGCGCGCGCACGGAGCGCGGACGCCCTTCCGAGTCTGCAAAGAGGTTCGCGGGGTTGACCTTGGCCTCGCTGTATCCCGCTTCGACTCGCGACTCGCGCAGGAAGAGCAGATTGAGCACTAGCAGCAGCCCCGCGACCGCGGCAGCGAAACAAAAGAGGGCACGCCATCCGTAGCCGTGCTCGATCAGCACGCCCATTGAGTGGCGCGCGACGACGTCGCCGATCAGGTAACTCAGGCTGAGGAAGCCGACGATCTTCGCGTAGGAAGAAAAGTCGAACCAGCGCGAACAGACCTTGAGGAGCCCGGCCCAGCCAATAGACTGCGTCAGCCGGTTGCCGATCCAGGCAATCGTAAAGAGGGGCAGCATTCCCCCGGAGGCGAATATAAGCGTAAATGCCGTCGCACCGCCGAGGCCGATCAGGAAGCTGCGACGCCCGCCCCAGAAGTCACCGAGCCCGCCGAGGAACATCTTGCCAAGCGCATAGGCGGCGACGCCGAGGGAGGAGACATCGCCGAGGCGGATGAGCGCATCCTTGGTCGCCATTCCCCCGGCGGTCAGCTCGTCCGCGAGTAGCGGCGTTGCCACCGCGAAATCGGCCCGGCAGAAATAGTACGCGGCGTATCCCGTGAAGAGGAGCGCGACCGTGGCTGCCTGGCGCCGCCACAGGCGACCCGGCGGGTGCGCCAGGCCCGCGGGCGCCGGAGACGGAGTCTCGGGGATGCTGCTCAATGGATACCCCGTCCGGTGGACCGTTCGACTCCGACGGTCGCGCCCGAACGCGCCGCCAGCCGTGCACGCCGCACAGCACTCGTGGCGCGACGCACGAACCCTACTAGATCGGAGGCGGTGAGGCGAGCGCGGGAACGGTCACCTCGACGTGGCTGCCGGCGTCCACGCGCCTGACGATACGCAGCGTGCCGCCGATGAGTCGCGCGCGGTAGCCCATCAGCCGGTGCGGCAGCTCGTCGGCCGCTTCTTCGTCGGCCGATCCGCCGAGCGCATCGTCCGAAACCGAAAGAATCGTGGCGGCGTTCGCGGCGCGCAGCTCCACGTCGACGCGCGTGCAGTGACGGCGCCGCACGGCTCTCGATATCGCCTCGTGGGCTATGTAGTAAAGATGCTCCGCGGCAGCGGTGCCTTCGATGGTCGTCGCCTCGCAACGCAGACGAACCGGAATCCGTTGCCGATCCTCAACGTCGGCGGCGAGGGAGCGCAGCGCAGACACGAGCGATCCGCGAACCACGCCAAGCGGCGACAAACCCCGCGCGAGGGCGCGCACCGAGCCGACCGTCCGGTTGACCTCGTCGACGATCGGACCAAGCGCGTGACGCACCGCGCGCGAGTCGCTCTCGGGTGCAGTCGACAGGCTCTTGAGCATTAGCGAAATGCCGGTCAAGTCCTGGCCGATGCCTTCGTGGACCTCCCCAGACAAGCGCTGTCGTTCCCGGCTCGCGATTTCAAGGACCTCGCGTTCGGTCGCGCGTTGTTCGGTCACGTCGCGGGCCGTCAGCACGAGCCCGTTGATCAGCGGATTCGCGAGCTCGTTGCTGCTCGTGAGAAGCACGGTCCGCGGCTTTCCCGGCAGGCGCTCGACGCTGAACTCGAGCTCTAGCGGATCCGCGGGCCGACGCCGCGTGTCGTTCAGCACGGCCCAGAGTCGTCCCTCGTTCGCCTCGCCCAGCAATGTCTTGGCATCGAGACCCACGAGCTTTTCCGGAGCTTGTCCCAGGATAGCGCCCGCTGCGGGGCTCACGTAGGAGAGGACACCGTCGGCGCCAACGACCGCAATCATGTCCGCGGAACGTCGCACGAGCTCCGTCAGTCGCGCATCCGCGGCCCGCATTGCGAGCGCCGCGCTCAGGCGACGCATCTCGTAACGTACGCCGAGCTGGCGCGCGATCAGCAGGGCGCCGCCCACGGTCAGCAACACCGCGGCCGTGAGCAGACTGAAATCCGTCCGCCACGCTCCGACGCCCATCAAAATCGCAATCGACAACAGGATTGCGACCACCGGCAGGAAGCTATAGACGTTGCCCTCAGCCGCCGCCGTCGGATCCGCGATGCTCCCGCGGCGGCGTTCGACCAGCGCGGCACTCGCGATCCAGACGTAGAACCAGCAGTAGCCGAGATCATCGAGGTTGCCGAGCTGGAAATGGCCGCGCACGTTCGCGGCGACGCTCAGGATATCGGTACCGACGTCCGCAGCAATGCCGAGCAGAATGAGCAACATCGCGCGGTTGCGGCGCCAGTCCATGACCTGCGTGAACAGCAGCAGCGCCAGAGTACCGGTCACGCCGATGCCGACGGAGTACCCCAGCGTTGCGGCGACACTCGCGTGGAAAGTCGCGAGCGGATCGAGAAGCGGGCGAAACAGGAACGGCAGCAGCGCGGCGACTGCGCCGAGCATGAGCGTCGCCGCATCGATCCAGACGCGCGGCCGCGCGAAGGAACCGCCGCAACTGATGAAGAACGAGGATATGGCAGCGGCCACCAGTCCGTAGTTCAGCATGTAGAGGACGTCGGCCCAGGTGCCGAAGGGCTGGCCCGTCACGGAAATGACGTAGCGCCAGTCGACGACCGCGAGAATGTCGACGATCGTCGCGGCCAGCAGGAGCCACCAGCCGATCCGGCGCGCGCGCTTGAGTCGCGCGTCCGCCAGCAGCGCCCAGATCGCAATCGCGGTCGCGAACTGCGGCGGCAGCATCAACGTCCACGCGGGAACGTCGCCCGTGAGCCCGGAAAGCCAGAGGCGCGCCAGCCACCCGGTCAGGCCAGCGGCATAGATCCAGAGCCCCGCCACCAGCAGCGTGCTCCAGCGGCGCGCGAGTTCGTCGGACCACGCCGCGCGCAGCCAATTCGCAAGCCCGCCGCGCGGCACCTGGTCTATTCGTTGGGTCAACGCGATACCCCCGCCGCTAGTCTAGCGCGTCCGCACCGCCCGACCGGGCCCGGCAGGGGCCGAAATATGTCGCGTCCCGGAGTCAGTCAGCCGATCAATTTGCGGCCCCGCCGCCGGAGAGCTCGGCTGTCAGTGTCGCTTTTCCGCGTACACGCGCCGACCCATGAACCAGGTCTCGAGCACCCGGGTCCCTTCGATATCGACCGTCCGCCCGCGGTCGCCGAGCGCCACGATGTCGCGGTCGAGAACGATGAAATCTGCAGATTTCCCTGACTCGAGCGAACCCGTCTCGGTGCCCCACCCAAGAAATCGCGCTCCGCTGATCGTGTAGGAATCGATCGCATCGCGGATCGAAATGCTTTGCGAGGGGTTGAGCGGTGGCTCGCCGCGCAGATGCCGGCTCACTGCCTTGGCCATGTTGATGAACGGCCGCGGATCGCGCGTATCGACCGGCGCATCGGAGCCGCCGACCACGATCCCCCCGGCGTCGCGCACGCCGCGCACCGGATACGCGTTCGCGTCGTAGTAGCTGCCGGCCGGATGCAGGTCGGCGCTGGTTCCACCCGAGACCTTGCCGAGGAAAGGCGTGACCATGAGGTCGTAGGAGGGCTCGATGTACGCCCACGCGTAGGTGAATGCGACGTAGACGTGGTCGCGGCCGATGCGGTCGACGTCCTCGGGGCTCGCAAGTTGCAGATGCGCCAGACCGTCGCGTCCCAGGTCCGGACCGCCTGCAACACGGGCGGCTTCGAGCGCGTCGAGCGCGGTGCGGACCGCACGGTCGCCAATCACGTGGATGTGCAGCGCAAAGCCGTCGAGGTGAAACTGCCTCACGAACTCCAGAATGTCCTCGCGCGAGTGATAAAGATGGCCGTCCGACACCGCGCACTGGCTCGGGTAGTGACCATGCGCGCGCACGAACGCCTCGATCGTTACCGCAACGGTGTAGGCGATGGGGTCGGCGCGGACCGCGACGCATTCGGCGGACTCGGTGTCCACGTAGCCAACCACCGCCGCGCGACCGGCAGCGTCGTGGCCGAACAGCGGCTGCAGGAACGGGTGCAGTACCGCCCCGTTAGGCGGTGTCGGCGGCACCGCATGCGGATCACCTTCGATGCCGCCATCGGCGAACAGCTTCACGACGTCTGCGCGAAACAGGGGCTGGCCGGCGAAGTGGGCGCGGGTCGCCTCCGCCTGGTCCAGCATGCGTCGCCACTCGATGTGGCCGTCGGCGCCGCGGTACTCCTCCGGGTCGTAGAACTGCGCGATCACCGCGCGCACGCTCGGGTGTTCCGAATGCGCCAGGGCGTCGTAGAACGGCAGCAGCCGCGGCGCAACGGCGGCGTCGAGCACCGCCGTGATGCCCACCCGATTGAGCGCCGCCGTCACGCGTTCGGGTGAACGCATCAATGCCGCGAAGTCTTCGACCTCCGAGGCATATGCACCGGGCCCGTCGAGGGCATACTGGAGCGTCTCGTTGATGCCGCCGTCGGGCTCGCCATTGGCATCGACGCCGACGTTGATTCGCTGTGATGCGAAGTCGGTCACCAACGTCGCCGCGGACAGTCCGACAGCCTTCCCGGCAGCATTGCGCGCCCCCGCAAGCGCCTTGCTATTGAAACCACCGTGGTGCCCGTCGTTCCCCAGCAGATGAATCGGGTGCTCGGTCGATGCGGCGTCGAGCGCAGCGCGGAGGTTAGGGTGCGCGGCATCAGGACGGTTGCCTTCGCTGTAGTTCCACTGCCGCACGCTAACCCACTGGCCGGGGGCGGTGTGGTAGCGCTTGATGCAGCCGCGTACGAACTCGGCGAGCGCCGGCAGGCTGTACGGGCGATTGTGTAGATCGCACACGTCCCACTGCGGGATATCGGTCGGATGAATGTGCGAGTCGACGAGCGCGGGCAGAATCAGCTGGCCGTGCGCATCTTCAATGCGCGTCCCGGGACCGGCGAGCGCGAGTGCGCCCGCGGTGGTGCCGACGTAGACGAGGCGGCCGTCCTTCACAGCCAGCGCCTCGGCCATCGAGTGCGCACGATCGGCGGTGTAGATCCGTGCATCGCTGACTACTAGATCCGCTGCGGGGGCAGCAATCGAGTCGGTCGCAAAAGCCGCTGCCAACGCGACTCCCGCACGCAGCAGTACTTTCCCGGCAGCTACCGCTCGCACTCCTCTCTCCCTCCTGCCAACGGGGCCAGCAAAGGCCTGCAGATCACTTCGCATAGAGGTACGGTCCACCCCGCTCCAGCGCGCGAACGTAGGCGGGCCGCGCGTGGACGCGATCGAGAAAGGCCTTCAGCTTCGGCCGCCCCGCTCCCAAGCCCGCCCGCATCGCGCTCACCTCGACCGGGAAGCTCATCTGGATGTCGGCGGCGCTGAAGGCATCTCCCGCGAACCATTCGGAGCGGCGAAGCTCCGCTTCAATGAAATCGAGGTGCGCGGTGATCTGCGGATCGATAAAGGAGGCGCGGACCTTCTTCGTGATCCGCTTCGCGACCGGCCGCACGAAGAACGGCATTGGCGATGCTGCGAGTCGGTCGAACACCAGCCGCATCAGCAGCGGGGTCATCTCCGAGCCTTCCGCGAAGTGCAGCCAGTAGGTAAAGCGCCGCGCTTCGGGCGATCCCGCCGGCGGCCGGAGCCGGCCGTTCCCGTAGGTCTCGAGCAGGTACTCGATGACTGCGCCGGTCTCCGCGATGACGATGGCCCCGTCGGTCACGACCGGCGAGCGTCCGAGCGGATGCACCGCCGTCAATTCAGGCGGCGCCCGCATCGTCTCGGGATTCCGCTGGTAGTGCTTGATGTCGTACGGGACGCCAAGTTCCTCGAGTAGCCACAGGACGCGCTGCGAGCGCGAATTGTTGAGGTGGTGCACCGTAACCATGAGTCACTCCGGCGGTCGGGCGGCGAATGGGTGGAACGGGCCAGTATAGCCAGCCAATTGCGATCGCGGGCCTCCCGGCTCTTGACTCCGGTCGCGGCGCGACGCGATGCCGCGCTATCCTTGGACGACTGCACACAACAAGGCCCAGGCGGGGCCGAGGGGCCGCGACATGGCAAGAGAGACTTCCCCGATCCGAGTACAGGCCGCGTGCCTGCTGGGCGGAATTCTGGTGGCGGTCACGGCCACGCTTGCCGCCACGTCGAGTGCCCCGGCGACGCCCGTGTGGCGCGAAAAGGTGCGTGCATTCGCGCAGCAGCATTTTCACCAGCCCGCGTGGGGATATTCGCACTCGCGGCGCGACTATGCGCTCGCACGCGAGCTCGCGGCTGCGGATCACGCGACGCTGGACGACGACGTGCTCTATGCCGCGTCGTACCTTCACGACGTCGCAGCGTTTGCCCCGTGGGAGAACGAGCACCTTGATCACGCCGACGAGGGCGCGCGGATCGTCGACACGATCCTGAAGGACACGGGATTCCCGATGGTCAAGATCGAGGCGGTACGCGCGGCGATTCGCACCCACATGTTCAGCCGCGAGCCGGTCGGACCCGAAGCCATCTACCTGCACGACGCGGATGCCCTCGACTGGCTCGGCGCGATCGGCATTGCGCGCGTCATCGCGCTTGTCGATCCCAACGGCGGGGCCCCGGACGGACCCAAGGCCGTCGCCATGCTCGCGGACAATCTCGCGAAGGTCCCCAGCCGCGTGATTTCCCTGGCTGGCCGGGCACTTGTGCCGGCGCGGCAAGCGGAGCTCGCCACGTTCCTCAAGGACCTGCGCCGGGAGTCCGACGATCTCAAGTCTCTCTAGCGCGGAACGGCCGCCCGGTGGCAACCTCATCGTGGCCATCGGCGCCGCGCTGGCGGCGCGCGCCGACCAGGTCGTGATCACCGATGCCACGAATACGCTCACGGCGGCACAGCTGCTCGCCGAGGTCGAGCGAATGGCAGCGGGGCTCACCGCGCTCGGCATCGTCAAAGGCGAACGAGTCGCCGTGCAGACCGAGAAGTCGCTGTCGCAGGCGCTCCTTTATCTCGCGACGTTGCGCGTCGGTGCCGTTTTCGTGCCGCTCAATCCGGCCTATGGCGTCGAAGAAGTCGGATATTTTCTGGGGGATTCGCAGCCCGCGCTCTACGTCTGCGACCCCGCTCACGCGATCGCCCGCTCGCCCCTTGCCGCCGGGGTCGGCGCGCGGCTGTTCACGCTCGATGCGGAGGGCGACGGATCGCTGGCGGCCGCGTTGGCCGGTACCCATACTCCGGCGCCCGCCGCGACGTTTCGCGGCGACGATCCCGCGGTGATCATCTACACCTCGGGAACGACCGGGCGCTCGAAGGGTGCGCTCTTGAGCCACCGCAACCTGCTCGCGAATGCGCTCGCCCTCATTCATGTCTGGAAAATCGACGCCACGGACGTGCTCGTTCACGCGCTGCCGCTCTTTCATATCCACGGGCTCTTCGTCGCATTCAATACGATGCTATTGGCGGGCGGTCGCGTCCGCTGGCTGCGTCGCTTCGAGCCCGCGGCCGTCGTCGAGGCGTTGGCGGGCGCGACGCTGTTCATGGGCGTGCCAACCCACTACACGCGGCTCCTGGCGAGCGGGGTCCTCAGCCGCGAGTCGGTCCGCACGGTGCGCCTTTTCATCGCGGGATCGGCTCCCCTCCTCCCGCAGACTTTCGCAGGCTTCGAGCGCGCGACGGGACAGCGGATAGTCGAACGCTACGGGATGTCAGAATGCGGCATCGTCTGCTCAAACCCCGTCGACGGCCCCCGTCGTCCAGGTTCGGTCGGCCGCCCATTGCCGGGCGTCGACTTCCGGATCGCGGATGAGCGCGGCGAACCGGTCATTTCCGGCACGGCAGGTGGGATCGAGGTGCGGGGCGATCATGTCTGCAGCGGATACTGGCGGCGTCCCGATCGTGCCGCGACCGGATTCAGGGAAAACGGCTACTTCATGACCGGTGACGTCGGTCAAGTGGACGACGACGGCTACGTCCATATCGTGGGTCGCGCCAAAGATCTCATCATCACCGGCGGACTCAACGTGTATCCGCGCGAGATCGAGCTCGTGCTTGACGCGCTCCCGGGTGTGGCGGAGAGCGCGGTGATTGGGCTCCCACACCCTGACTTCGGCGAGGCGGTCGTCGCGGTCATCAGCGCGACGTGTGGCTCGGCGCCGCCCGCAGCGGACGTACTACTCGCCGGCGCGCGCCGGCAGCTCGCAAACTTCAAGCTGCCGAAGGCGCTGTTCTTCCTCGACGAATTGCCGCGCAATGCGATGGGCAAGGTGCAGAAGGCGGACCTTCGCGAGCGCTTCGCGGCAACGTTTGAGGTTCGCTAGTTGAAATATCCCCATCCCGGTTCGCGCAATTCGTGCTGCCGAAGTCCCGCGGGAGCCGCTGCCGTCACGGTTCGCAATGAGTGACTCGCCGACCGTCGTCATTCTCGGCGCCGGTATGTCCGGCATCTGCATGGGCATCATGCTCAAGCGCGCCGGAATCGATTCGTTCCTGATCGTCGAGCGCTCTCCCGCCGTTGGCGGGACGTGGTGGGACAACATTTACCCGGGTGCCCAGTGCGACGTCCGTTCGCACCTGTACAGCTTCTCGTTCCAGCCGAAGGCGGACTGGTCGCGCGTATTCGCGCCGAGTCGCGAGATCCAGTCCTACGTCGAGCATTGCGTGGACAAGTACGGCCTGCGTCGCCATTTGCGGCTCGATACCGCCGTGACCGCGGCGCGCTATGCGGCCGACGAGTCGCGCTGGCAGCTCACGACTTCAACCGGGTCATCGCTGAGTCCACGGATCTTTGTCTGCAGCGTCGGGCCGCTCAACACACCGCGAATGCCACCCGGCATCGAGGCATTCAAGGGCGAGGTCATGCACTCGGCGCGGTGGAATCCGGCGTATGACTTCGACGGGAAGCGCGTCGCGCTCATTGGCAGCGCGGCGAGCGCGATTCAGATCACGCCGCCACTTGCGGAATCCGCCGCGCGCCTGACGATCTTCCAGCGCACACCCTCGTGGATCCTGCCACGCCCCGACCGCGCCTACCGGCGCATCGAAAAGACGGTCCTCAAGTTCAAGCCGCTCGCGACCCTCAATCGCTGGTGGCACTACTGGGCACACGACATCCGCTACCTTGCCTTCGGCGGCCGCGGGCTCGTGCATCGCGGGATGGTCGCCCTCGCCGACTCGCACCGCCGCGCGCAGGTGCGTGACCCCGCGCTGCGCCAGCTCCTGAGGCCGCGCTACCCGATGGGATGCAAGCGCGTGCTGATCTCCAGCAATTACTATCCCGCGCTATGCAGGCCCAACGTCGAAATCATCGACGGCGCCGCAGGCGCGTTCACCTCCGACGGCATCGTGGCAGCGGACGGCAAGCTGCACGCGGTCGATGCGATCGTCTGCGCCACGGGATTCGACACACTCGAGCTGCTGCCCGGCCTTCCCATCCACGGCCTCGGCGGACTGGCGCTTGCCAATGCCGCCCGCGGCGGCCCCGAAGCCTACCGCGGGACCGCGGTGCCGGGGTTTCCGAACCTCTTCCTGCTGCTCGGTCCCAACACGGCGACCGGACACACGTCGGCACTTATTTTCATCGAGGCGCAGGCGGCCTACACGCTCAAGTGCATCCAGGAGCTCGGGCGGCAGGGGCAGTCGAGCCTGGAAGTACGCGCGGACGTGGTACGACGCCACAACCACGACCTGCAGGCGCGGCTAGCACGCACTGTCTGGGCCTCCCCGGCCTGCGGCAGCTGGTACAAGACGGCGGCCGGCAAGATTGTCGCGATCTATCCCGGACACAGCACGCGCTATCTGCTCGAGATGCGCCGACCCGATTTCCGTGACTTCCGCTTCTCCCCGCGCGAGCCCGCCTGATGTGCCATCGACGGACGCCCGGAGTGCAATGGCGGTGACAATCCTGCTGGTGAGCATCGCGCAGTTCCTGGTGGCTGCGGCGCTTGCGCTCGGCGCCTTCGATTTCATGTGCCCGGAACCGGCGGCGCGGCTGTGGATCGCGCTCGGTCGGCGCCGCGCGAGGCTGGTCGAGCGGCGCATGGAGTTCGGCGGCACGGCCCTCCCCTATCTCGAGGGCGGGAGCGGCGCGCCGCTCCTGCTTCTGCACGGCTTCGGCGCCGACAAGGATAATTTCTCCCTGGTCGCGCCGTATCTCACCGAGCACCTGCGGCTGATAGTTCCCGACCTGCCGGGCTTCGGGGCGGCGCCACGCGACCGTGGCGCCCGCTACCGCATCGAGGATCAGGTGGCGCGCTTGCGGGAGTTCGTGCAACGGCTCGGACTCCCCAAGGTGCATCTCGGCGGCAGCTCGATGGGCGGGTTCATCGCGGCCCAGTACGCCGCTTCGTATCCGGATGAGGTCGGGAGCCTCTGGCTCCTCGGACCCGCGGGCACGAAGGCGGCCCTCGACACCGACCTCATGCGGCGCTATCTGGACACCGGCGAGATCCCGCTTCTCGTGAGAACCACCGATGCCTATGCCGCACTTCTGAAAGTCGTGACGTACCGGCCGACGCCCCTGCCGCACTCGCTAAGGCACGTACTCTCCCGGCGCGCGGCTGCGGATTTCGCGCTCCATGCGCGAATCTTCAAGGAAGTTGACGAGGACTCGCCGCTTCTCGAGCCCGTGCTGCCCGCCATCGCGGCGCCAACGCTGATCGTCTGGGGTGCCGAGGACCTGGTGCTGAGCGCGTCCGCCGCCGCCGCCCTGGGCGGCCGCATTCGCACGAGCGAAGTCATCGTGATGCCAAAGGTCGGGCACCTACCGATGGTGGAGCGACCCCGCACGGTGGCACGTGACTACCTGCGGTTTCGCGCCCGGCTGACTGCCGGGACCACTGCATGACTCGTCTTGCCCCGGAGTCACTGCTCGGCGCGTGGTCTTTGTTGGAGTGGCACGTCGAAGCGGCGGGTACGGACCGGCTGACTTGGCCGTTCGGGCGCGATGCGGAGGGGCTCCTCGTCTACGCCCCCGGCTGGATGAGCGCGACGCTCTCACAGCGCAGGCGCACGCCGCTGTCGGCGGGGAGTGTCCGCCGGGCGGACGAAACCTCGCGCGCCCGCATCGTTACGGAGTACCTGGCCTACGGTGGTCGCTGGTCAATGGAAGGCAGCACCGTGATTCACGAGGTCTCGCTCGCGCTCAATCCCGTGTTGCTGGGAACTCGCCAGGTGCGCGAAGTCGCGCTCCGCGGCGCGGAGCTCACGCTATCGGCTACGGAGGCCGATGGCGGGCAGCAGCGCACGCACCGACTTCGCTGGCGGCGCTGCTAGCGACGCCGAGGACTCGGCGCTACGGTCTCTATCCGCCGCCGCGGTTCAAGTCATGCCCGGGCTGAAGGCCCGACCAAGGTTCGCGGCGTCCACCGCGAGCGCCCCGGACGGCCAGCGCGTACGCGCGTCCGACGAGTGCGGTGAGCGGCGTGCGGCACTGAGGCGGATGGCGGCGGTCGAGGCACGCGTCATTTCACGTGCGCTCACCGGCACGACGGCGACGCTCTTGAAGTCCGAACGCACGTACTGGGCGACCAGCCGCGCGGACAAGGCATCCGTGTAGAAGCCAAGGCGCACTCCGAAGAAGCGACGCGGTCCGGGCTCCGTCTCGACCGCGTAGAGCAGATAGCCGCTAAAGATGGCCAGCGATGGAATCTTGCCAAGATCGATCGCGTCGCGGCTCCAGATCAGCTGCACGGCGTAGTGCTGCGCTTCGCGCGTGGGCGGTTCCTCGAGCGGACGGATCATCGGTGCTGGCACGACCGCGTCGACCCGGCGCAGCACCGGTGGTGCCGGGGCCGGTGCCGCCGCGTTCAACGCCGGCGAATCATCGAGGAGCGAGCGGGTCGTCGGGGATACCGATTTCGGCGCGCGGTTATCGGGCCTGGGAGTGGTGCGCGGCGCGGAACTCGGCACCGCGCGCGCCGCGGGCGGCGCGACCGGAGCGGCGTGCACTGGGGCGCGCGCAATCACCGGTGCCTCAACCTTAGGCGCAGCCGTCTCGACGGGGCGCAGGATGCTGAAACGCGCGATCGCGGTGTCGTCGAGCGAGCCCATGCGGGACTGCGGCGCAACGGCAACGATCGCTGCGGGATAGGATTCCCGCACTTGGGGCAGGACCTTCTCGGCGGCCGCCGCTGACGGGAAGTATCCGATGTGAAGACGGAACCGTTCCCGGCCATCCTCGACGCTGCGGGAGCGGAATACCGCGAGACCCGCGAGCCCGGGCGCGGTCGGCGCGCGCAATGGGATCGGTGCAACCGACGCGACCAGCGTGATCACGTGCAGCGGCACCGCTTCATCCCCGGCGCCGTCCCAGCCAACAGAGGATTTCGTGCCGGCACCCGTCGCGCCGGCAACAAAGCCAAACGATTCAGTTCGCTTATTCATCGCAAGTCCCCCCGGACAAGAGATCGCTCCCGTGCACCGATCGAAGGGGAATTGCCGGCCGGCAGCGCGTCGGCCCTGTGGTGACCGCGCCTGCTATCCCGGATGCGTCCGCGTGAACTGCGGTTCTACAACCGAGATCGACTGTGGCAACCCCGCTGTCGTTGGACTGCGTCCCGACGACCGGTGGCTTTGCGTCCCCGCCTTTCGACGGGTTTGCCGTTTACACGAGAGAAACTATGCACCGACGCCCGCCGGGACGCAATGAGGAATCGCAAGCACGGACATATCGGGGCGATCCGCCCACTCGTGGGGCAGCAACTGTCGCCAAAAGGTGTCATAAGACCGCACAGCCTACGGATACCGGTCTTTCCCGCTGCCATCAGCCGGACGATTAGGGGCGCGCGGCACCCGGGGACGTTCTTCGTTCGCGACGAACCCATTCCGGATTCGGTCAGGCGGAACTGCCGGTACACTGCGTCGGGGCCTCCAAGAACAAAGAGTGATGCATCCGAGCGAGGTATTCCTGGCGGCCATGGTGCGCATCTTGGGGGGTCCCGCGCGCGACGCGGCGCCGTGCGAGGACCCGTTACTCCGCGCTGCTCGGCGCCGGCCAGCGACCGACCAGAACATTAGATGGGCCCGGCGCGCTCGTGCCGAGTCACTGCAGATTCATGTGGGTCATTCGACGAAAGCATCGTCACTGCCGGCGCGTTCCGCGTCATTTTGCCGATGGTAGTTCCAGGCACGACACGGACGGTGCCTGCCATCACGCCGATGCCGGGAAACTCCGAGCTACAATCAGAAGATTCACCTGAGCCGCGGCGACCCGCCGATGCTCCAGGAGCTTGCATGCAAATCGCCGTCGATATCAGCCTCTATCCCCTGAACGCGGACTACGTGCCACCGATCAAGGACTTCATCGATCGAATCGGCCGGCATCCCGATCTTGCGATCGAGTACAACTCGATGAGCACGCAGGTCCGCGGGGAGCTCGAAGCCGTCTTCGCGGCCCTGCAGTCGGAGGTCGCGACGACGTTCGCCGGTACCAACCGCGCCGTGGTGGTCCTCAGGATTCTCGGCGGACCGCCCACCTCCGGATCGGCCGTTCGCTAGCATCGCAGCGCGGCATCGCGGCGGCGTCCCGCTCTCATCCGCGCACCCGAGCTTGGGCGCCCGACCGGCGCCTCAGTTCGGCAATGCGGCCCCGCATCAAAATCACAAGCGTTGCCTACATCACAGTTTGCGGGCACGTCCCTTGGATAAGGTAAACGGACGACCCCGGCGACGATGCCTGGGCCGGCGTTCTCATGTCTCTAATTCAGGGTGCCGAATGACGTCGGGTGCAGAGCTCATGGGGTCCGGATCAGGGTTGCGTGGGTCCAAGCTGGCGGTGGCCGGCTTGTGGATCTATCCCATCTTCGTCGCCGCGTGGCTCCTTGGCTCCTGGGGCGGCGAGGGCGTCACAAACATCGTTGCGTCCTACAACCCACTGCTCGCGCAGCTCGCCGCGATCGCAGTCGTGCTGCGCCTCCTGACGACAAAAGCGGCGACAGGCTACCGCCGGCTCGCGTGGTATTTCGTGCTCGCCGCGCTCGTCAGCGATTTCCTCGCGAGCTCCGCCTGGGCCTACCTCGCGCTCCTCGACAACAGTTACTACGGCACCTGGGTCGACGCGCTCTACGTTCTCTACTACCCGCTGTTCGCGACCGGCTGCGTGTTCCTCTTCAAGGAACAGGGCGGCTCGTTCCGGCGCCGTCGTATCTGGCTTGACAGCGCAACTTTCGCCCTCGGCCTTGGCACCGCGCTTTGGGTGTTGATCTTCGGGCCCGCCGCGAAGGCCGCCGGCCATACCGACGCGTCCGTCATCGCGACCTTCGGCTACAGCGCCGGCAACACGATCACGATGGTGGCGGCCGCGCTCCTGTTCATGCAGGTCATGCACTGGAAGAGCGAGCGGCCGACGATGCTGCTGCTCGCCTCGGCCGCCTGTACGCTCGTGACGGACGTGTGGTGGGTCATCGCCCAGATCAAGGGGACCTACGTTCTTGGCGCGCTCATCGACGTTGGCTACTGCGTGAACTCCGCCTTCATCGCGAGCGCAGCACTCCTCGAGTATAGCCGCGTTCGCGCCCTGGACGCCGAACCCAACAACGAGGGCAACGTCTACAGCTTCCTGCCGGTCTTCGCCGTGCTGATGGCAATCCTGCTGCTGTTCGGCGAGCAGGTCGGGACGCACGGGTTCGAGTCGACCGTGCTGCTTGCGGTTGTCGCGGCCGGCGCGGGCCTGGTGGTCGCGCGGCAGATGAGCGTGCGCCACGACGTGCTGCGGCTCAATCGTGCGCTGGCGACACGGCAGACCGAGGCCCGACTCACGGAGCTCGTGCGGCGCTCCTCAGATCTGATTGTCGTGATCAACGTCGACGGCGAGCTTGCCTACGTAAGCCCGGCCGCCGAGAACGTGCTCGGGTTGCCGCCCGAAGAGCTGCAGCACACGCCTGCACTCGCGATGCTGGGTCCCGACAACGAGGGGCGCCTGCAGTCATTCCTGCGCGAGCTCGAGGCAGGCAACCTCGGCTCGGCCGATCTGGATGTCGAGCTCAAGACGCCGGGTGGTGAGCGACGCTACCTGCAGATCAGCGGCAGTGACCACCGGATGAGTTCGGCGATCGCCGGTCTCACGCTTACCATCCGCGATGTCACCGAGCACAAGCGGCTTGAAGAGCAGCTGCGTGCGCTTGCATTCTACGATCCGCTGACCCTGCTCGCGAATCGCTCGCTCTTTTCGGATCGAGTGCACCATGCGGTCGACCGGATCGCCGACGGCCTGACACCCGCGGTGCTGTTCATCGACCTCGACAACTTTAAGAACATCAACGACGGTCTCGGCCACAGCGCGGGTGACAAGCTACTCTGCGCCTGCGCGCAACGCATCGTCCAAGGGACGCGCGCCGCCGACACCGTCGCGCGCCTGGGCGGCGACGAATTCGCCGTCCTCATCGATCACACGACGGGTGCCGACGCCGTCCAGGCGGTCGCCAGCCACGTCCTGAAGGCGCTCACGATGCCGATCGACATCGAGGGTCGGCAACTCCACGTCACCGCCAGCATCGGCATCTGCCTCGCCGGCCCGCAGACGACGACCGAGCATCTCCTCAGAAATGCCGACGCGGCGATGTATCGCGCCAAAGCACTTGGCAAGGGACAGGCCGTGCTGTTCGAGGCCGAGATGGCGACTGCCGCCCGCCGCCGACTGCTGATCGAGCAGGAACTCGCAGCAGCGGTCGAGCGCAAAGAGCTGTTCGTCCACTACCAGCCGATCGTCGACCTCAAGAGCGCGCATCTGGTCGGCATCGAGGCGTTGATGCGCTGGCAGCACCCGACGCGCGGCGTCGTTATGCCCGCCGAGTTCATCCCGATCTCCGAGGAGACCGGCCAGATCGTGCCGATGTCGCAATGGATACTGCGCCAGGCCTGCTTCGACGCAGCTAACTTGAAGCGCGCCATCCACCACGGCGAGGGCTTGCGCCTGTCGGTCAACATCTCCGGGCGCTACCTGCAGCACAAGAGCATCGTCGAGGACATCACCGCGGCATTGCGCGACAGCGGACTCGACTCGGATTCGCTCGTCCTCGAGGTGACCGAGAGCCTGCTGCTGCAAGAGTCACCGGAGCTCGAACGACGCCTTGCCGAGCTCAAGTCGCTCGGCGTGCGCCTCGCGCTCGATGATTTCGGCACCGGCTATTCGTCGCTCGCCTACCTGCACCGCTTTCCGCTCGACGTCCTCAAGATCGACCGCTCGTTCATCCAGCAGCTGAGCGGTGGACCTGACGAGAAGGTCAAGGATGCCAGCGCGCTCGCACGCGCGATCCTTTCGCTCGCCGAGGCGCTAGGGCTCGATACGGTTGCCGAGGGAATAGAAATCGAATCGCAGCGCGAAGCGCTGCTCAAGCTTGGCTGCCAGACAGGCCAGGGTTTCACGTTCGGGCGGCCCATGCCACTCGGCGAGCTCCTGACCTGCCACGCGGCGCGTCGTCGCGAAGTGCTCGCCGAAAACATGACTGGCCCGGTCGAGTTCACCGCGACCGGGCGATTCCGCCGTCCGACTGCGTGAAAGCCGTCCTGAGGACTCCGCACGATCAGGCGTTGCGGGTCAATTCCCGTGGCGCCGCGCGCGGCCCTGCCTCGTCGTTTGCGGCCGAAGCGCCGCGATCCTGCGCACTCTGCGGCGGCGCCGCAACGCCGCCCAGCAGGGCGGCCCGGATTTCGGAAAACAGCTCCTCGTAGAGCTTGGCGGCCTCGCACCGTGGCGCGTAGGCGGGCAGCGGTGCGCGCCGCACGCTCATGCGCTCGATCTCGCTCCAGTAGGGCATCTCCGTTGCGAGCGTCATCGCAAACCGGGCGCGTGTCGTCGCCACGACGTCGACGTGCAGGGAACGTCTCCGATCGACCATCGAGAAGAAAGGCAAAAGCTTGAGGTCCGACCAGCCTTCGCGCGCGGCGAATTCCTGGAGCGCCGCGAGCATGCGCACCGACAGTGGCGATGGCACCATCGGGATCACTAGCGCATCCGCCGCGCGCAGAACGTTTTCGGAGAGCAGTGAGATCCCCGGCGGGCAGTCGAGGAACAGGTAGTCGTAACGTTCACCGAGCGCCGCGCTCATCCGCAGCAGTCGTTCGGTCGGGTGCTTGCGCTCGTTGAGATGCAGATCGAAGTTTCGATACGAGAAATCGGCCGGCAGCAGATCGAGCTTCTCGAACTCCGTCTGCACGATCAGCTCGGGCAGCGCACGCTTGCCCTGCACGAGTTTCTTGGCGGAAGCCTCCGCGTTCGGGACGCCCTGCAGCAGCCACGTCGCCGCGCCCTGCGGATCGAGGTCCCAGAGCAGCGTCGCCTGCCCCGCGCGTGCGGCAAGGTAGGCGAGGTTAACAGCGGTCGTGGTCTTCCCAACCCCGCCCTTGATGTTTGTGACCGCGATGATCTGCACGGCAGGCCTCTGTGTTGCGGTGGTTGCTGCCGCCCTAGTGCAGCCGCACGGCGAACGCCGCGTCGATCTGCCGCGCGGGAAGCAGGTAGAAGGACTCGTCGCCAAACTCGCTCCCACTCACCGGGACGCGCTTGTCGGTGAGATTCCGGGCCGTCAGGCTGAATGTATAGTGGTCGAAGCGGTAGCCGAGCGAAGCGTCCACCGTTTCGTAGCCACCGACGGGAATCGCGTTGAGGCGATCAAGGAAGCGCCGGCCGATGTAGGCGACCTGGACGGACCCCTGCAGGCCGCTTTCCGGCGTATAGAGCAGCCCGGCGGAGCCCGTGACGTGGGGTGACATGTCGAGCTGGTGGCCCTGCAGTTGCACGACTACCCCCTCCTCGGCCTCCTGCGTCTGGCCGAAGCGTGCGTCGTGGTAACTGAATGCGCCGTTGACCAGGACGTCGGTCGACAGATGCCAGCGCAGCTCCGTCTCGATGCCCTTGAAGCGTTCGGTGCCGGCGTTGGCAAGAATGCGATTGCCGAGCGCGTCGACAGTATTGACGACGAGATTGGCGAAATCGAGCGAGAACGCCGCGACTTCCCACTCCAGGCGCCCCTGCAGCGCGTGGCCACGCAGTCCCGCCTCGAAGCCATCGGCCTGCTCCGGTGTCAGGATCGGCACGTTCACGTCCGGCCCGAAATCGATTGCGGCCGGCTTGAAGGTGTTGCGGTAGTCAACGAAGAAGCGCCCGTCTGCGCCGGCGGCGCTACTGCCCCACAGCCTTACCGTGACGCCCGCGGAGCCGCTCAGGCGCGTCGCCGTGCGCGAATCCGCGCCGGCGAAGCTCGCAGTGGAATCGATCGTATCGATGTGCGAGGAGTATTGCTGCTCCTCCGTGTGATTGAGGCGCAGTCCCGCCAGCACCGTCACGGCCTCGGTGGGTGCCCAATTGAGCTGCGTATAGACGCCGCCGAAATTCCGGGTGTTGCGCAGTCCGTTGACCTCGTCCACGTGTCGGCTATCCGAAGGTGGCGGTATCGCACTCCCATCGAGCGCTGCGACGTACGCGAAATTGTAGCTTTGCTGCAGTCCGCGCCCGTACAGCCAGTCGACCCCGGTCGTCCAATCGACACTGCGCGCCAGCGGTATGGCCACGAAGCTGTCGAAGTAGGCATCGTCGATGGTGCGAATCTGGTTGAAGCCGTCCGCGTTGTTGCCATCATCGCCGATCGCGAGTTCCGGTCTTACGAAACCGCGAATGTCGTGCACGGTTGAGCGGGTATAGGACACGCGCGTGTCCCACTCCCCGATCGCAAGCGGATGGCTGTAGCCGAGCGTCAGGCGGGTACGGTGCTCGACGATCCCCGCGTCGGACGGGTTCAGGTTCGCATCAAGCGGCGTCAGGGTTTCGAGTCCCGCGTCGGTGCGCACGACCGGGCTCGTCGGCATTTGCGTCTGCGCGGTGTACTCGAAATCGACGGTTCCCGTTCCCCCGGCGAACGGCGTGGCACCGCGGTAGAGAAGATGCCCGCGATCCGTTGCCTGAGCGCGCCCGCTCAGGCGGTTGCGATCGAAGCCGAGGACGATCGACTGCTTGAAAGCGCCGACCGCCGGGAGTGCCGTCGCGACGTCGAATGCCCCGCCCGACTGGCTGCGCACCGCGAAGCGCGCTTCATCGGTGCTCGCCCCGGCGGCGTAGCGAATGACCTGGATAATGCCGACGAAGGACGTCGCGCCGTACATGACCGGGGCCGCACCCTTCATGACTTCGATTCGCTCGACGTCGTGCAGGTCGAGGATCGGCAACGCCGGGTTGAAAGCGCCGCCCCACGGGATGCCATCGACGACGAGCAGGAACGCATCGAACTCGTGCAGGCCCCACAGCGACGGTACCGAGCTCGCGGGCCCCGCGTCGCCGCCCGGCGGGGCGTCGACTCCCGCGACCAGTGCAAGCGCGGACCGAAGGTCATTGGCTCCGCGCGCCCGGAGGTCGGCACCGGAAATCACGGTGACCGACGCAGGCAACAGATCCACCGGCGAGGCTAGCCGCGTCGCGGTCACCTGCACGTCGGGGTGGTCGACCGACGCCGGATCGGCGTGCGCGTTTGCAGCGCAGCACGCGGCGGCGACCACCGCCGCCGTGAGCGCGCGCTTACGGCACAGCGAGAAGCTCGGCAGCGTAAGGCCGCGGCCAAGGACTGCGGACATGGGGGGATTCGTCTTGGTTGCGGCCCGATCGGGCCACGGGGAGGCAAGTATCCGTGACTGCCCGGACCGCGGCAAGCGATCGCCCGCGCACCGTTTTGCCGCTACTTGCCAGACGAATAGCCGAAATCAATGGACAGGAGCGCCCCGGTGATCGGCGCCGCCTCGGGCTGGGCCAAGTAGTGAATTAAACCGGCCACTTCGTCGGGCTTGATGAAGCGCGCACGTCCGCTCCCCTGTGGATAGCCGGCGAGGAGCTTCTTGAAATAACCGTCCGGATCACCGCCGCCATACGTATGCGCCTGGAGGTCGAGCATCGGGCCCGAGACATCGCCCGGACAGATTGCGTTCACGCGGATGCCGTCGGGAGCAAGCTCGAGCGCTAGCGCCTTGGTCAAGAGCGATACCGCACCTTTGCTCGCACAGTATGCTGCCGCCCCCGTATTCCCCTGGATTCCGGCGTCGCTCGATAGGTTGATGATGAACCCGGCCGTCTTGCGAAGCTGCGGAATCGCCGCCGCCGACATGAAATAAAGCCCCTTGACGTTCACATCGAAGAGCACATCGAAGTCCTCCTCGGTCGTCGCTTCCGTCGGACCCTCGCGCCACACGCCGGCGGCGTTGACGAGGCCATCGAGGGCTGCGCTCACCGTCGATGCCCAGCGCAGCGTTTCGATGCACGATGTTCGCAGGCGCAGGTCCGCCGTGTGGAAGGGGGAGTCGCCAAGCTCGCGAGACACGGCGGCGAGCCGCGCTTCGTTGGCATCCGTGAGAAGCGTCTGCCATCCCGATGCTTTAAAGCGACGCGCGACAGCCGAACCGATCCCACCGCCCGCTCCGGTCACAAGAACCGTCTTGACCGCCGCGCTCACGCTCGACTCTCCAGCACGCAGTTGCCGCCGACCACCAGCAGATGGCCGTTGACATACGACGCGCCCGTACTGCAAAGAAACGCCGCAGCCGCGGCGACCTCCGCGGCCGTGCCCGAACGACCCGACGGTGAGGCGCGTCCGGCGCGCGATTCGGACTCCGTCTGCGAGCCGGTCGAGATCCAGCCCGGGGCCACGGAGTTGACCGTGATCCCGAACGGCGCGACCTCGAGACAGAGCGAATGCATCATGCCGACAAGGCCGGCTTTTGCGGCCGCGTAACCGGCATCGTGGGCGATGCCGGCGATCGGACCCGTGGTCGAAGCGACGTGGACGATGCGGCCCCAGCGCCGCGCCTTCATGCCGGCGAGGACCGCCCCCGTCATCAGGAAGGCGGTCGTCAGGTTCCGGTCGAGAGCGCGCCGCCAGATCTCGAGTGGCATGTCCTCGAGCGACGCGGGCGCGTCGAATACGCCGAGAACCGCCATCCCTGCGTTGTTGACGAGGACGTCGACCTCACCGATTTCGGCGACCAGCCGCCCGGCCGCGGCGGGGTTCATGAGATCGGCAACCCGGCCCATCGCTTTGATGCCGCGACTCTCGAGTTCGGCGACGCGCTCGTGGATGCGATCGGTCGTCGAAGTGATCGCTACGCGCCGTCCCTGTGCGCCGAGCGCGGCGGCGATCGCAAAGCCGATGCCGGTCGCGGACCCCGCTCCGGTCACAAGGGCCCAACCGTCGCTCGTAGTCACTGTCGATTCTCCTTCCACACCCGGGCCATGCACGCGTCGACCGGCCGCGAGCGCGCGCTAGAATAGCGTCCGCAGCCCCCGCCCGATCAATCTACTCGACCTCTCTCTCGCCCGCGAACCTCAAGGAGCGCGACGATGTCCAGCAACGAGACCGTCCACCGCGGTGGCTGCCTGTGCGGCGGCGTCCGCTACGAAGTTCGGGGTGCCCTGCGCGACGTCATCGCCTGTCATTGCTCGCAGTGCCGCCGGTTCAGCGGGCACTTTGTCGCGGCGACCGGCGCCCCGTCGGCGCAACTCACGCTGACCGCGAGCGATACGCTCTCCTGGTACGCCTCCTCCGACTGGGCCGAGCGCGGCTTCTGCTCGCGCTGCGGCAGCAGCCTGTTCTGGAGACCCACGCGGGGGAACTCGGCGTGGACCAGCATCATGGCCGGCACGCTCGATGGGCCGACCCACCTCAAGACTGAAAGACACATCTTCGTCGCCGATAAATCGGACTACTACGCCATAGGCGATGGTGTTCCGCAGCAGGCGCAGTGGGAACCCTGAATGACCGGACCTTCCTGGAGTAACCGGGGAGTCGGGGCGCCAAGAAAACCACGAGCAGCGCACACTTTGACCGGGTGATTTTGGGCGTCTTCGGCGGCCCGGTTCAGGGTATTCACCCTGTGCCGATAGGTCGGGATAGCCTTATCCCGATAAACGTCGCATGCCCCGAGCCTCGTCGTCCGCCGCCCGCAGCCTGGGTCGCCGCATCCGGCTCACCTATGCCTCCCTCCTTGTCATAATCGCGCTGCCACTCGCGACGGTTGGCGTGGGGCTGCATCGGTATCTGCATCGCGCGGTGGAACAGGCGGCGTTTATCGATGCCGCCGGCCGGCAACGCGAGCTCGGAACGAGGTTGATCGAGCGCGCCTGGCAGATCACGATCGATCCCACCCGCCACGAGGCGGCGGAGCTCGACGAGGCGCTTGCCCACTGGGACTCGCAGCAAGACAAGGTCGCCGCGCTGCTCGCGCCGCTCTGCAGCACGGGCGACCCGCTGTGCCAGCGCTTCCAGCGGCTCGCCAACGCCCAGCGCCAGATTCGCGAGTTCACCGAGCGACTCCTGTTCGGCGCGAACTCCCCGGAGCGTCTCGACCAGCTACGACGTCTAGAGGTACTCGACGCCGACTACTCGGCGGGGGCCGACCTCTGGACCGCTGCGCTCGTTGACCGGCTGACGGCGCGAGCGGACGCGGAGCTGCGCCGCGCCGCGGGCGTCGCGGCGGCGGCAACCGTTGCGACCCTGCTGCTCATCCTGTTGCTGCTCGAGCCCGCGATCCGTCGCCTGCAGCGGGAGCGCGACCTGCTCGATGCGATGGCCAGCGAGCGAGCCCGCCTCGCGGCGGTCGCCGAGCGCACTGACAACGCGGTCATCATCACCGACACGGCGGGCAAGATCGAGTGGGTAAACGACGGCTTCGTTCGCCTGACGGGCTACTCCTCGGCCGAGGCGCTGGAACAAAACCCCGCGGACCTGCTGTGCGGGCCCGAGACCGACCCCCAGTCCCGCTTCCGGCTACGCCAGGCCCAGAAGCAGGGCGCGGAATTTCGCGACGAGTTCATTAACTATCGCAGGGATCGGCACGCCTACTGGGCGCTGGTTGACGGCAAACCCGTCCACGATGCGCACGGGCGGCTGACCGGCTACATCCTGCTCGCGCTCGACGTGACCGATCGCAAGGAAGCCGAACGGCTCGTCGCGATCACCACGCGACGGCTGACCGCAGCAACCGAGGCGGGTGGCGTCGGCCTCTGGGAATGGTCGGTCGGAGCCGCACTCATCTGGCTCGACCCGACCGCGCGTCGCCTGCTCGGCGTGCCCGACGACAGCGATGCCATTGCGCTCGACGCGCTGCAGGCGCGCGTGCACGCGGCCGATCGGCCCGGCGTACTTGAAGGCTGGCAGCGGGCGCTGCGCAACCAGGGCGAACTCAGGATCAATTTCCGCACGGTCACCGACGGACTTGCCGACCGGCACTTGACCCTGGTAGGCCTCTTCGAGCTCGATGAGAACTATCGCCCGCTCAGGCTCGCGGGCGTGCTGCTCGACGAGACGCGCGCGGCGCAGGCTCGCGACCTGCTGCTCGATGAGAAGACGCGCTCGGAAGCAGCGCTGGCGCGCGTCGAGAGCCTGCAATACGCGCTCGACCAGCACGCTCACCTTGTCGTGACCGACCTCGAAGGCACGATCACCTTCGTGAACGACCGCCAGTGCGCGACGTCGGGATACCGCCGCGACGAACTGGTCGGCCGGTCCCTCGCCATCGAGAAATCGGGCGTGCATCCCGACGGGGTGTTCGTCGAGATCAAGGCGCAAATCGACGCCGGCCAGGTGTGGCGCGGCGAGCTCGCGAATCGCGCCAAGGACGGCCACATCTACTGGACCGACACGACAATCGTGCCGTTCAAGCGCCCGGACGGCACGATCGAGCGATTCGTGTCGATCCGTACGGACATCACCGAGCGCAAGCTCGCCGAGGAACGGCTCGTTCGCCAGGACGCACTCCTGCGCAGCACCAGCCGGATCGCGCGCGTCGGCGGCTGGGAATACGACCCGCATACCGACCGGTCCGAGTGCTCCGACGTCGTCTACGAGATTTACGACCTGCCGCGTTCGGAGCCCATGTCTGTCGAGCGCCTGAACCAGTGCTACGCACCCGGCATCGGCGCGGAGGCGCTTGCCGCGATGCGCAGCGCCATCACCGCCGGCATCGCCTTCGACCGTGTCTGGCCGCTCGTCACTCCGAGCGGCGGTTCGCGCTGGGTGCGTGCGATCGGCGAACCGCAGATTGTCGACGGGCGCTGCGTGCGCATCGTCGGCGTTGTCCAGGACGTCACGCAGGAACGGAACGCCGCTCACGCGCTCAGCGAAGCGAAAGAGGCCGCGGAAGCCGCCAGCCGTGCCAAGGGCGAGTTCCTCGCGAACATGAGCCATGAGCTGCGCACACCGCTCAACGGTGTCATCGGCATGACCGGGCTGCTGCTCGATACGCCGCTCGGGGCGGAGCAGCGCGAGTTTGCGGAGATCGCGCGTTCGAGCGGCGAGTCGCTGCTGGCGCTCATCAACGACGTGCTCGATCTCTCCAAGATCGAGACCGGGCACCTCGAGCTCGAGGACATCGACTTTGACTTGCACGCCGTCGTCGAGGAGGCGGTGGATGCGGTCGCGCTGCGCGCGTCCGAGAAGCGGCTAGAACTCATCATCGACATCGATCGCAGCTGCCCGACGACCTGCCGGGGTGATCCGACGCGCCTGCGACAAGTACTCCTCAACCTGCTAAGCAACGCAGTCAAGTTCACCGAGCGCGGCGAGGTGCTGCTGACGATCTCGCCGCTGCCGGCGCCGATCGGACGCCTGGCGCTCATCGGCACCGTCGAGGACAGCGGCATCGGCATTCCGGCGGACCAGGTCGCGCGGCTCTTCAAGCCGTTCTCACAGGCCGATGCCTCGACCACGCGTCGCCACGGCGGCACGGGCCTCGGACTCTCGATCTGCAAGCGCCTGGTCGAGGCCATGGACGGCAGCATCGAGGTCAAGAGCCAGCCGGGAGAAGGTGCAAGCTTCACCTTTCAGGTGCTGCTCGCGCCGGCGCGGTCCCCAGAAGCCGAACCCGCGCCGCGGGTGAACGGCCGTCCAGCCGCGCTCCTCGTCGATGACCACCCCGTCAATCGCCGCGTCCTGAGCGCGCAGCTCGAATCGGCCGGATTCACGGTCGAAAGTGCCGCGAGCGCCGAGGAGGGCCTCGAGTGCTGGGAAAGCAGCAGCGCGCGCGGCCGCACGCCGCGCCTGGTAGTGCTCGATCACCACCTGCCCGGTCACGACGGAACCTGGCTCGCGGCCGAGATTCGCCGCCGCGACCCCGAAGGCGCGTGCCGCTTGGTGCTCTTGAGCTCGCTCGCGAGCCGCCTCGACGGTGAAGTACGCGGCCGCTTCGATCGCCTGCTCACGAAGCCCGTCAAGCGCGATGCGCTCATCCGCGTGCTGACGGACCTTCTCGGCGAGAATCGCGCCGCCGGGCGTGAAGCCTCGCCGGCGCTCGAGCACTTCGAGAAGCGGCGACTGCTGCTCGCCGAGGACAATCCCGTCAACCAGAAGCTCGCGGTTCGCCTGCTGGAACCGCTGGGCTTCGACGTGGTCGTCGCGCACAACGGCAGGGAGGCGCTCGAGCGCCTCAAGACCCAGGCCTTCGACGTGGTGCTGATGGACTGCCAGATGCCCGAATTGGACGGCTATGCGGCTACTCGCGCCCTGCGCGCCGGCGAATGCGGGTCCGCCAACCGCGAGGTCCCGGTCATCGCGATGACCGCGCACGCGCTCGCCGGGGACCGGGAGGCCTGCATCGCCGCGGGCATGTCCGACTACGTTTCAAAGCCAGTGGAACTCGCACGCCTGCGCTTCGCCCTCGAGCGCGCGTTTGGAACGGCTGCTTCCGGCCCGGTCGCCCCGACGGAGCTTCCACCGCCGTCGACCGCGACCTCCGCGGACGTCCTCGACCTCGATGAGTTGCTGCACCAGCTTGACGGCGACCAGGGCTTCGTTGCGGAGCTGCTGACGACATTCCTCGATTCCGCGGCAGGCCTCGTCGACCAGCTTTCGGCCGGAGTCGATGCCGATACCAGTCGCCGCGCCGCCCACCAGCTCAAAGGGTCCGCCGGGAACGTGCGCGCGACCCGGCTCGCGCGCGCCGCAGCGTCCCTCGAACGCGCGGACGACATCCTGCGGCCGGAGCTCATCGCCAACATCCGCGAGGCGTGGGCGCTCACCGAAGCCGCCGCCCGCCAGGCGCGAAGCGCGGCCGAGGCCGCGGCGCTCGCGCCCAAACTCAATGTCGGTGCCGGTTGACGCCGACGTCGTTTCGGTTCCGTCCGCCCCGCGGGAAAGCGCGTAGTTGAACCCTTGGCACGGAATCGCTAGCGTTCACCCCGCCAGCTCGGCGCCACCACATCATGCAGCCTCCCCTACTGCAGGAATCCCCCAGCACCCCGGCGCGTGCCCCGCGCAGGGCTTTGCTTGACCGGCATGAATAGCCCCTCGCGTACGGGGGCGGTGTTTCGGCCGGACCGGCAGGCTGCGCTTAGCGTGCGGCTCGGCTGGGCGGCGGCGGCAAGCGCCGCCGTTGCGGCGGTCTATGTGCTCGCGGGCGCGCTCGGGCTCTGGCTCCTGCACAACGTGTTCTCGCCCGATGTCGCGACAGTCGCCCCGGCGCTCGGCGTGCCCTGGCTGGCGGTCGGTACGGGCGTGGTCGGCGTACTCCTGTTCGGCAAGCGCGCGCTACCCGGGGTGTTCGTCGGTTCGTATGCGACCTGGGGCATCGTGCAGGGAGATCCCTGGATGCCCGTCACGCTCGACGCGCTCGGCGAAACGGCGAGCATCGCACTGATCGCCGCGCTGCTGCGCAGCTGGGACTACCGGCCGTCGCTCGCGCGCTACCAGGACGCGCTGATTCTGGTCGCGGCGGCGGCCGTGGGTCGTCTCCTGTCGGCGGGTGTCGACGTGATCGCGACTTTCGCGGCTGCGTGGGTCTACTCGACGCCCGAAACGCGCGCGATCCTCGAGGTGGCGGGCGTTTACCGCGACGGCAACGTGTTCGTGGTCCACCCGTCGCTGTTCACCACGAACTTCCGCTGGTGGGCAAATTCGGTAGCGGGCATCGTGCTCGTCGTGCCGCTGCTGGCCTTCGCCACGCGTGCGTCCGGACGGGAGCGTGCCGCCCCGCGCAGCGAGCGAGCGCTGTGGTGCCTCGCGAGCCTCTGTTGGCTCATCGGGGCGATCGCCCTTCCCGGGCTCGCGCCGCGCGTCGCACTGCTTGCGCTCGCGCTGATTCTGGTCGTGTGGGCGGCGCTGCGATTCGGCGTCGCGGTCGCATCCGCCGGCACGCTCCTCTTCTCCACCAGCGCGACCGTCGGCTTCGGCCTGCAGCTCGGCGCATTCGCCGGCATCGCCGGGCGCGAAGGTATCGAGGTCGTGTGGGGCTTCATCGGCCTGCTGGTGGGTACGGGACTCTTCCTGACCCCGCTTCTCGCGGGCCGGGCTCGCTCTCAACGAAATCTCGCCGCTTCGGTGGAGCGTTACCGACGCTTGTTCTTCGCGAACCCGAGCCCGATGTGGGCGGAGGACATCGCCACCGGTCGAATTCTCGTGGTCAACGACGCGGCAGTGCGGACCTACGGCTACGCGGAGGCTGCGTTCCTGCGGCTGAATGCTCGAGACCTGCTCGCGGAACCGACGGACGCTGCGGTAGCCGACGAACCCGCTCCGGGCGCCGCGCGGGATCCCTACGAGACAACGCATCGTACCGCCGCGGGCCGCGACCTGGACGTCGAGGTGACGCCCGTCGAAGTCGGACTCGACGGTGCTCGGCTGCGCGTGTGCTTCATCGACGTCGTGAGCGAACGCAACGATCTGCGGCTCGCGGTGCTGAGTGCGGCCGACCTCGAACGCCACCGTCTCGGGCAGGAAATTCGCGAGGGCCTCGGTCGCGTGCTCGCGCGCCTCGCGGGGCGCGTCGAGGAACTCCTCGTCGCCGCCACCTGCAACGAGCCGGTGGACCTCGAGCTGGCGCGCGCAACCGAGGCGGACGCCGTGGCGGGCAGCGCGATATGCCGCCAGCTCACGCGCGGCGCCTCGCCAATCCAGTTTGCCTCCGGCAACCTGCTCGAGGCGTTGCAGCGCATGCCCGACGTGCTCGCCGTGCACGATGGCGCCGATGTCAGCGTGTCGGTGCGCGCCCACGCACCGGTGCGGCTCTCGGTGGAGCGAGCCGAGCACGTCTACCGGATCGCGCAGGACGCGGTTCGCGCGGCGTTGCTGCGTCCGGGCACGGAGCGGGTCTACGTCGCGATCGACGTAAGTGCCGAGAAGATCGGAGTGACGATAGACGATGACGGAGTTACCGCGCCGGACAGCCCATCGCTGCGTCATCCGGAAGTCCTGCCGATGGACGTCCGCGCCGCCGCCGCGCGCGCGCAGCTCGAGATCGGCGTACGCCACGGCGGTGGCACGCGAGTGCGGTTCGAGTGCAGCCAGGCGGTCGAGCCGCTACCGCGCCCGACCGACGCACTCGCTGCCGACTCCGGCGTTGACGCACCGCCGCAGGCCGCGGCCGAGGAGTCGGCAGGCCATGACGCGAATCCGCGCTTGCGGCACCTGCACACATGGCTTGCCGGTGCGGCGCTGTTCGTTCTCTACGCGGCCTGCGGTGCGGCGGGGCTACGCTTTCTGCAGCAGATCGATTCCCGCCACACAGTGCTCTTTCCAGCCGCCGCGGTACCCTGGATCGCGAGTGGCGTCGCGGTCGCAGGACTGCTCCTCAGGGGCACGCGCCTGGCTCCTGCGATCTTTCTCGGCGCGGTATTCGTCTGGCGCGGCCTCGCCCACGAGCCGTGGATTCCGGTCATCGCCGATGCGCTCGGCGAGACCACCGCCGCGCTCGTCATCGTCTATCTGCTCAAGCGCTGGGGATTTCGCCGCAACTTCGATCGCTTCCGTGACCTCGCAGTCCTCGTTGCCGCCGCCGCCTGCGGCCGCGTGTTCGCCTCGATCTTCGATACGGTCGGGCTGCATCTTGCCAGCGTCTGGACGCCCGACACCCTAACCCCCGAATTGCTTGCGGCCGTCGCCCCGGCCGGCGAAAAGATCCTCGGTTTCACGCGCTTCGAGCTCATGGGCTACCTGCGCTGGTGGACCAACGATCTTGCCGGAGTCACTCTTGTCGTGCCGGTGCTGGTCGCGAGTTCCGCGGAATTCGGGCGCACGCTTCGCCGGCGCTGGCGCGAAGCGAGCGTGTTCGTGCTTGCGCTCGGGATCGCCGGCATGGCGACGGGGGGTGGCCCTCCTGCGAACTGGCGATTGACGGTGCTTGGACTCGGCGTCGTCCTGGTCGCCTGGGCGGCGGTGCGCTTCGGCGTGGCGCTCGCCTCAGCGGCGGCCCTCGCACTCTCGCTTGCCGCAACCTTCGGTTACGATATGGGCCTTGGACCGGTAGCGCCGGCAGGCCCGGACGAGGGTCCCGAGGTGCTCTGGGGATTCATCGGACTCCTAGGCGCGACCGGACTCTTTCTCACGACCGTCGTCGCCGAGCACGAGGCGACGATGCGTGGACTCAAAGTCTTGCGCGCTCGCTACGAGGCCCTGTTCGAGGCGATCCCGCGGCCGCTCTACGCGTACAGCGAGCCAACGGGTCGCATCACGATGGTCAACGCGGCAGCCATCCGCAAGTACGGATACGGCCGCTCCGATTTCCTCGCGCTGGCTCCGTCGAAACTCTTTGCCGACGACCTGCCCGTCGCGGCGGGCGGCGAGGCGACGGTCCTCGAGCAAAGCGTGCAGTCGCGCGTTCATCGTGCGCGCAACGGCGAGCGCTTCGACGTCGAACTCTCGCTCACGCGCGTGAACCTCGACGACGACATCGAGCAGCTTTGTTTCGCGGTCGATGTCACCGAGCGCAACGCCCTGCGCCGCCGCGTGCTCGAGACGTCCGACC
>JANXZZ010000007.1 GCA_025355245.1 Pseudomonadota bacterium | reverse complement strand
CGCTGCACCGCCTCGGCATCCAGGCTTTCGAGCCCGTGCTGATCGAGGGCAAGGCCATCCAGCTGCACCCGCTAGTCTGCACGGCGTTCAACGCCGACTTCGATGGTGACCAGATGGCGGTGCACGTGCCGCTCTCGCTCGAGGCCCAGCTCGAAGCGCGCGCGCTCATGCTTTCGACCAACAATATCCTGTCGCCCGCCAACGGCGAGCCGATCATCGTGCCGTCGCAGGACGTCGTGCTCGGTCTCTACTACATGACGCGCGAGCGCGTCGGCGCCAAGGGCGAGGGTATGGCCTTCGCGGACGTCGCCGAGGCTCACCGCGCCCATGAAGGCCGGCACGTCAGCCTGAACGCCCGCATCAAGGTGCGCATCGTCGAGTGGCTGCGCCAGCTCGATGGCACTGACATCGAGCGCAAGCGCACGGTCGACACGACCGTGGGCCGCGCGCTGCTCGGCGAGATCCTGCCGAAGGGCATGGCCTTCGACGCGGTCAACCGCGACATGACCAAGAAGACGATTTCGGCGACGATCAACGAGTGCTATCGCCTCCTCGGCCTCAAGCACACTGTCGTGTTCGCCGACCAGCTGATGTACACGGGCTTCGCCTACGCGACGCGCTCCGGTGTGTCGATCGGCGTCGATGACATGGTCGTGCCGGAGCAGAAGGAGAAGATCCTCGCCGGTGCCGACCGTGAGGTGAAGGAGATCCAGGAGCAGTACGCTTCGGGCCTCGTCACGGACGGCGAGCGCTACAACAAGGTCGTCGATATCTGGTCGCGCACCAACGACCAGGTCGCGAAGGCGATGATGGAGAAGCTCGGCACCGAGGAGGCCGTCGACCTCAAGGGCCAGAAGGTTCGCCAGAAGTCGTTCAACTCGATCTTCATGATGGCCGACTCCGGCGCCCGCGGCAGCGCGGCGCAGATTCGCCAGCTCGCCGGCATGCGCGGCCTGATGGCCAAGCCCGACGGCTCGATCATCGAGACGCCAATCACCGCGAACTTCCGCGAGGGCCTCAACGTCCTCCAGTACTTCATCTCGACGCACGGTGCGCGCAAGGGCCTCGCCGACACGGCGCTCAAGACCGCGAATTCCGGGTACCTGACGCGTCGACTCGTCGACGTCTCGCAGGATCTCGTGATCACCGAGGTCGATTGCGCCACCGAGAACGGCCTGACGATGACTCCGATCGTCGAAGGCGGCGACGTGGTCGAGGGCCTCGGCGAGCGCGTGCTCGGCCGGGTGGTCGCGCTCGACCTCATGAAGCCGGGTTCGACCGAGGTCCTTGTGGAAGCCGGCACCCTTCTCGATGAGAAGCTCGTGCGACTGATCGAGCAGGCCGGCGTCGACACCATCCAGGTGCGGTCGCCGATCACCTGCGCGCTGCGCTACGGCGTGTGCTCGCAGTGCTACGGACGCGACCTGGCGCGCGGCCGGCGCATCAGCATCGGCGAGGCGGTCGGCGTCATCGCCGCGCAGTCGATCGGCGAGCCGGGCACGCAGCTCACGATGCGCACCTTCCACATCGGTGGCGCGGCATCGCGGGCGGCGGCGGCGTCGAGCGTCGAGGTCAAGAGCAAGGGCACGATCCGGTTCCACAACTTGAAGGCGGTGCGCCACGAGAAGGGACACCTGGTCGCGACCTCGCGCTCGAGTGAACTCGGCGTGGTCGATGATTTCGGCCGCGAGCGCGAGCGCTACAAGATTCCCTACGGCGCGATCATCAACGTCGATGAGGGTGCGATCGCTCCGGCGGGCCACGTGGTCGCGCAGTGGGATCCGCACACCCACCCGGTCGTCACCGAGGTCGCCGGTTACATCAAGTTCCAGGATTTCGTCGACGGCCTCACGGTCACGACGCAGCTCGATGAGATCACCGGGCTTTCCTCGACCGTGGTGCTTGATCCCAAGCAGCGCGGTTCGGGCGGACGCGACCTGCGACCGGTCGTGAAGCTGGTGAATGCGAAGGGCAAGGAAGTGACCTTCGCGCACACCGACATCCCGGCGATCTACGCACTGCCGGCGGGCGCCCTCGTCAGCCTCGAGGACGGCGCCAAGGTGTCAGTCGGCGACGTGATCGCGCGCATCCCGCAGGAATCCTCGAAGACCCGCGACATCACCGGCGGCCTGCCGCGCGTCGCCGACCTGTTCGAGGCGAGGAAGCCCAAGGATCCGGCCATTCTGGCGGAGCGCTCGGGCACGGTGTCCTACGGCAAGGAAACCAAGGGCAAGCGGCGCCTCATCATCACGCCGGAGACGGGTGACAAGTACGAGGAGCTGATTCCAAAGTGGCGTCACCTCAACGTGTTCGAGGGTGAGTCGGTCGAGAAGGGTGAGGTCATAGCCGACGGTGAGCCGAACCCGCACGACATCCTGCGCCTGCAGGGCGTCGAGGCACTCGCGAACTACCTCGTCCGCGAGATCCAGGACGTGTATCGATTGCAGGGCGTCCGGATCAACGACAAGCACATCGAGGTCATCATCCGGCAGATGCTGCGCAAGGCCGAGATCGCCGATGCCGGCGAGACCGGCTACCTGCGCGGCGAGCAGCTCGACCGTGCACGCGTGATGGAGCTCAACAACCGCCTCGAGCGCGACGGTAAGACGCCGGCGCGGTACGAGCCGTTGCTGCTCGGCATCACCAAGGCCTCGCTCGCGACCGAGTCGTTTATCTCCGCGGCGTCATTCCAGGAGACCACGCGCGTCCTCACCGAGGCCGCCGTTCGCGGTCTCAAGGACGACCTGCGCGGCCTCAAGGAAAACGTCATCGTTGGGCGGCTCATTCCGGCGGGTACGGGTTTTGCCTACCACGCGGCGCGTCGGCGCCGGCCGGAGGACGACACCGGCCGCGGCAGCTTCATGGACGTGGGCGGCGCGATGCCGGAAGGCGAAGAGGGCGGTGCCGAGAGCGCGGAGGTCCACGTTTCCGAATGATCGAAGCCGGAACCGGGGGTTTTTTCGAGCCCCCGGACGGTCGACCGGGGCCCGTCCAAGGGCCCGGACGGCCGCCTTGGCGTTGACACCTCTGGACCCAAACCCCTAAAATCCGGAGTCTTTTCCGCCCGACCCTCGATATTCAGGGCCGGGCGACAACAACTGAACCGGGCCGCCGCGAGGCGGCCCGCTTATCTCCGGCTCCCAGAGCCGGTCTGGCAGTGAGATTTCATGGCAACGACGAATCAGCTGATCCGCGACGGTCGCAACGACCCGGCGGTCAAGTCGAAAGTACCGGCGCTCGGCGCAAGCCCGCAGAAGCGGGGCGTGTGCACGCGCGTCTACACGACGACGCCGAAGAAGCCGAACTCCGCGCTTCGCAAGGTCTGCCGCGTGCGGCTGACGAACGGCTACGAAGTCACATCGTACATCGGCGGTGAAGGCCACAATCTGCAGGAGCACTCGGTGGTGCTGATCCGCGGTGGCCGCGTGAAGGACCTGCCGGGCGTCCGCTACCACACGGTGCGTGGCACGCTCGACTGCGCCGGCGTTGCCGACCGCAAGCAGAGCCGTTCGAAGTACGGCGCGAAGCGCGCGAAGAAATAACTAGGAATTCAGCATGTCCCGTCGCAGCCAAGCCCCCGTCCGAATCGTCCTGCCCGACCCGAAGTTCGGCAGCGAAATGCTCGCAAAGTTCATGAACATGGTCATGGAGCGCGGCAAGAAGTCGGTTGCCGAGACGATCGTCTACGGTGCGATTGACCGCATCGCGGAGCGCACCAGCCGTCCCTCGGACCAGGCATTGCAGGTTCTGCAGACCGCGCTTGATAACGTCAAGCCCGCGGTCGAGGTCAAGTCACGCCGCGTCGGCGGTGCGACTTACCAGGTACCCGTTGAAGTTCGTGCCTCGCGCCGCCAGACACTGGCCATGCGCTGGGTGATCGAAGCCGCCCGCGCGCGGAGCGAAAAATCGATGGCGATGCGACTCGCGCACGAGTTGCTCGAGGCGTCCGAAAATCGCGGCGCCGCCGTGCGCAAGCGCGAGGACACCCATCGCATGGCTGAGGCCAACAAGGCGTTCGCGCACTACCGCTGGTAGTCTGCGGGACGCCGCTCCTGACCTCTTATCATCCGGCGGACCTAGGGTCCGCCGGGGCTTTTCTGGAGTTCATCGACGTGTCACGCACGACCCCCATCGAGCGCTACCGGAATATCGGTATTTCGGCGCACATCGATGCCGGGAAGACGACCGCGACCGAACGCATCCTTTTCTACACCGGCGTCTCGCACAAGATCGGTGAGGTCCACGACGGCGCGGCCGTGATGGACTACATGGAGCAGGAGCAGGAACGCGGCATCACAATCACCGCGGCTGCGACCACGTGCTTCTGGAAGGGGATGGAGAAGAACTTCTCCGAGCACCGCATCAACATCATCGATACGCCCGGCCACGTGGATTTCACGATCGAGGTGGAACGCTCGCTACGCGTGCTCGACTCGGCGGTCGCGGTCTACTGCGCGGTCTCGGGCGTGCAGCCGCAGTCGGAGACCGTGTGGCGGCAGATGAACAAGTACGGCGTGCCGCGCCTCGCCTTCGTCAACAAGATGGACCGTGCCGGCGCCAACTTCCTGCGCTGCGTCGAGCAGATCCGCACGCGCCTCAAGGGCAACCCGGTTCCCATCCAGCTGCCGATCGGCGCCGAGGACGACTTCGTCGGCATCGTCGACCTGATCCGCATGAAGGAGATCTGGTGGGACGACTCGACCCAGGGTACGCGCTTCGAATACCGTGAAATCCCGGCGGAGATGCTCGCGGACTGCAAGCTGTGGCGCGGCAAGATGATCGAGGCCGCCGCCGAAGGCAACGAGGAGCTGCTGCAGAAGTACCTCGAGGGCGGCGAGCTCTCGGTTGAGGAGATCAAGAAGGGCCTGCGCGCGCGCGCGGTCAAGAACGAGGTGTGCCTCGTGACCTGCGGCTCCGCCTTCAAGAACAAGGGCGTGCAGGCGGTGCTCGACGCGATCATCGAGTTCATGCCGTCCCCGGTCGACGTGCCGCCCGTCAAGGGCCAGAGCGAGGGCGGTGCGCCGATGACGCGCCAAGCCAACGACGCGGAGCCGTTCTCGGCGCTCGCCTTCAAGATCCTGAACGACCCCTTCGTCGGCAACCTGACGTTCTTCCGGGTCTACTCGGGCGTCCTCAACTCCGGCGACACCGTCTACGTGCCATCCCGCGGCCGTAGCGAGCGCATCGGCCGCCTCCTGCAGATGCACGCGAGCGAGCGCACCGAGATCAAGGAAGTCCGCGCCGGTGACATCGGCGCGGCGGTAGGGCTCAAGGACGTGACGACGGGCGACACACTGTCGAACCCCGACAAGGTCATCGTGCTCGAGAAGATGGAGTTCCCCGAACCCGTCATCTCGGTGGCGGTCGAGCCGAAGACGAAGGTCGACCAGGAAAAGATGGGTTTTGCGCTGCAGCGCCTGGCCAAGGAGGATCCGTCGTTCCGCGTGCACACCGACCAGGAGTCCGGCCAGACGATCATCTCCGGCATGGGCGAGCTTCACCTCGAGATCATCGTTGATCGCATGAAGCGCGAATTCAAGGTCGAGGCGAACGTCGGCAAGCCGCAGGTCGCCTACCGCGAGACGATTCGCGGCTCGGTCGAGCAGGAAGGCAAATTCGTGCGCCAGTCTGGCGGTCGCGGCCAGTACGGCCACGTCTGGCTCAAGATCGAGCCGAAGGCGGCGGGCACGGGCTACGAGTTCGTGAATGGCATCGTCGGTGGCGTGGTGCCGAAGGAATACATCCCTGCGGTCGACAAAGGCATCCGCGAGGCGCTCGAGGGTGGCGTCATCGCCGGCTACCCGATCGTCGATGTGAAGGTCACCTTGATCGACGGCTCGTACCACGACGTCGACTCGAACGAAATGGCGTTCAAGATCGCAGCGTCCATGGGCTTCAAGGAAGGCTTCAGGAAGGCGCGCCCGGTGCTCCTCGAGCCGATCATGAAGGTCGAGGTCGTGACCCCGGAGGACTACTTCGGCGACATCGTCGGCGACCTCAACCGCCGCCGCGGCCAGATCCTCGCGATGGAAGAGTCGGTCATGGGCAAGGTGGTGACGGCCGACGTGCCGCTCGCCGAGATGTTCCAGTATTCGACCTCGATGCGCTCGATGAGCCAGGGCCGCGCGACCTACACCATGGAATTCGGCAAGTACGCGGAAGTACCGAGCCACGTGGCCGAGGCGATCCTGAAGAGGTCGAGCTGATACCCGATATGGCGGCGACCCTGTCGGGTCGTCGCGCTTGCGTTCGAATTGCCATCCAACAACCCAGCATCACTCCGCCGAGGTAAGTGTCGTGTCCAAAGAAAAATTCCAGCGTACGAAGCCGCACGTGAACGTGGGGACGATCGGGCACGTGGACCATGGGAAGACGACGCTGACGGCGGCGCTGACCAAGGTGATGGCGGAGAAGTACGGCGGCGAGTTCAAGGCGTACGACCAGATTGACAAGGCGCCGGAAGAGAAGGCGCGCGGCATTACGATTTCGACGGCGCACGTGGAATACCAGAGCGACCAGCGCCATTACGCGCACGTGGATTGCCCGGGGCACGCGGACTACGTGAAGAACATGATCACGGGTGCGGCGCAGATGGACGGCGCGATTCTGGTGTGTTCGGCGGCTGACGGTCCGATGCCGCAGACGCGCGAGCACATTTTGCTGGCGCGGCAGGTCGGCGTGCCGTTCATCGTGGTGTACCTGAACAAGGCCGACATGGTGGACGACGCCGAGCTCATGGAGCTGGTTGAGATGGAAGTGCGCGAGCTTCTCTCGAAGTACGATTTCCCGGGCGAGACGACGCCGATCATCAAGGGTTCGGCGCTGAAGGCGTTGCAGGGTGATGCGAGCGAGATTGGGGTGCCCTCGGTGGTGAAGCTGGTGGCGGAGATGGACCGGTTCATTCCGGTGCCGAAGCGCGCGATCGACGGACCGTTCCTGATGCCGGTGGAAGACGTGTTCTCGATCTCGGGCCGCGGCACGGTAGTGACGGGACGCATCGAGCGCGGGATCGTGAAGGTCAACGACGACGTTGAGATCGTGGGGCTGAGGCCGACGACGAAGACGATCTGCACGGGCGTCGAGATGTTCAGGAAGCTGCTCGACGAGGGTCAGGCGGGCGACAACGTGGGCGTGCTGCTGCGCGGCACGAAGCGCGAGGAAGTGGAGCGCGGCCAGGTGCTGTGCAAGCCCGGCTCAATCAAGCCGCACACGAAGTTCGAGTGCGAGGTGTACGTGCTGACGAAGGAAGAGGGCGGTCGTCACACGCCGTTCTTCAAGGGTTACCGGCCGCAGTTTTACTTCCGCACGACCGACGTGACGGGGAACGTGGAGCTGCCGGAAGGCGTTGAGATGGTCATGCCGGGGGACAACATCAAGATGGTGGTTGAGCTGATCAGCCCGATCGCGATGGAAGATGGCCTCAGGTTCGCGATCCGCGAGGGTGGCAAGACCGTCGGCGCCGGCGTCGTCTCGAAGATTCTTGCGTAA
>JANXZZ010000338.1 GCA_025355245.1 Pseudomonadota bacterium | reverse complement strand
GGCCTGCGCAATCCGTTCCTCGACCCGATCCTGTGCGCGCTCGACTTGAGGCTCGTGAGCTGGACGCGGCGCGGCTTTGACACCGTTTCGAGGCGCGCGGACGTCGTCGCCAACCGCCTCACGCGCGGACTCGCGGCCGGTGACATCGTTCTCCTGCACGACGGCAATGCCGCGCACACCGCTGCGGGCGAGCCGGTCATCCTCGCGGCGCTGCCCCGGGTCCTCGCGGCTTTCAGGGGTGCCGGCCTCTCGACGGTGACGCTGCGCGAGGCACTTCCGTGAGCCCCACGGCTACACCACTTGTGCTTACGCACTTCACCGCAACCAGCTGCCTCGGGCTCGGAACGGAAGCGACGCTCGCGATGCTGCGCGCGACGACCGGCGGTCTCACGCCGTGCCGCTTCGAGGACGTCGACATCGATACCTGGGTCGGTACCGTCCCCGGCCTCGATCGGGTCGTGCTCGCGGACCGGTTGCGGGAGTTCGACTGCCGCAATAACCGTCTCGCACAGCTGGCACTCGAGCAGGACGGTTTCCACGCGGCGGTTCGCGCGGCGACCGACCGCCTCGGCGCCGGGCGGATCGGGATCTTCCTTGGCAGCAGCACCTCCGGCATCCTCGAGACCGAAATCGCCTACCGCCACCGCGATCCAGTGACCGGCGCGCTGCCCGCGAGCTTCAGCTACGCGGGCACCCACAATATGTACTCGGTCGCAGCCTTCGCGCGCGCACACCTCGGGCTCACCGGGCCCGCCGTCGTCGTCTCGACCGCCTGTTCCTCGAGCGCCAAGGTATTCGGCGCCGCGCAGCGGATGATCGACCGCGGCGTCATCGACGCCGCGGTCGTCGGTGGCGTCGACTCGCTGTGCCTGACGACGCTGTACGGGTTCCATTCGCTGCAACTGACGGCGCCGCGACCGTGTCGTCCATTCGCGGCCGACCGCAACGGCATTTCGATCGGCGAGGCCGCCGCGTTCGCGTTGCTCGCGCGCCCCTCCCGCCGCGACGACGCCCGCGCGGTGGCGCTGCTCGGCGTCGGCGAGTCCAACGACGGCTACCACCTCTCGACGCCGCATCCCGAGGGACTCGGCGCGCGCCTGGCAATGCAGGCGGCGCTCGCGGCGGCAGGCATCGCGCCCGCGGCAGTCGGCTACGTCAACCTGCACGGCACGGGCACGATGAGCAACGACAGCGCGGAGGCCGCGGCAGTCAACGCCGTGCTCGGAGCCGAGGTGCCCTGCAGCTCGACCAAGGGCGCGAGCGGCCACGCGCTCGGCGCGGCCGGCGCGCTTGAAGCGGTAATCTCGGCGCTTGCGCTCAGGGAGGGCATGGTGCCGGGCGGCGTCAATACCGAGTCGGTCGACCCCGCACTGCACGTCAACTACGTTACGCGGACGACGGCCGCGCCGATTTCAGTCGCGCTCAGCAATTCCTTTGGCTTCGGCGGCACCAACTGCAGCCTCGTGTTTGGCAGGCTCGGATGAGCGATCTCATCGCCTTCGTCGCGGCCATCGGCGTCTGCGGCCCCGGGCTTCGCGACTGGACCCACGCCGAATCCGTCCTGTCGGGCAAGGAACCCTACGTTCCCGCCGCGACGATTCTGCCGCCGCCGGATACGCTGCCTCCGACCGAGCGACGCCGCACGGGGCGCGTCGTCAAGCTCGCTCTCGCGGTCGGGCTCGAGGCGGTGCGACGCGCGGGCATCGACCCGAAGCTGATCCCGGTCGTGTTCGCATCCTCGGGCGGCGACGGCGACAATTGCGACGCAATCTGCCAGACACTCGCGTCGAGCCAGCGCGCGCTGTCGCCGACGCGCTTTCACAACTCGGTGCATAACGCGCCGGCGGGCTACTGGAGCATCGCCGCGGGCGCGCAGGTGCCGACGACGACCGTGTGCGCCTACGATGCGAGCTTCGCCGCGGGCCTGCTCGAGGCGCTCGCCCAGACTGCGTGCAGCGGGCGCGAGACGGCGTTGATCGCCTACGACCTCGACTATCCGGAGCCGCTGCGCGCGACTCGCCCCGTCACGGCGCCTTTCGGCGTCGCCTTCGTGATGAAGCCGACGCGCGACGCTACGGCGCTCGTTAGGTTGACTGCGCGCCTCGAAGACGGACGCGCCGACCGACCGCGACATCCCGATCTCGGCAAGCTCCCGGAGACGATTCCTGCCGCGCAATCGCTCATCCTGCTCGAGGCGATTGCGCTCGGCAGGCCCGCGACGGTCAACGTGGATTACCTCGCGCCCGCGGTGCTCAGAATCGAGATCACGCCGTGCAGCTAAACCGTGCCTGGATCGCCGCGCACGTTCCGCACCAGGGCGCGATGTGCCTGCTCGACGAGGTCATCGAATGGAGTCCCGCCGGGATCCGCTGCCTAAGTCGCAGCCACCTCTCGCCCGGCAACCCACTGCGCGCGCGCGGCCAGCTCGGCGCGGCCTGCGGCATCGAGTACGCGGCGCAGGCCATGGCCATCCACGGCGCACTGCTCGCGACGACCGCGCCCGGGCGTCCCCGCGCCGGCATGCTGGCGAGCGCGCGCGGCGTCACGCTCAGCGTCGCGCGGCTCGATGACATCACGGACGACCTCGTTGCCAGCGCGACCTGCGTCCACGGCGACGCCGGGATGGTACTTTATGACTTCGCACTGTCGGCGGGGACGCGCACGCTCCTTGCCGGACGCGCGGCGATCGCCTTCGTCGCGGACACCCGCCCGTTGGATTCGGAACGAGGTTGACGATGAACAGTCCAGCCAAGCGGGCCCTGGTGACCGGCGCGAGCGGTGACATCGGCTCGGCCGTGTGCCGGCGGCTCGCCGCCGCCGGGCATTTCGTGTACGTGCACGCGAACCGCAATCCCGCTGCGGCGAGCGCTCTGGTCGCCGAGCTCAACACGACACGCGCCTGCAGCGAGCTCGTGGTCCTCGACGTGACGGATGCGGAAGCCACGCGCGAGCGGCTCGAGGCGCTCGTTGCGGACTCCGCCATCCAGATCCTCGTCAACAATGCCGGTATCCACGACGATGTGCCGTTCCCGGGAATGAGCGCCGAGCAGTGGCACCGCGTGATCGACGTGACCGTCAACGGCTTCTTCAACGTGACCCGGCCGCTGACGCTGCCGATGATCCGCAGCCGCTGGGGGCGCATCATCAACATGTCCTCGGTCGCGGCGCTGATCGGCAATCGCGGCCAGGTCAACTACGCCGCGGCCAAGGGCGCGCTGATCGCCGCCACCCGCTCGCTGGCGATCGAGCTTGCGACCCGCGGCATCACCGTGAACGCGGTGGCGCCCGGAATCATCGCCGGGCGCATGAGCGAGAAGGCTTTCGACGCCGAGGCCGTGGCAACGCTGGTCCCGATGAAACGGCCGGGCCTGCCGGAGGAGGTCGCGGCCCTTGTGGCCTTCCTCGCCTCGGACGACGCCTCGTACATCACCGGCCAGACGATCTCGGTCAACGGCGGAATGGCCTGACGGACGTAGGGGTGCGCCGAATCGGGTTTTGCGGGCCGACCCTGATCGGCTCGGCGCGGTCCGATGCGCTAGACTTCGCGCTCGTCGGACCACGGTAGAAAGCGCCCATGAACACGAGTACCCCCGCAGTCGTCCTTGCCCTTGCGCTCGTGCTCGCGGCACCCGCAGCGCTCTGTGCGGACGACCCGCCGCCCACCGCAAACGACAAGTCGCTGTCGGACCGCGCCAAGGAAGTCGGCGCGACCGTGTCGCGCGATGCAAAGGAAGTCGGCGCGGCCGTGTCGCGCGATGCGAAGGCGGTCGGCGAGGCGGCAAAGGAAGGCGCGATCAAGGTCGCGCACGCGGCCAAGAAAGGCGCGCAGAAGGTCAAGGCGGCCGTCAAGCCCGACAAGTCGGCTGAGGCCGAGGGTCCGGCAACGGCAACGGCGCCGGCGCCTGCCGCACCGCACTAGCGGCGCAAGCGCCGTCGCCCCGGCGAATCAAAAACCAACAGTTCGGGGAGACGCAATGAAGGCAGTCACGCTGGTCGGCTGGACCGTGCTCGCGCTTGGACTGGCGGGAGCGGCTGCGGCCGAGGTCACGATCATCCGCGCCGGCCACCTGCTCGATCCCCAGGGTGGCCGGATGCTCGATCACCAGACGATCGTGATCCGTGACGGCATCATCGAGTCGGTCGGTCCGTCGGTGGCCGAGCCCGCGGGCGCGAAGATCATCGACCTCGGTGCCTTCACGGTGTTGCCGGGGCTCATCGATGCCCACACGCACCTGACGATCGACCAGAAGAGCAAGGATCCGCTCAGCGAGCTCGAGCACACCGCGGCGGAGCGGGCGTTCGGCTCGTTGCCTAGCGCGCGCACCGTGTTGCTGTCCGGGTTCACGACCGTCCGCGACCTCGGCTCCTACCGCGCGCTCGTCGACGTCGCGCTTCGCGATGCGATCAACCGCGGCGACGTGGTCGGCCCGCGCATGTACGTCGCGGGCGCGTTCGTGACGATCGCCGGCGGCGCCGGTGCCGTCACCGGCTTCGCGCCCGACGTGACGCTCCCCTGGGACCTGCGCTTTGGCAACGCCAATTCGCCGACCGAAGTCCGCGAACGGATCCGCGCCCTCGCCGGCCAGCGGGTCGACGTCATCAAGCTGTTCGCGACGGGCGCCGTGCTCACGCACAACAGCAATCCCTTCGGCCGCGAGTCGACTCGCGAGGAACTTGAGGCGGCCGTCGAGGAGGCGCACAACTTCGGCCTCAAGGTGGCCGTGCACGGCCACGGCGCCGAGGGCATCAAGGCGGCCGTCCGCGCCGGCGTCGCCTCGATCGAGCACGGCACCATGCTCGACGAGGAAGGCCGCGCGCTTATGAAGCAGCACGGCACCTACCTGGTGCCGACTCTCGAGGTGCACGGCTGCATCGGCGAGGGCTACCCCGCGGAATTCATCGCCAAGTCGCAACAGATCTCCGCCGCGCACTTCCAGAATTTCCGCAAGGCCGTCGCCGCCGGCGTCAAGATCGCCTTTGGCACCGATATTGGCGTGTGTGCCTTTGGTGAAAACGCGCGCGAGTTCGCGCTGATGGTCGAGAACGGCATGACGCCGATGCAGGCGATACAGTCGGCGACCGTGGGCGGCGCCGACCTGCTCGGCATCGGTGACAAGCTCGGCGCGATCCAGCCCGGGAAGATTGCCGACGTGATCGCCGTACGCGGCGACCCGCTCGCGAACGTGCGCGCGCTCGAGGACGTCCGCTTCGTGATGAAGCAGGGTGTCGTCTACCGCCAGGACTGACGGCTCGCGGCAACCCGACCGTCGAGCGATTCCGAGGAGCGTCCATGAACCGCGTTGCCCTGGTGTTCCTCGCTGCGCTCGTCCCGATCTGCGCGCACGCAACCCCACCGGACAAGCTGCGGATCCAGGTGGAGCGCTACCGCGCGACGCACGAGAAGGAAATCGTCGGCCGTCTCGCCGAGCTCGTGAGCCTGCGCAGCGTCGAGGCGGATCCCGCAGGCCTGACCGCGACCGCCGAGCGGATTGGTGGCTGGCTCGCCGCGCGCGGCTTCACGGTCACGCAGCTGTCCGCGGGGCCCGGCACCGCGCCGCTGGTGTTCGGCTCCTTCGATACGCGGGGTGCGAAGCGCACGGTGGTCTTCTACGCACATTACGACGGGCAGCCGGTCACGCTCTCGCAGTGGAGCGCGGATCCGTTCGCGCCGGTCATGCGCAGCGGCTCCCTCGGTTCCGGCGAGCACGAGATCGACTGGCGCAGCGCTCCGACCCCGTTCAGTCCGGAGTGGCGACTGTTCGGACGGGCGACCGGTGACGACAAGGCGGCGATCGTTGCCTTCCTCGCGGCCTTCGATGCGCTCAAGGCCGCCGGGCGCAAGCCGTCGGTAAACATCCGCGTCGCGTGGGAAGGCGAGGAAGAGGCGGGCTCGCCGCACCTGGCCGCGATCCTGACGGCGCATCGCGCACTTTTTCCCGCGGACCTGTGGCTCATCGGCGATGGCCCGGTCCATCAATCGCGGAAACCGCTGGTCGACTTCGGCGCGCGCGGGATGATGGGCGTCGAGGCGACGATCTACGGGCCGCTGCGCGCACTGCACGACGGCCACTACGGCAACTGGGTGCCGAATCCCGCAGCGATGGCCGCGCGTCTGGTCGCGGAGCTGCGCGACGACGACGGGCGCATCCTGATCCCGGGCTTCCTCGATGACGTGCGCCCGGTGACTTCCGCCGAGCGCCAGGCGATCGCGGCGCTGCCGCCGGTGGAGGACGCGCTCAGGACGGAATTCGCCATCGGGCGCTCGGAAGGCACCGAAGGCCTGCCCGCCAGCCTGATGCGCCCGGCCCTCAACATCCGCGGAATCCGCGCGGGCCAGGTGGGCGTCGCCGCAACCAACTCCATACCGACGGAAGCGATCGTCGCGATCGATTTTCGGCTCGTGCCGGACCAGACGCCGGAGCGCGTGCGCGCACGGCTCGAAGAGTTCCTCGCCACCCGTGGCTGGACCGTCGTCGGCGAGGAGCCGGATCGCGCGACGCGCCTCGCCCACCCGCGCATCGTGCGCCTGGAGTGGGACACGGGATATCCGGCGCTGCGCTCCGACATGTCGACGCCGGCCGCGCGTGCGGTCATCGCGACCGCCAGCGCCGCGGCCAGCCAACCCGTCGCTGTGCTGCCGATGATGGGCGGCAGCGTGCCGATCTACCTGATCAAGGACATCCTCGGCGCGACGGTCATCGGGCTGCCCATCGCGAACCACGACGACAACCAGCACGCGGCGAACGAGAATCTGCGCCTGCAGAACCTGTGGGACGGGGTCGGCGTCTACGCCGCGATGATGGGAGAACTCCGCTGGTAGCAGCTCGCGTCGGTCCCCTCGCCTCCTCACTCGCCGACGCCCTCACTTTCACGGCGCTATGCCGGTCGCTCGCGGTCCTCGCCGGGATGCGCCGCTGGCGACTCACGATCTAGGCGCGACGACGCCGCTCGGCGAGGCGGATTGCCACGCCCCCCGCCGCGCCGAACAGGCCGAAGAACAGGTCGGAGAGCGTATCGCTGACGCCCAGGTTGAGATGGCTGCCGAGGGCGAAGTCCGACAGGTACTCGAGGAATTCCCAGACGATCGCCGCGGTCGCGAGCCCGCCGAATGCGAGCGCGAGCCGCAGCACCGGGTGGATGGGCCCGAGGATGCGCCGCAAGTTGACGAGCGCCGTGTCGAGAAAATAGACCCCCGCGATGCCGCCGGCGAAGTGCGTCGGTATGTCGAGCCACGGGTACAGGATGTAGGCGTTGAATCCCTTCGCCGCCGTCGCCCAGAACACGAGCACCAGGGCCGGCGCCCAGAACGCCTGCGAGAACGTCACGCGAAGGAACGCCGGGAGCGATGCGGGCGCCGCGGGGCCCACTAACCGCGCGCCGATCACCTCGGCTCCGGCGCTGGACGCGGCGTGGCCTCCGTGTGCGGCGTGTCGCGACGCTCGATCAGGCAGGCGACGCGCGTGAGCCAGCAGCGGACCCGGATCTGCAGGATGGCATCGAGCGGCCGCCCGCCGACGAGTCCGATGCGGACGTGTGCGGAGGCGGAATTAGGGATTTTCATGGGATAGCTCCGTGATGGCCTGCGCCGCGGCGCTGCGCCGCAGGTTCCATTCGTACCAGGGGTGTGACTTGAGGTCGGACTTGCCGGTGCAGGCCCGGTATTCCGGACGCTCGCAGAGGCGCGCGACCGCGTACGCGCGGTCCTTCGGCTCGAGACGCGGCAGCACGCGGACGATCTCGGGCAGTCCGTCGCTCGAGGTCGCGGCCAAGTAGGCGACGTCGATCTGGCCGGTGCGCGCGAAGCGCTCGGCGTTCGTGCGCACTATCCACGCCGAATGGTTCCAGTAGCCGAGCAAGGCGAGCGCCGCCAGTGCCGCGACCGACACCCGCCAGCAGAGACGCGCGACGTCCATGCCGCGGCCGAGTTCGACCGCGAGCAGCAGCACGGTCACGGCGAGGAAGCCCACGTACAGCCGCACGTAGATCCGAAACTCCGTGTAGCCGTACGCGAACTCATAGGCGGAGAGCCGATGGTAGGCGGAGACGAGGATCACGAGGCATTCGACCAGCACGAGGCAGCTCACTGCGCGCACGTATCCCTCGCGCTCGCCGCGGCGCGCGTCGCGGTCGAGAAAGGCCATGACCGCAGCCGTCAGCGCCACTACGATGGACATCTCTACGAAACCGCGGTGTACCGCCTCGGCGAGCGTCGTCCCGCTCGCGACGGCGGCACCCGGGTTGCCGAACAGGTAGGAGACCTGCAGGCCGAGGAAAACCGCGAACAGCGCCGCGACGGACACGAGCACGATCAGCCGTTCGACGTCCGTGTGCCGCGGGATCCGCTCGACCGGCAGCGCCAGCGACGCACCGCGTTCCGCCGTGCGACGCGAGAGGTTGAGGTAGCCGAGCAAGGCGACCGCGACGCAGATCGCGAAGATCGCGCGGCCCAGGCCTTCGAGGCTGGTCAGCAGTCTGACGAGCTCATCGCGCGTGGTGCGAAACGTGGGGTCCGCCTCGCCGAGCAGCGCGAACAGCGGCGCAACGACCAGCAGCGCCAGCGCGAGACCCCGCATCGGCGGAATACTGTGCTCGGTGCCGACGTTCTTGACGCCCTGCCCAACGACCGCCGTCGCCTCGCGCGCGATCAGCAGCGGCGCGACGAATGGCGCGGCGGCGAGGCGGCCGGGGCCGGCCGATGCCGGCGGCAGTCCTGCCGCGAGGCATGCAACGAGTGCGCCGAGCCAGAGGATCGCGACCAGCAGCAGCACGTGGACGGCCGAATCGTCCGTCACGGCGGCGGCTCCGGCGAGCACGACCACCAGCGCGACGGCCCGATAGCGGCGCGAGCGAAGCGCCGTGCCGTGCGGGCGCTCGACGGCCACGAGCGCGACACCGACCGCGAGCGTCATCAGCAGCCAGTTGATGCCGGGTTCCGCCGCGTAAAGCACCGCGGCCGCTGCGGCGCCGACACCGATGCTCCACAGCCAGCTCTTGAGGCTCGCGCGACCCGCGTCGCGGGGCCCGGCGTCGACGGAGTCGAAAGTACTTTGCATTGAGAAGTCCGGGAAGGAGAGCTGACGATGCTTCGGGAAGTGGCGGGCTAGCGGTCGAGGGTGTGGCGCGTCGCCTCGATCACGGCCTGCATGTGATCGAGGTAGCGCTCGAGGGCCTTGAGTCCCGCCTCCGCCAGCCGGTACTCGGTGCGCGGACGCCGATCGGCGAAGGATTTGATGCAGCGGATGTAGCGCGCGTCCTCGAGCTTGCGCGCATGCACGCTCAGGTTGCCGTCGCTGGCCTTGAGGAGCGCGCGCAATTCGACGAAGCTCAGTGCGTCGGTACCGGCAAGGGCGCTGACGATCCCGAGGCGCATGCGGTGGTGCAGCAGCTCATCGAGTTCGTGCGTCTCGCCCGCCCGCGGCTTCATGGTCCCGGCGACTCCCTTGAGGGGCGCGCGACGCTGGGGCTCCGCTGCCGGTCCCGGACCGCGATCCGTTCGCGCGCCGGGCTTAGCCACCGAACCGCCTCGCGATCACGGCACCGAAAACAATGTGCAATCCGCCGAAGCCGGCCAGCAGGAGCGCATCGGCCCACGCCGGCGGTGCGACTGCGCAAAGGACCCCGAACGCCATGAAGCTCGCACCCATGCCCGGAACCACGGCGACCGAAAACGAGCCGCCCGCCGCGAGTGCCGCGCCGTAGCAGAGCAGCCAGAGCGCGGGCAGGTACTGGTAGGCGTGATCGTGGGCGAGCCACGCGGTCATCGCGACGCCGGCGAGGACGGCGGGCGCGAAGCTGCGCGCGAACTTCTGGAACGGGCCGGTGCGCAGCGTCTGCCCGGCCGCCCGGGCTTTGCGCGCGGTCGCGGCGAAGCCGATCGCGACCGAGAGCGCGGCATCGACGAGCCACACGTCCATGTGCAGCGCCGCGCTCGGCATGGTCGCGGCGATGGCGCCGGCGAATACGGCCCCCACCCCCACCAGCACGAAGCCGATGCCCGAGAGCGCGGTGAAGGAGCCCGCGTTGTTCATCGTCTCGCGGATGAACCTGAGGTCCGCCGCGGCCCGGTCCTTGAGCTCGATGGGTACGACTCGACGGGCGCTCGGCACCGGACACCTCCACGACGACCGGCGCATCCTAGGGTGCCTGCTCGCCGGTCGTCAAGTACTTTGCGTCATAAAGTAACAACGTCGCGCAGAATTTGCAGGAACGCCGGCGCCGGGACCCGGTCGACCGCACAATAGGCGGTGCCGGTCCACGGGCCGGCAGCGATTTTCGTGGCGGACGAGGCAGCGATGAAATCTCTTGGAGCACGGGCGGCGGGATTGCGGCTCGAACGAATGCAGGCCTCGCCGCTCTGGTCGGGCGAGGGCTTTCACAATATCCACCCGATCATCCCGGGACTTCGCGACCGGAGCGTCAGGACGCCGACGCTGAAGGAATTCCTGTGCGGTGGCGCGCGGCGCGTGCCGCGCGCGCCCTTGCCGTCCGTGGATCCGCGCGACGGCTGGTCGCGCAAGTCCTTGAGCGGACTGCGCGCAACCTGGCTCGGGCATTCGACGGTGCTCCTCGAGATCGACGGCTACCGGCTGCTTACCGATCCCGTGTGGGGGCCGCGCGCTTCGCCCTCGCGCCTGCTCGGCCCCAAGCGGTTCCAGCCCGTGCCGGTCGCGCTCAAGGCGCTCCCCGCGATCGATGCGATCGTGCTCTCGCACGATCACTACGATCATCTCGACTACCCGACGATCCGCCAGCTGGTGAAGTCGAAGGTACCGTTCGTAACGTCGCTCGGCGTCGGCGCACACCTCGAGTCCTTCGGCGTTCCCGCGCAGAGAATCGTCGAGCTCGACTGGTGGCAGTCGCACACGCTGCCGGGAACGGAGCTCGCGGTGACGGCGGCGCCCTCTCAGCACTTCTCGGGGCGCGGACTCAAGGACAGAAACGCGACGCTCTGGTCCTCGATGGTCATGCGCACGCCGAGGCACTCGGTGTTCTTCAGCGGCGATACCGGGCTCACGACCGAATACGCCGAGATCCGCAAACGCCTCGGTCCATTCGACCTCGTCATGCTCGAGGTCGGCGCCCACCATCCGTCGTGGGGCGACCTCCACCTCGGGCCCGAAAACGCACTCGAGGCGCACGCGCTCCTCGGCGGCGGCCCGTTCCTGCCGGTGCACTGGGGCACGTTCGCACTCGCGATCCACGACTGGGACGCGCCTGCCGAGACGCTCTTGAGGCTCGCGCCGTCGAAGGGAGCGCAATTGCTGATGCCGCGGCTCGGCGAGCCGGTCGAACCCGGCGCGGAACGCGCGCTGGTACCGTGGTGGCGAGAGGTCGATGCGGCGGCTCCCGAGCCCGCCGCCGAGCCGGCGCCAGAGAGCCTGCCTAAAGCGATGCTCTGGCCGTTCGACTGAGGCGCGAGTCAGCGGGCGGGAGTGCGCTCGAAGACGAGAAGTGTCGAGCTGGCTGAGGCGAGCAGGCGTCCCGTCTGGTCGTGGAGCTTGCCTTCGGCGAAGGCGATGCGCCGCCCGACCGAGAGCGCGACACCCTCGGCCTTCACGGGCCCCGTGTCGCGCGTGAGTCCGCGCACGTAGGACACCTTGAGTTCGAGCGTGGTGTAGGCCTGCGTCGCACTCAGCGTCGAATGCACGGCGCAGCCGCATGCCGAATCGAGCAACGTCGCGGCATAGCCGCCGTGGATCGCGCCGCTCGGATTGTAGGCCCGCTCGTCGGGCGTGCCGACCCAGACCGCCCGCCCGCTCTCGATCTCGACGAGGCTGAAACCGAGCGTCTCCGCGATCGGCGCGCGTTCGCCGCCCGCGATGAGTGCGCGCAGCTGTTCGAGGCCGGTGAGATCGGGATAGCTCTGATTGACGTTCACGGCGCGGGCCCGACGCCGAACCGCGCCATGATCATCTCGCGTGACGTGCACAGGATTCCGTCGGAGCGCTCCTCGTCGACGATCGCGCGCGACAGCGCGAGCGCGCCGACCATCTCCGCGACACCGGAGGAAGCGACGGCCTCGGCGTTTGCCGTGCCGATGTCGCGGAGCAGCTTCGCGATCGCCGCCGGCAGCCGTCCCGCGCCAGCGGTGAAGCGCGCGCGCGCGGCCTCCGGCAGCCGCGGCAGGTCGCCCGACAGGGCCGCGAGCACGCAGCCACGGCCGGGTGCGTCGCGGTGGGCGCGCGACAGGTAGAAATCGAGGTAGGCGCGCAAGGCCTCCGCCGGCGCAAGGCCCTTGGTCTCGCGCTCGAAGCGTGCCGCGCTCTGGTCGAACATGTACGTGATCGCGTGCGCGATCAGGTCGTCCTTGGAGGTGAAGTGCGCGTAGAACCCGCCGTGCGTGAGGCCGAGCGTCGCCATGACTTCGGCGACACCCACCCGATCGGGGCCGCGCGCGCGAATCGCGCTCGCGGCCTCCGCCAGGATCCTCTGGTGCGTGCGTTGCTTGTGTTCGGCGTCGTAGCGCATGTGCGCCTCCGGTCACTCTTGAGTCAGCACGATATCCGAGGCGACCCGGGGCTGCACCCACGGCGCTCCGACAGGGCCGCTGCGTTCACGAGCGCCCGAGGGCGACCTTCGCGGTCACCGAAAGCCCCGGCCGCAGCCGCTCGAGGGCGCCCTGCCCCGCATCGAAGCGGATCCGCACCGGCACGCGCTGCACGATCTTGGTGAAGTTCCCGGTACCGGGCTCGAAAGGCAGGAGCGCGAACTGGGATCCCGAGCCGGGCGCCAGGCTCTCGACGACCCCGGTCAGCGGCTCCGAGGAAATCGCATCAACCCTGACCGTCGCGCGCTGTCCGACGCGCATGCGGCCGAGCTGCGTCTCCTTGAAGTTGGCGGTGACGTAGAGCGCCTGCAAGGGCACGACGGTCAGGAGCCGCGTACCGGGCTGCACGTAGTCGCCCTGCTGCACCTGGCGATTGCCGACGACGCCATCGATCGGCGCAAGCACAAGCGCGTGGCGCTGGTCCTGGAGCGCGAGACTGAGGGCAGCCGCGGCACGATCGACCGACGCGCGCGCTTTCTCGAGGTCCGCCTCCAACGTCGCGCGCTTCGCGGCAGTGACGTTCTGGGACTCGCGCGCGACCGTGAAGAGCGCGTTCGAGCGCGCCACGTCCTGCTCCGCGCTGATGGCCCCTGCGTGCATTGCATCGGCATCGCGCCGCGCGACGGCTCCGCTCGTCACCAGCGCGTCGTAGCGGCGCGTGTCGGCGGCGGCGCGATCCGACTGCGCGCTCGCCGAGCGGATGGCGGTTTCGGCGGCGCTCACGTTCGCGCTCGCGAGCCGTTGCTCGGCGTCGAGGCTGACGAGCGCCGCGCGGGCCGCCGCGACGCCGGCATTGGCGTCTGCGAGGTCGGCCTGGGCGCTGCCGACGCGCGCGTCGAATTCCTCCGCGTCGATGCGCACCAGCGCATCGCCCGCGCGCACCGTCTGGTTGTCGCGGACCAGCACCTCGGCGACGAGTCCGCGAATCTTGGGCGCCACCGTGGTCGCGTTGGCGCCCACGTACGCATCGTCCGTACTCTCGCTCGAGGCGGGCGCGAGGATGAACGCGACCCCGCCGAGTGCGACCAGCACAGCCACACCCGCGACGATGACAGCGCGCCGCGAGGGGCGCTTCGCCCCTACCGTTGGCGGCGCGCGCGTGCGCTTCGGCGGGTCGATGCTGATGATCTCGCCCGTGTCCTGCCGCAGTGCCGCGCTACTCATGCTTCGTCTCCAAATCATCGCCCGGGGGCCTTGCCAGTCTTTGTATGATGACTGTAATATGATGACCGTCATCTAGTCAAGCCCGCGGTGATCGCGATGGACACTCCGACCAATCCACCCGCCGACGGGTCGCCCGGCTCGCTGCCGATTGCTCGTAAGTTCCTGATTTTTGGAGTATTGGCGTTCGGACAATTCATGGCGCTGCTCGACATCCAGATCGTCGCGGCCTCGCTCAACGATCTGCAGTCGGGCCTCTCGGCGGGCCCCGACGAGATCAGCTGGGTCCAGACCGCCTATCTGATGGCGGAGCTCGTGATGATCCCGTTCTCGGCGTTCCTGGCGCAGGCGCTCTCGACGCGCTGGCTGTTCGCGGTGTCGGCGGCTCTCTTCACGCTGTCGAGCGTGCTGTGCGGCTTCGCCTGGAACATCGAATCGATGATCGCCTTCCGCGTGCTGCAGGGCTTCACCGGCGGCGCCATGGTGCCGACGGTGTTCGCGGTCGGCTTCACCCTCTTCTCCGGCAAGGAGCGCGCGCTGATCCCGGCCATCCTCGGCATGGTGTCGGTCCTCGCGCCGACGCTAGGCCCGACGGTCGGAGGACTCATCACGCAGTCCATCAACTGGCGCTGGATCTTCTTCATCAACGTGGTTCCGGGCATCGCGGTGACCGTGCTCGCGTTCAGCCTCGTGCGCATCGACCGCGCGGAACCGGGACTGCTCAAGCGCATCGATTGGATCCAGCTGGTGGCGATGGCGCTGTTCCTTGCGGGCCTCGAATACACGCTCGAGGAAGGCCCGCGCCTCGACTGGTTCGGCGACCCCCGGATCGTCATCGCCGCGTGGGTGTCAGTGGTTGCGTTCCTGCTGTTCCTCGAGCGCGCGATCTTTTCGCCGACGCCCATCGTCCGGCTGTCGCCGTTCAAGAAGCCCACGTTCGTTTTCGCGTGCGTGTTCAACCTCGTGATCGGCTTTGGCGTCTATTCCTCGACCTACCTGGTCCCGGTGTACCTGGGACGGGTTCGCGGCTACGACAGCCTCGACATCGGCACGACCGTGTTCGTGGTCGGCTGCGCGCAGCTGCTGAGCACCGTGATCGCGGCACGCCTGTCCGAGTCCGTCGACCGGCGCTTGGTGATCACCGCGGGTCTCACGCTCTTTGCGTTCAGCCTTTGGCTGAGCTCGCACCTCACCGCCCAGTGGGGATTCAGCGAACTCTTCTGGCCGCAGGTCGCGCGCGGACTCGCGGTCATGCTCTGCATCGTGCCGAGCGTCGGCATGGCGCTCTCGGTGTTCCAGGGCCCGGAGCTGCGCGCAGCATCGGCCCTCTTCAATCTAATGCGCAACCTTGGCGGTGCTATCGGCATCGCGGTCGTGAACACCTGGCTGCAGGACAACGCCCGCCTCGAAACAGCCCGACTCGGCGAGGCGCTGGGCCGCAACCCGCGGGGAATGACCGGCGCCGTCACCGAACTCGCGCACCGGCTCGCCGCGGCGACACCGGACCCCGCACAGGCCCTGCTCGCGGCGCGCGCGCTGATCGGCCGCTCCGTCGGCCAGCAGGCGTTGACGCTCGCGTTCGACGACGTCTTTCGGCTGATGTCCTGGCTGTTCCTCGCCGCGCTGCTGATGGTGCCGTTTGCGAAGTCCTCGGGGAGCGCGAGCGCGGCGCCCGCCGAGGTGCACTGAGGTTGTCGATGCGGATCGCGAACCGCCGGGCGCGTCCGATCGCGCCCACGGTCGCGGCGTTTCGCGCGCTACGGCGCGGCCCGCGGCACGGCGCGGCGACTCACTTCGATCGTGACGTGCGAGAGATCGCCGAATCGCTTCAGGAGCCGGCGATAGAACGCGCCGTCGCGTGCCTCGGAGGTGTCGATCGCAAGGATAACGCCGAGGTGGCCGGGACCCAGGCGCCACAGGTGCAGGTCAGACAGGCGATCGCCATCGGTCTCGACGGTCGTGCGGATCCTCGCCGCGAGCGCCGCATCCGGTGTCATGTCGAGGAGCACGCGCCCGGTCTCGCGCAGGAGGCCGACCGCCCACACCGTGATGACGAGGGCGCCGACGATGCCCATCACCGGGTCCATCCACACCCAGCCGAGCACGCGGCCGGCAAGCAGTCCGAGGATCGCCAGCACCGACACCGCCGCGTCGGCCGCCACGTGCACGAAGATCGCCCTCAGGTTGTTGTCGCGGTGCGCGCGGTGGTGCACGTGCGCGTGGTCGTGGCCGTGATGCGGGTCGTGATCGTGGGAATGCCTTTGCGAATGGTCGTGGTGATGATCGGGGTCGCTGCTCAGGAGCCAAGCACTCGCGATGTTGACGAGGAGTCCGAGGACCGCGATCGGGATCGCCTCGGCGAATGCGATCGTGACGGGTGCCAGCAGGCGCGAGATCGCCTCGTAGCCGATTAGCGCCGCGATCAGCAGCAGTACGATCGCATTGGTGAAGCCCGCCAGGTCGCCGAGCTTGCCGGTGCCGAAACTGAAGCGCGCGTCGTTCGCGCGCTTGCGCGCGAAGGTGTAGGCAAGGGCCGCGATGACCATCGCCATCGCGTGGGTCGACATGTGCAGCCCGTCGGCGACGAGCGCTAGCGACCCGAACAGTATCCCGCCACCGAGCTCCAGCACCATCATCGCCGAGCAGAGCACGATGACCGCCCACGCCCGGCGCTCGACAGCCGAGTGGCCGGTACCGAGAAAGACGTGATCGTGCGATGTGTCCACTTTGCTCCCAGATTGCCGCTGAAGCCGCCCTGCGCCGACGCTTGAGCGGGAGCCATTCTGCTGGCTCGCGGTCGTGCGTGTCGAGCACGGCCGGATGCGGTCCGCAGCGCGGTCGAGCGCGCGGAGTGCGTGCGGATTGCGGGGTGTCCCAGACGGCACCCGACTCGGCCGGGACCGCGCGATCGCGTAGGATGAAGACCAACCACTCCCAGCGAGCACGCATGGCGCCGCCCAATCCGACCTCGCTCGCCATTCTCCTGGGCGTCGCCATCCTCGTCAGCTGGCGAATGTACTCTCGCGTTCGGCGCCTGATCGGGCGCCAGCACCTGGCGCCGAAACGGCCGTGGGTGACGGTGATCCTGTTTCCGCTGCTGCTGCTGTCGCTCGGCATCGGCGCCTTCCGCGAATCGGCGACGACGTTCGCCTTGCTCGCAGGGATCGGCGTCGGCACGGCGCTCGGCCTCTACGGGCTGCAGCTGACGAAATTCGAGCGCACCAGCGAGGGCCTCTTCTACACGCCGAACGCGCACATCGGGATTGCGCTGTCGGCGGTGTTTGTCAGTCGAATTCTCTACCGCCTGGCGCAGACGCTGCTCTTTTCAGCGACCGCTCCGCCAGCCAGTGCCTTCGCGTCGAGTCCGCTCACGCTCGCGATGGTCGGCATGCTGGCGGGCTACTTCGTGACCTACGCGATCGGGCTGCTGCGCTGGAGCCAGAGAGCACTCAGGGAACCACCTACCCCAACGCCGGACACGACGGCGTAAGGGCCCGGACGGCGGCGCGCAGCGGCGCTCCTGCAGCGGTTTCGGCGGCGCAATTTCATGTCCGCCGCCATCAAAGTCATGCCGGACCGCGCGCGCGCGCGCGCCGGTCACGTCCTACACGTTGATGCGACGCAATATGCGGGACGCATCGAGGAACTGCAGCGTTCCCCTCAAGTTCTCGAATAAATTGACGATTTCGTTAGGACAGCCGAGGACCGTTTCGAGCGTGCGCAGGCATGGAGCGAACGACTCCATGACGCGACGCGAATCCTGCCTTCGCATCGCCGTGCGTCCTCGCGGAAGACCGAGACTCGAGACTTGGGCCCGGACGACTGGCGCGCGAGTATCCCGACACCAACCATGGACAGGCGTATCAATCCGATCCTCCGACCGATGCCGGTCCTGCGTCCCAGCACCGTCGCCGACGGTGTCGCGCGGACGCTTCTCGCCGCAGCCGCCCCGGTTGCAAAGCCCGCGCCGGGGAGCGGCCGATGAACGTGCGTTCGGAGGCCTGGTTCCTTCCCGCCGCCGAGCCGCCGCAGCGTCGCTGGGCCCCCGAGAACACCGTCGTCGCCGCCGTCTGCGGCGCGATCCTGCTGATTTTCGTGCTCGCCGCGCTCGGCATGAACGCCCTCGAGCGCTCGGCAGCCATGGCCAAGCGGGTCGCGCACACCTACGAGGTCATCCGTCAGGTCGATCGGGCCGCGACCGGGATGTCGGCGGTCGCGACCAGCGTGCAGGGCTACGTGCTGTCGGGCGAGGAGACGCTCTTGCGCGTTCGCGAGCAGGCGCTCTCGGACGCCGAGTCGAGCCTGCGCAACCTGCGGGAACTCACCGTCGACAACGCTCTGCAGCAGGAGCAGGTCGCCGAGCTCGCGCGCCTCACCGCGCTCAGGATTTCCGTCTCGAACTCCGTGCTGGTCGCGCGGCAGACCGGCGGCTTCGCCGAGGCGCAGATCCTGATCAAGGCCGCGCGCACCCAGAAGATCCTCGAGCGGGTGCAGGCGCAGCAGGGCGCCATCATCCGCGAGGAAGAGCGACTGCTCGCCGAGCGGCAAAGAAACGAGCTCGAAAGCCGCCACCACGTGCTCGTGATCGCCGGCGCGCTAGTCGCACTCGTCGTGCTCATCGTCGGACTCGGCCTCGGCTGGCTGCGGCGCGAGCTCGACGTACGCCGGCGCCTCACCCGTTCGCTCGAGACCCAGCGGCGCTTCCTCGAGTCGGTCGTGGATCACCTGCCCGCCCTGATCGTCATCAAGGACCCGCAGACGCTGCGCTTCGTGGTACTCAATCGCGCGATCGAAGCGTGGTTCGGGCTGCCGCGAGAACAGCTGATCGGCCGTACCGCGCACGACTTGTTGCCGACCGCCGAGGCGGAGGCGGTCGAAGCCACCGACCGGATCGCGCTCCAGCAGGTGGGCGTGCTGGACCTCGCGGTGAATGAACGAGCTTCGCGGCACACCGCGTCGGTGTTCCGCACGCAGAAGCTCGCAGTACGCGACAAAGACGGCCGCGCGCTGTTCCTCGTCTGTATCTCGACCGACATCTCGGCGCGGGTCGCCGACGAGCAGCGCATCCGCGCGCTAAACGAACACCTCGAGGAGCAGAAGACCGCGCTTGAGGCGGCCAATCGCGAGCTCGAGAGCTTTTCCTACAGCGTCTCCCACGACCTGCGCGCGCCGCTGCGCGCGATCGACGGCTTCTCGCTGATGCTGCTCGAGGACTACGGCCCGAAACTCGACGCCGAGGCACAGCGCTACCTCGCCACGATTCGCGCGGGCAGCCAGCGCATGGGCCAGCTCATCGACGACCTGCTTGCGTTCTCGCGGCTGAGCCGCCAGCCGCTCAAGCGCCTGACGGTCGACATGGAACACCTGGTCGGCGTCGCGCTGCCCGAAGCCCTCACCGAAACGACCGCGGCGACCCCGACGATCACGGTGAACACCCTGCCAGCGGCTTCCGGGGACCCGGTGCTGCTGCAGCACGTGTGGAGCAACCTGCTCGCGAATGCCGTCAAGTACTCGAGCCGCGTGGCGGAGCCCGGGATCGCCGTCGGCTCCTCGCGCGATGGCGGGGAAGTCGTCTACTACGTGCGGGACAACGGCGCGGGCTTCGACATGCAATACGCGCACAAGCTCTTCGGCGTCTTCCAGCGCCTGCACGGACAGGAGGAATTTCCGGGAACGGGTGTGGGGCTCGCGATCGTGCACCGCGTCGTCACCCGTCACGGCGGCCGCGTATGGGCCGAGAGCGTCCCCGGTCGCGGCGCCACCTTCTACTTCACGCTGCCGGGAGCAGCCGACGCATGAGTGAGTTCCGCGCAGTCGATATTCTCTACGCCGAGGACAGCGTGACGGACGCAGAGGTCACGCTGCGCGCGCTTCACAAGGTCAATCTCGGCAATAACCTCCTCTGGGTCAAGGACGGCCTGGAGGCGCTCGACGCACTCCTCGGCCGCGGCAGCTACGCGGGGCAGCGCCGGACGGCGCCGCGCCTGGCGCTCCTCGATCTCAAGATGCCGAAGATCGACGGCCTCGACGTGCTCAGGACGATTCGTGCGACTGAACGCCTGCGCAGCCTGCCGGTGGTCATGCTGACCTCGAGTGCCGAGAAGGCCGACCTCGTCGCGAGCTACGAGCTCGGGGCCAACAGCTACATCGTGAAACCGGTCGACTCCACGCGCCTGTCGGACGAGGTCGCGCGGCTTGGCTACTACTGGCTGCTCATCAACCGCCTGCCAGAATCGGGGAGCTGATCGATGTCGGCGCCGATGCGCATTTTGTTCGTCGAGGACGTGCCGACCGAGGTGTCGCTCGCAGTGCGCCAGTTCGCGCGCCACAACGTGCCCTGCGAGTGGCGCCGCGTCGAGACGGAGGCGGACCTGCGCGAGCAGATCGCCGCCTTCCAGCCGCACGTGGTGCTGTCGGATTTCAGCATGCCGCACCTCGACGGCTGGACGGCGCTTGCGTGCGTGCTCGCGATCGACCCGAATCTGCCATTCCTGTTCGTGTCGGGCACGATCGGCGAGGAAGGCGCGATCCAGGCGCTCAAGCGCGGCGCGATGGACTACGTGCTCAAGGGCAACCTCGCCCGACTCGTGCCGGCGGTACAGCGCGCACAGCGCGAGGTGGAAGCGCGACGTGAACAGCAGCGTGCCGTGCAGCAGCTGCGTGACATCGTCGGCACGTCCCAGGACTGGATCTGGGAGCTCGACCGCGAGCGCCGCATCGTGTTCTCGAGCCCCGCGGTCGAGGCGACGCTCGGACGCAAGGCCGAGGACATACTCAACGCTCCCATCCGCGACATCCTCTCGCCGAGCCAGTACGCGGAGATCGACCGGGAATTGAGCGCACTCGACGGCCGGCAACGAAGCCGACGTTTCCTAACGCCGTTCACCGCGCAAGGCGGCGCGCGGCACTGGTTCGAGACCAACGTGCTGGCCATCATCGGCGCCGGCGAGGCGGTCGTCGGCTTTCGTGGCGCGAGCCGCGACGTCACCGAGCGCGAGGAGCAGCAGCGCCGCATCCGCTACCTCACGCGCATCGTGGAGATGGTCAGCGGCGTGAACGGCGCCCTGGTGCGACTGCGCGACCGCCAGCAGCTGCTCGAGGAGAGCTGCCGCATCGCGGTGAGCGTCGGCGGTTATCTTGCGGCGGCCGTGAGCCTGCTGGAGCCCGGGCAGGGCCTGCGCGTCACGGCGGTGGCCGGCGACTCGCCGCTGACCCGGGGAACCTGGCTCCCGGTCAGTGGCGTCGAGCCCGGGGAACTCACGATCTCCGCGCGCGCGGCGATCGGGGGCAAGCCCGTCGTCGTCCGCGACATCACCGATGCCGCCATCGCGCCGGCGACTCGCGCCATCGCCGGTGCGGGAGTCCAGGCGGTGGTGGCGCTGCCGCTCTTCGTCGACCGGACCGTCGTCGGCGTGCTCGCGCTCGGCGCGGACCAGGCCGGCGCACTCGACGAGCGCGAACTGCAGCTGCTGCAGGAGCTAGCTGCAAACATGTCCTTTGCGCTGCAGTACCTCGAGCGGCAGAACGCCGTCCACTTCCTCTCCTACTTCGACCAGCTGACGGGACTTGCGAAGCGCACGCTCTTCTGCGAGCGGCTCGGACAGCGCCTTGCGCGGCGGGTCGGCCCGGAAGCGCGGCCCGCGGTCATCGTCCTCGATGTCGAGCGCCTCGGCGTCATCAATGATTCGGCGGGCCGGCACGTCGGCGACGGGCTCCTGCAGTGCGTGGCGGACCGGTTGCGGCGGCAGGTCGATAATGCGGAGTGCGTTGCCAACCTGGGTGGCGGCACCTTCGCACTGGTGCTGCCGCTGCTTGGCTCACCCGAGCAAGCCTTCTCGCTCCTGCACGAGCGGATCTCGCGCCTGTTCACCAAGGCCTTCGACATCGACGGCCACACGATCCGCGTGTCTGCACGCTCCGGCATCGCCCGTTTTCCGGAGGATGGCGACGACCCCAAAGCGCTCCTCGAAAACGCGGAAGCCGCGCTCAAGAGCGCCAAGGCGGGTGGCGACAGCTTCGTGCCCTACCAGCTGCGCATGCACCGCGGCCAGGACGACCGGCTCGGCCTCGAGCAGCGCCTGCGCGTCGCGATCGAGGAGAAGCAGTTCGTCCTTCACTACCAGCCGCAGATCGACATCGGCAGCGGTCGCATCGTGGCGCTCGAGGCACTGCTGCGCTGGAACGAACCCGGCCGCGGCCTCGTGGCACCGGCGCAGTTCCTGCCGGTGCTCGAGTCGACGCATCTGATTACCGAGGTCGGTGACTGGGTGATCGAGCAGGCGCTCTTCGACTTGCGCCAGTGGGGCGAGTCCGGCCTGCCGGTGCGCGTCGCCGTCAACGTGTCGCCGTGGCAGCTGCGGGAGCGTGACTTCGCGGACCGCGTACTGGCGCATATCGGACCCAGCGCCAATCGTGGTCGCAGCGGGCTCGACCTCGAGATCACCGAGAGCGGGCTTCTGCAGGATCCGGACGATGCACTTGCAAAGCTTTCGTTATTGCGCGCCGCCGGGGTTGGCATCGCGATCGACGACTTCGGAACCGGCTACTCCTCGCTCAGCCGGCTGTCGCTGCTGCCGGTCGACACCCTCAAGATCGACCGCTCCTTCGTTGCGGGGCTGCCGGCGGATCCGGCCTCCGTGGCACTCGTCTCGACGATCATCGCGCTCGCGCGCGCATTCACGCTGATCACCGTCGCCGAGGGCGTCGAGACCACCGATCAGTTGCAGGTGCTGCGCGAGCTCGGCTGCCAGCAGTCGCAGGGTTTTCTCCACAGCCGGCCGCAAGCGGCTGCCGAGATCACGCTGCTGCTCGAGCAGGCCCGGGGCGAGCGCCAGGACATGGGCACCGACCCGCTCAGCCTGCTGCGCGGAACCGCCGACCGCCGCTAGCGGCGCCGGCGCTGCGCGCACGTGTTCAACCGACGTCGCAGCGCGTAGCGTTCCATCCACCGTCGGGCGCCGGGCACGCCCGTCATCGCGGCGTGGTCCCCGGCGGCGGTGGCCGTCGCGTTCATGCTTCCACCCCGCCCTGCCGCGAGGTCACTCATCCCATGAAGCGAATTTCGTCGGGCTCCTCGCTCTGGTACAAGCGGATCTTGCCGGTGCTGTGGTTTGGCATCATAGGGTTCATTTTCATGACCGCGCTGTTCGCCGGCGCCGCGCGCCAGAACCCGGTGGTCCTGGTGATGCCCTGCGTCATGCTCGCGGTCGGTTATTTCGTGATGAAGCACCTGGTCTGGGACCTCGTCGACGAGGTGCTCGATGACGGCGATGCCCTACTCGTCCGCAAGGCGCGACCCAGGAACGCGTGCGGTTTTCGAACATCATGAATGTCAGCGCGACGCTGCTCACCAATCCGCGACGCATCACGCTGCGACTCGTCACGCCCGGCGTCCTCGGCGAGGAAATCTCCTTCGTGCCGGCGACCATTTTCTCGTTCAACGCGTTTCGCCGGAATGCGATCGCGGACGATCTCGCCCTTCGCGCCTATCGGGCGCGCACCGTGCCCACGTCCTGAGCAGCGACTCGCGCGGCGTATTCGGGCGCCCGGGGACCTGCCGCGCTCGTCGATTCTTCCTCGAGATCGATCCCCCGCTCCCGTCAGCCTAGGAGTAGTTACAGGAGATACAGGGATCTACAGGAGGGCGTATCTAAGCGCTTGAGCAGGAAGGTGAATTCACCACCTCCGCGGAGAGATGCGACGTCTGCCCGCCAGAGATGAGACGAGAGCGCGCGCGAGATGCGATGCGCGGGCGTGAGCGATGCTGCGAAAGGTTGCAATAGGCGGGCCGCGCGACGCTTAAAAAGATCAATAGAAACATCTAGTTATGCACCAGGCGTGAGAGTTGCAACGCCCCTCCCCTAGCGCTTCGAAAGTAGCTGAAATTCAGCACGTTTTTTCGCACGCGAACCTCGGCGCGCCCGAAAAAGCGTGAGAGTTGCAACGCTAGGGGGTCCGCTCAGCGCACTTTGGCAGGAAGGCGCTTTGCGAGGTGCGGCCGCGACGGCAGCAACAGAACGCCCGTCTCCGTCAGCGACAGCTTCGCTTCCGGATAGACGACGCGGACCCGTTCGAGCGAGTCGAGGAAGAAACGCCGGAACTGGCGGAGCTCCGCGTACGCGTGGCCGAACTGCTCGGACAGCTGCTGCCAGGTGACGTTGCTCGGACGACTCAGGTGAAAGAGCCGGTGCACGAGCCAGGCGTACACGTCAAGGTCCATCGGGCTCTTGCGCAGCTGCCTGATGGCGCCGGTCGAGAGCGGTGCCGAACGCTCGAGGATGGAATGGAAGAGCACGCTCGAAAGTTGCAGCGAACTCCCCTGTCCGACCCCGTAATCCTCGTCCCACCACAGCCGCGCCTCCTCGGCGAACAGCGCCTGGCGGATGTGCAGCCCGGTGCGACCGCCCGCGTCGCGGATGTTCTCGTCGATGGACAGCGTGCAGTGGATGAGGCGCAAGAGCTGGTTCGCGTACACCCGCAGGCTGCCGCGCTCGCCGCGCGTAATCGGCACGTCGAGCAGTCGCAGGAACTCGTGCACGGAGCGGCCGAGATAGATCTCCGGGGAGCGCGTGCGGACCGCTTCGCTCGCGCAGTAGATCGTGAGCAGGCGCGCCGGCACGCCGTACGGCAAACCCGACTCCGGTCGGGTCGTGCCGAGGGTGAGCTCGAGCCATCCGTTCTTGCGCGTGAAGGAGCCGAGCTCACCCGGATCCGCGTGCGGGAACGAGCACTGGATCAGCGGTACGTAGTGGAAGGAGATCCCCTCCTCCGCCGGGTTCGCCCGCACCTCGCTGCCGGTGCACCGGGCATCGGTTGCAACGACGCCGCGCGGCCGCGGGCCCGCACCGGTGTCGACCGGTGCCGGAAGGCGCGGTGTCAGCGCGCGTAGGCCGGGCGAGACGACTTTCTGGAAGGCACTTGCCGGGAAGCCGGTGAAGTGTGGCTCGAGGTCGGAGGCCGGCACGCCGTCGGCGACCAGCTGGGCCAGCATGCGCGCGCGCGAGTATCCTGCGGCGCTATATCGCTGCATCCGCGCGATGAGATCGGGTCCCGGGGTAGGAGCGTCGGTGCTCACGGGGCTGCGCTGGTGCCTTCTAGGCAGTTCGGACGCACGGATTTCTGGTAGATTCGGCCCGAAATCCGTGGATGAGCCATTCCGGGAGAGAAGTGTGCCAGTGACCCCCGCCATTGACAAGCTCGACGCCATTCTCGCCTACAGCGAGAACTTCCTTGAGCGCATGCACGAGATGGGTCAATCGCCCCATGCGCGCAAGTCCCTCCAGCGCCTGTTCTCCCCGTCGGATGCGGCGGAGATGGTCGGACGCGATCGCACCACCCTCGCGCGCGCGGAGACCGAGCTCGGCGTCGCGCTCCCGGCGCGGAACCCCGACAACAATCGCCGCCTCGGCTACACGCTCGAGCAGATCCAGGCGTTCCGCGCGTACTTCGGTACGCTCCCGCACCGCGATCCCGCGCAGGACAAGCCGATCGTCATCGCCTGCCAGAACTTCAAGGGCGGCGTCGGCAAGTCGACCACCTGCATCAACTTCGCCCACTACCTGGCGCTTAGGGGCTACCGGGTCCTCGTCATCGACACCGACAGCCAGGCGACGACGACCTCGATGTTCGGCTACGTGCCGGATGCCGAGATCACCCAGAACGACACGATCCTCGCGTACCTGGGCGGGGCGCACTCGACGCTCGAGCCGGTCGTCCGCAAGACCTATTTCCCGGGCATCGACCTGATCCCGGCGTGCCTCGCCCTCTACGAGGCGGAGATCGCGCTCGTCCTGCACATCGCCGAGCAGTCCTCCGCCGAGGCACGGCGCGAGGTCTTCGCCGAGCTCAGTTACGGCATCCAGACCGTCGCTGACAACTACGACGTCGTGCTGCTCGACTCGCCGCCCGCGCTCGGGGTCATCTCTCTCAACGTGCTGATCGCGGCGGATGCGCTGGTTGTGCCGACGGCGGCGAAGATGTTCGATTTTTCATCGACCGTGCAGTTCTTCCGGATGATCCGCACCTACGTCGCGCAGCTCGCGCCCGAGAAGAGCTACCGCTGGATCTCCGTGCTGACGACTCTGTTCGACCAGCGCTACGACAGCCAGCGCCAGTTTGTCGACGTGATGCGGGCCTGCTTCGGCGAGTCGGTCTTCCAGCGCGTGTTCTTCCACGCAGCGGAGGTCATCAATGCCTCGGCGCAGTTCGTCGGCCCCTACGAGCAGCTGAAGCCGAACCGCAAGGTGCTCGAGATGATGGACGGGGTATTCGGGGAGATCGAACTCGCGGTGCTTCGCGAGTGGCCCTCGAAGCGCGCGGCGTTGAATGCGAAAGGAATCATCTGACGGAATCGGCGAGGAGAACGGCATGAGCAACAAGCGTCTGTTTGGCGGCACTCGATTGGGCGATATCGCGAATTCCGCGCGCGAGCGGAGCGGGGAGACGCCGGCCGAGCGCCCCGGCCCCCAGGCCGTGCTCCCGACTGCGGAGCTCGCGCTGCACGGCCGCACGAGCCCCGGGCTCACCCGCGAGACCGTCCTTAGCGTTGACCCCAAGCGTTGCCGGGGCTGGAAATACCACAACCGCACCAACGCCTGGTACACGCGCGAGCGCTGCGAGGACCTGATCACGTCCATCCCGAAGGACGGCCAGCAGGAGCCGGCGCTGGCGCGGCGGGTCAGCGGCGACCCCGGCGTTGACTACGAACTGATCTACGGCATGCGCCGCCGCTTCGCCTGCGAGGTCACCAACACCAAGCTCAAGGTGCGGGTCGTCGATATCTCGGACTCCCAGGCCGCGGTGCTGATGCATCTCGAGAACGCGGATCGCCAGGACATCACGCCGATGGAACGGGCTCTTTCCTTCCAGCTGCAGCTCGATGCGCGCCTGTTCCCGACGCAGGAAGCGCTTGCGAATGCCCTCAACGTGTCGAAGGGGCAGGTTACGAAGATGCTGAAGGCCGCCCAGCTCTTGGCGCATGCTTCCATCGCCAATCTGCTCGTCGACCGGTCGGCGGTACCGATCGAGCAGGCCTACAAGCTCGCGACGCTGATGGACCGGCCGGGCGCGCGCGACGTGGTCCTGCAGGCCGCAAAGAACGTCGGGCGCCGGGAGGAGGAGGGCGGACGCGATCCCCGGGTCGTACTCAAGCTCCTGCTCGCGAGCCTCGACCAGTCCCGGAAGATCGAGCCGATCCGCCGCGAGTACAACGTCGGCAAGGCCGGGCGCGCAATACTGGTCCGCAACGCGAAGGGCAAGGTGACGGTGGCATTCCCGAGGGGGCTGGGGCCGTCCGATCGCGAGGCGGTGATCCAGGCGATGGACCAGATTCTGAAGGACCTCGGATGAACGCTGGTTTCGAGACGAAACCTTAGTAACTTATTGTTTAATAACAAGAAAGTGGTGTTTCAGGTACACGAAACGTAGCTCAGCACGATCCATCGACCGGCGCGCTGATTCGTGGAACACAGTCGTGGAACAATAGAGTGCCCAAGTTTCTAATTATTAAGCGATTAGGTTAATTTGTCGGTGTCAGAAACCACCGTTGTTAGTCATAACATGGGACATTACGGAAAATTTTCCGCTGCCGGCCACCAAAGATCGGTTGAACAATCGCGGTCCAGTACTGTATATCCAAACAGTTCCTTTCCTCCCGCGGTCCGACGGCAAATCAGTGTCGCCATGGTGTTCCGGTGTCCCCTCTGCGATTCCACGCGGTACGAGCCGGTGACGGTCCGGCGCCCGAACGGCACCCATTACCGCTCGAACTCGCTCTTCAGCTGCGGGGGCTGTTCGGCGGCCTTCACCGATCCCGCGCGGTTCTCGCGGCCGCCGCCGTCGGGGTCCCAGGAATCGATCGAGTTGCGGGGCTGGGAGAGCCGCCGGACACTGGCGCGACGCGCTCGCGGCGAGCGCTAGGGAAACCACTCGTGGCAATGGCCGACGTGCCGATGAAGCGTTCGATCGCGCGCGCGGGCCTCGCGCTCGTGCTCTCGTGGCTTCTCCTGCCGAGCGCCGCCGTCGCGGAGCCGGTCTGCGCGCACTCCGCGGCCGCACAGCCGGCGCTGCGGCGGCTCGGGCTCGCGATGGAGCAGGGGCGATTCATCGGCTACCAGCCGACGATGCTCAAGGTGTTCAACGGCCACGCGACCCGGGCCGACGCCTCCAGCATCCGCGCCGACCTCGCGGTACTACGACCGCGCTTCGATGCGCTCGTCACCTACGGAGCCCTCAACGGTGCCGAGGAGATCCCGGCGGCGGCGACCGCGCTCGGCTTTCGTGCCGTCATCGTCGGTGTCTGGAATCCCTTCGACGAGGCCGAGGTCGCCGCTGCGCTCGAGGCCGTGCGGCGCTTTCCCGCGCTCGTCGTCGGCATTTCGCTCGGCAATGAAATGCTGTTCTCCGGACACCGCACCGCCGAGGCCATCGAGCGACGCATCGTGGCGGTCCGCGCGAGGGCCCCGGGGATTCCGCTCGCGACGACCGAGCCGTTCCACGTCCTCTATCCGCCCGCGGCGCGCGGTGTGCTTGGCGAGCTCGATTTCCTGCTCGCCAACGTGCATCCGGTGTTCCAGCCGTGGTTTCGTACCGCGCCCGATGCCAACGCGGCGAGCTTCGTGGTGGCGGTCGTCGACAAGCTGGCGGAGCTCTATTGCGGCCCGATCCTGGTCAAGGAGACGGGGGTGCCGACGGCGCCGACGGTGGCGGGGTTCACGCCGGCGCGCCAGGCCGCGTTCTACGGCGAGCTTCGCCGCCACTTCGCGCCGACGCCGAGCCGCGCGTTCGTCTACTTCGTCGCATTCGATGCGCCGTGGCGCGTGGCCGACGAACAGGCGGCCCCGGGCGCGCACCCCGAGGAAGCCCATTGGGGTCTCTACGACGAGCACCGCAAGCCCAAGCCCGTGGTTGGCGACATTCCGCTACTCGCATCGCCTCCCGCCGGGTGAACCCGGCGGCGGGGGTCGCGCACTCACCTCGACAGCTCCGCCGGCCCCGCTCTACGGGCGCGGCGTATCATGGCGGCTCGCGCCCCATCACCGGGCGCAGGCCGTGCGCCGTCGCACCCATCGCATTCCGAGGAGTTAGGTTCATGACACATCGCATCCTGGCCGCTGTACTGGCGAGCGCCGTCGCTCTACCGGCTTATGCCGCGCTGCAACCGGGCGCCACCGCCCCCGACTTTTCGGCCCAGGCGTCGCTCGCCGGCAAACCCTTCGCATATTCGCTGAAGGACGCGCTCAAGAAGGGACCGGTCGTGGTCTATTTCTATCCGTCGGCCTTCACGAGCGGCTGCAACGCGCAGGCGCACGCCTTCGCGGTCAACCAGGACAAGTTCGCTGCGGCGGGCGCCACGATCATCGGCGTCTCGCTCGATAACATCTCGCGACTCAATGATTTCTCGAAGGACCCCGAGTACTGCGGCGGCAAGATCCCGGTCGCCTCGGACGAGAGCGGCGCGATCGCGAAGTCCTACGACCTCAAGGTCGCGGCGGCGCACGAAGGCGCAAAGGATTCGCGCGGCATCGAGATCGGCCACGGATTCGCGGAGCGCACGACCTTCATCGTGAGCCCGGGCGGTTCGATCGTCGCGACGGTCGGCGGCGTGGCGCCGGCGGCGAACGTCGATGCAGCGCTCGACGCCGTGCGGGCGATGAAGAAAGGCAAATGATCGCGGGCAGCTCGCGGTAGCGCCGCGAGCGGCGCCCCGGCGCGGCGCCGCCCTGCGGGCGGTCGCTGGCGGGCGGATCGAACCCTAGAGAAGCCCCAGCTGTGGGGCTTCGCGGTCTTCGTCCTGCACGAACGACAACGGGTCGGGGAGGGAGTCCATCGTGATCGCGCTGTTGGGGGCCGACCGGTGCCCGGGGAACGCGCCTGTCATGGTCGGACGAAAGCCCTCACCCGCCGCAAGGTCGGCAAGCTGGACGAACGTTCGCAGGGAGACGGGCAGGCGGCGACGGCGCGGGGGCATGACTCGGGGACCTCTCGGAGCGCCGCCAACCCTACGACGGGGTACGCGCGGGTGCGGTGATGGCGATCCCAGATGCGGTCCGTGCCGCTGCAAGATGTCCAATCGCCGCCGAAAAACCATGCGCCGGTTGCGGCCGCAACCGCCGCCGGATACCGCGTCCGGCATCCGGCGGGGTGCTTGCATGGTGCTGGCAGGATGGAGTCGGTCGGGCGTGCTCGGGTCCGGAGGGGGGCCGTCTCGTCGCGGCACCCGCCGCCTCACCACCTGCCTGCGCGAGCCACTGTAGTCGGCGTCCCCGGCCGCGAAAACGAACGTTTTCGTCTCAGTCCATGACCAAAAGTTGCCGGCCGACCGCCGACCGGTCCGTGGCGGTCCGATGCTGCCTTCGGGACGCCGATGGCCGAAACTGTCGGATCGACGACATGGAACACGCATCGCCGTCGGCGTACAACGGCCGCGAGGGAGAAGGACATGGCGAGCGAACCCATCCGCGTGGCACTGCTGGGATACGACGGGGTCCAGACGCTGGACGTGGTCGGCCCGCTCGATGCGTTCGCGAGCGCGACGGCCGCGCACGCCGGCGCCTACCGGACCGTCGTGACGAGTCTCGACGGCGCCCCGTTCAGGAGCGAGGCCGGCCTCAGGGTCATGCCCGATTGCGCGTTCGCCGAGGCGGGTCCCATCGACACGCTGATCGTGCCGGGCGGGGAGGGCATGCGCCGTCCGGCCATTGGCCCCGGACTCGTCGCCGCGCTCAAGGCACGCGCACCCCGCGTGCGCCGGGTCGTATCGGTCTGCACCGGCATCTATGCGGTCGCGGCGGCAGGCCTCCTCGAGCGGCGCGCGGCCACGACGCACTGGCGCTTCGCGGCGGACGTGCAGGCGCGCTTTCCAGGGATCGCCGTCGAGTCCGATGCGATCTTCATCAAGGACGGCCCGTACTACACCTCGGCCGGGATCTCCGCCGCGATCGACCTCGCGCTAGCGCTGATCGAGGAGGACTACGGCCCACGCCTGGCACTCGCGGTCGCGCGCGATCTCGTCGTCTACCTCAAGCGCGCCGGCGGCCAGCACCAGTATTCGGAGCCGCTCAAGTTCCAGGCGCGTGTCTCGGACAGGTTCGCCGAGCTTGCGGCGTGGCTGCTGGTGCACCTTCACGAGAGCCTGTCCGTCGAAACGCTGGCGGCGCGTACGAGGTTGAGCCCGCGGCAGTTCAGCCGCGAGTTTCGGCGCGTGTTCGGCATGACGCCGGCGCAGCAGATCGAGGCGCTGCGCCTCGACGCGGCGCGCGATCACCTGACCACGAGCGCCGCGAGCATCAACTCGATCGCCAGCACGGTCGGCTTTCGCAGCGACGATGCGTTTCGGCGCGCGTTCGACCGACGCTTCGGCCTTTCGCCCACGGATTTCCGCCGGCGCTTCGCGTCGGGGGCGCAATCACCTCGAGGACACGATCATGCGAATCTTTCTCGGTCTCGCTTTCGCGCTGGGGCTCTTCTTGCTGACCGGAGCCAGTGATACGCCGTACGGCCCCAAATACAACGACGCGGGACAGCTGATCCCGCCGAGCGATTACCGCGAGTGGGTGTACCTGAGCACCGGTCTCAACATGAGCTACAGCGAGTTGCCCTCGATGATGGGCCACTCGATGTTCGACAACGTGTTCGTGGATCCCGCCGCGTGGAGCGCCTTCAAGCGCACCGGCCACTGGCCGGACAAGACGGTGTTCGTGCTCGAGGTGCGCGGCGCGAACAGCAAGGGCTCCATCAACAAGAAGGGTGAATACCAGACCGAGGAGCGAATGGGCTTCGAGGCCCACGTCCACGACGAGGCGCGCTTCAAGGGCGGCTGGGGCTTCTTTGCACTCGGTGACAACGCGCCGGCGACTGTGCTCCCCGATGCCGCCGATTGCTACGCGTGCCACCGCGCACACGGTGCGGTCGACACTACGTTTACGCAGTTCTATCCGACCGCGAAGCCGATCGCGATGAAGGCGGGAAGCTTCCGCGCCGAGTAGCCCGTCCGGCGGGCACGACGGTCGCGGGCGGTATACTCGGCGCCGATCGCGGAACGAAGGGGAATGGCGTTTGGTGTCGAAGCAGCGCGCCGGCTCGTGCCCCGGGGTTCCCGCCATCGCCGCCGTCTGCCTGATCGGATTCGCCGCCGCGGGGTTCGCGCGCGCTGACGAGCCGCTGCCGTATTGGGCATTCGCCGTGAATCCCGGCAAGGCCGCCGTGGCGAAGGTCGCGGAACGTCCCCTTCACGTGCCCGGCAGTCGCGTGACGTTCCTGCCCTCCCAGGTTGCCGATCTCTTCGGCGTCCCCGACTGGCATCCCGAGGCGCACGGTGCGATGCCGCCTATCGTTGCGCACGGCCGGCGACCGGACGCGATGGCCTGCGGCTACTGCCACCTGCCGAACGGGCAGGGGCGCCCCGAGAACGCGCGCCTTGCCGGCCTTTCCGTCGGCTACATCACCCGGCAGATGGAAGACTTCAGGAGCGGCCGGCGCCGGAGCTCGGATCCCCGGCTGCTGCCCGTCGCGCTGATGGCCGGCTCCGAGGTGAAAGCGAGCGATGCCGAAGTGGCGGACGCGGCGCGGTACTTCGCGGAGCTGAAGCCTCGGCGCTGGATCCGCGTGGTCGAATCCGCGACGGTTCCCACGACGCGCGTGGCCGGCTGGATGCTGGTGGCATCGGCCGGTGCCGGCACGGAGCCGATCGGCGACCGGATCATCGAGATGCCGGAGAATCTCGAGCGGACCGAGCTGCGCGACGACACTTCTGGCTTCGTCGCCTACGTGCCGCCGGGAAGTGTGAAGCGCGGTGCCGCGCTGGCGAAGTCGGGTGGCGAGGGCGCAAGCCAGCCGTGCGCGACCTGCCACGGCCCGGGGCTTCAAGGTCTCGGCGACGTGCCTTCGATTGCCGGACGTTCACCAAGCTACCTGGTGCGCCAGCTCTACGACATGAAGGGCGGCGCACGCGCGGGCGCCGCGCTCGAACTCATGAAGCCCGTTGCCGATCGTCTGCGCGCCGCGGACATCCTCGCACTCGCGGCGTACCTCGCTGCGCTCGACCCGTAGCGAATTTCCACGGCGGCGCTGGGTCCGCGGAACCAGAGGCTCCCTAAACGACGACGCCGCGGCAGGGCCGCGGCGTCGTTGAGTCAGCGTACCGCCCGGGGGCGGCGGCTCACTTACTTCGACACAGCCTTCTTGAACAGGCGGTCGATCTTCTCGTTGGTCGCATCGCAGCACTGCTGGCTGGCGGCCGCCGCCGAGGCAGCAGCGTCGGCCTTGCTCTGCGCCTGCTGGGCAGCCGTCGCCGCCGACTGGGCAGCGCGCGCGGCGCTGTCAGCGGCCGCCTTCACGCCGTCCTGCTGCGAGGACAACTTGCTGACCTGCGACTTGAGGTCGTCGATCTGTGCCTGAATCGGCTTCAGGTCCGTGCAACCGGCCGCGAACAGCACGCACAGAGCGGCAGCGCCGGCGGTAAGCATCTTGGTCATGA
>JANXZZ010000325.1 GCA_025355245.1 Pseudomonadota bacterium | reverse complement strand
GGCGCCGGAGGCGCGGGCGGCGCCAGCGGCGTCACGTGCGGCAGGTGACCCTCGTGGTGGCTGCGCTCCGGCATCGTGAGGTCGAGCTTGAGCGCCTTGTGATCGCGCTCGATCGCGAGCGTCACGCGCTCCTGCGGCTGGTAGGAACGCAGGATGCGCAGTGCGTGCGCGACGCCCTGCGGCTCGCGACCGCCGATCGACAGGATCACGTCGCCATCCTTGAGTTTGTCGCCGAAGGCCGCCGGCGCCTTGATGACGAGCACGCCCTTGTTGGTCCCGAAGTAGCGGCCGAGCTCGGGCGAGACGGCGGCGAGCTCGAGTTCGCCCCAGCCGCCCCCGATCCCGGACATCACGTGATCCATCATGTCGCCCATGTCGTTGCCGAAGTCGGTGAAGCCCTGGGCGCCGTCGCTGAGCAGCAGAGTCAGGCGCGGATCCTGCGCGCGCGGCACGGCGACCAGCGTAGCGGTCTTGCCGTTGCGTGAGCGCTCAATCTTCGCCTGCGCACCCGGCGGCACGTGGCGGATCTCGGCGGCGACCTCGGTCGCGTTGGCGACGCGGTGGCCGTTCACGCTGATGATTACATCGCCGGGCGCGAGTCCAGCCTCCGCGGCCGCGCCGCCGGGACTTACGCTCACGACGCTGACGCCGCCCGAACCCGCGGTGCCGAGCTGCACGCCGAGCATCGGGTGCGCGTGGCTGCCGATGATCCGCTGGAGGGTCTCCGAGTCGGGTACCAGCCCCGCCGTGAGCTCCGCGACCTCCTTGGCCGCCCGCTCGAGCCGCGCGCGCGCGTCCTCGAGCTTGCGCTCGAGCGCCTGGTGATCGTCCGCGGGCGTCGCGTCGGGGGCGGGAGCGGTCGGCGCCGCGCCGTGGGCGACCGCCGACACGAGCGCCGTCGCCAGCAGGAAAGCAGGTATCCAGACTTTCATCGAATGTCCTCCGGAACTGACGGGAACGGCGGGCGCGCTACAGGCTCGCGGCAACCGCAGAGGCGTACTTCACGCGCACCAGTGAATCGAGCAGCACGACCCGCTGGCGCTTGAGCGCGGCGGTGGTCGCAGCCGAAAGCTCGGCCGAGTCCGGCAGGCTGAGGCGCTCATCGACCATCGCGATGCGGTCCTCGAGGAGCGTGGTCGTGAACCCGGTGCTGGCCCGACCCACGCTCGCGGGCGGCAGCGCCGCGAGCAGCTCCTCTAGATCCGAGGAGCGTCGCTCGAGCGCAGCCGCGTCCACCGCCGCGCGCAGCGCCGGCGCCGTTGGCACGGCATCCGTGGCTGGCGACACCGGCCGCACCGCGAGGCGCGCGCCCAGCGCCGCGAGCGCGAGCACGACGACGCCCGCGACGAGCGCAAGGCCGGTGCGACGCGGGCGCGCCCGCGCGCCGAGCCGCGCCTCGATGCCGGACCACGCCGCGCTTGGCGGCTCGAAGTCGGGAAGCTGGGCGAGTCCGCGCTCGAAGCGCTCCTCGGTGGCGGGGTCGTTCATGGGCTGGAACTCCGGGCGCAGTCGGCGCCGAGCGCGCAAGCGGCGGTCGCGCCCGTGTCGCGCGCCTCCGCCGACAATAAGATCCGCAGGCGCCGGTGTGCCCGCGCGAGCTGCGACTTCGAGAAGCTCGCGGTCTTGCCGGTGCTGAGGGCGATCTCCTCGTGGGTGTAGCCCTCGACGTCGTGCAGCCAGACGACCAGGCGCGCGAGCGACGTCAGACCCTCGAGCGCGCGACCGAGGTCGAGCGTGAGGCCGGGCGGCGAACCCGCATCGGCTTGCAGCCCGTCGATGAGATCGCCGATGAGCTCGCGGCTCCGCTGCCAGGGCGAGCGCAGGTGCATGAAGCAGCGGCGCACCACCACGCTCCGAAACCACGCGCCGAGCGGCGCGGTGCCCGCGAATCCGGGCAGCCCGCGAAACGCATCGATGAAGGCGTCCTGCAGGAGATCGTCGGCCGCGGGGCCCGGCACGATGCGGCGGATCAGCGTGTAGGCGGGCTTCGCGAATGCCGCGTAGAACGCACCGAGCGCGGCCCGCTCGCCGGCCCGCGCGCGGGCGAGGAGCTCGGGATCGAGGTCGATTTCAGTGAGCTTCACAGCTACTCATGATGCGCGGGCAGGAGGAAACGTCGCAGTCGGCGGAGGAATTGTGCGTGGTAACATGCCGCCCCCAAGCCGGTGTGGCGGAATTGGTAGACGCAGACGACTCAAAATCGTCCGCCGCAAGGCGTGGGGGTTCGAGTCCCTCCACCGGCACCACCCCGCCCGAGCTCCCGCCGTGACGCCATGAAGTACTGCAGCAACTGCGGGGAGAGCGTCGAGGTGCGCGTCCCCGCGAACGACCACCTGCCGCGGTACGTGTGCCCGGCCTGCGACACGATCCATTACGAGAACCCGAAGCTGGTGGTCGGCTGCGTCCCCGACTTCGAGGGCCGCATCCTGCTCTGCAACCGCGCGATCGAGCCCCGGCGCGGCTTCTGGACCGTGCCCGCGGGCTTCATGGAAAACGGCGAGACGCTCGCGGCCGCCGCCGCGCGCGAGTCGCTCGAGGAAGCGCTCGCGACGGTCACGATCGGCAGCCTGCTCGCGATCGTGAACGTCGTGCACGCACACCAGGTGCACGTGATGTATCGCGCGACGCTGTCGACGCCTAGCTTCGGCGCCGGCTACGAGAGCCTCGCGGTCGCGCTGTACCGGATCGAGGACATTCCCTGGTCCGAAATCGCGTTCCCGAGCGTCGAATTCGCGTTGCGACGCTACATCGAGGACCAGAGCCTCGGCGTCGAGCGCCTGCACTGCACCGATTTCGACCGCCCGTCGTGGCGCCGGCAGACGCCCGGCTGAGGCAGCTCGTATAGAATGGCCGGGCCGCGGCGTGGCGCCGCTGGCCACGGAACCGGGCCCTGCCCAAGAGCGGAAAAGCGATATGACGTTCGTCGTCACCGAAAGCTGCATCAAGTGCAAGTACATGGACTGCGTGGAAGTTTGTCCAGTGGATTGCTTCCACGAGGGCCCAAATTTCCTGGTCATCGATCCGGAGGAGTGCATCGACTGCACGCTCTGTGAACCCGAGTGCCCGGTCGAGGCGATCTACTCAGAAGAAGAGATCCCGAAGGGCCAGGAAGAGTTCCTCGCACTCAACGCCGAGCTCAGCAAGCAGTGGCCGGTCATTACCGAGATGAAGGCGGCGCCCGCGGACGCGGACGCGTGGAAGGACAAGCCCGGCAAGCGCGCGCTCCTCGAGCGCTAGGCCTCAGCCGGCCGGCGGCGTCGGCGTGTCGAGTTCCTTGAGCCGCTTGGCGAGGCGCTCGGGCGAGTAGTAGCCCGGCAGGTATTCCCCACCCAGCGTGAAGATCCCGGGCGTGCCTCGGATGCCGAGTTCCTTGCCGAGTTCGTAGCTGCGCGCGACCGGCGTCCAGGCGCAGGCTGCCTTGCCGGGATCGGTGCCGAGCTTGGCGCGCGTCAGCGCCCCGCGCCGGTCCTCGGCGCACCACACCGCCTCGGCCTTGTGCCAGGAATCGGTCCCCGGGCCCGTCCGCGGGAACGACAGGTACTTCACCTCAATGCCGAGCTTCAGGTACTCCGCGATCTCGGCGTGGAGCTTCCTGCAATAGGCGCAGTCGACGTCGGTGAACACGACCACCGTGTAGCGCGGATGCTCGGGCGCGAAGATGATCGCATCGCTGTCGGAAACCCCGCGCAGCGCCACCGAGCGCGCCTCGTTGCGGCGCTTCTCGGAGAGGTTGTGGCCGGTGGCGGTCTCGAACAGATCGCCCGAAAGGGCGTAGCGGCCGTCGGTCGACACGTACAGCACCTCGGCGCCGTTCGCGACCTCGAAGATGCCGGGAAGCGCGCTCGGGCGAACTTCCTCGACGCTGACCGCGAGGCGCTGCGCGATCGCGAGCCTGGGATCGGGCTTGGGCGCGGGGTCGGCGCTCGCGAGTGCGGCCCCGAGCAAGGCGGCCGAGCCGATCAGCGCCAGGGCGCCAAGTGCGGTTGCGGGATGGGGACGGGGGATCGACATGGCGGAACTCCGGGCCGGCAGGTCAGTGGACCCGGGTGCGGCGCCTTTAGTTCCGAAAGTCTAGCAGAGCGCGGGGCCCAATCAGCCGCGCGGGTGGTGCTGGGCGTGCAGCTCTTTCATGCGCTCGCGCGCGACGTGCGTGTAGATCTGCGTCGTCGACAGGTCGCTGTGGCCGAGCAGCATCTGCACGACCCGGAGGTCGGCACCGCGATTCAAGAGGTGGGTCGCAAAGGCGTGCCGCAGCGTGTGCGGCGACAGCTCCTTCTGGACGCCGGCCTTGCGGGCATAACGCTTGATGATGTGCCAGAAGGCCTGGCGCGTCATGCGATCGCCGCGGCGGGTCGGGAACAGGTAGTCGGTCTGGCGCTCGAGCAGGATCTCGGTGCGCGGCCCGCGCACGAACTCGGCGAGCCAGCGGACGGATTCATCACCGAGCGGGATCAGGCGCTCGCGATCGCCCTTGCCGACGATGCGGATCACACCCTGGTTTGTGTTGACCTGCGTGTGCTTCAGGTTGACGAGTTCGGAGACGCGCAGGCCCGTGGCGTACAGCACCTCGAGCATCGTGCGGTCGCGATGCCCGAGCGGGTCGGTCACGGTGGGCGCGGCGAGCA
>JANXZZ010000305.1 GCA_025355245.1 Pseudomonadota bacterium | reverse complement strand
CCGACTACCTGCCGGCGGCGACGCTCGTGATCGACGGCTGCGGCGTCGGGGCGGTCGCGACTGCCGCCTGGGACGATATCGCGCAGCGCCACGACCAGCGCCGGCACGACATAGAGCGACCGCTGCTGGATCCCGCCGAGGTGTTCATGCCGCCGGCCGAGCTTGCTGAGCGGCTCGCCGCCTACGAGCTGGTGCGCGCGGGCGCGGTCAAGGTCGAACCGGTTGCGGCCGAGTCGAGCGGCGAGCCGCACCGCAACTACCCGAGCCTCGCGCCGCCGCCGCTCAAGGTCGACCCGCGCGCCGAACCGCCGGCCGCCGCCCTGCTCGCCTTTCTCGACGGCTTTGCCGGGCGGATCCTGCTGGCCGCAGAATCGACCGGGCGGCGCGAGGTGCTGCTCGAGCTCCTGCACCGCGAGAACCGCTTCCCAGGCGCGGTCGCCGACTGGGCCGAGTTCCTCGCCGGCACCGCGACTTTTGCGCTCACGGTGTCCGCGTCCGTCGCCGGCCTCGTGTTGCCCGAGGCCGGGCTCGCGCTCATCACCGAGGAGCAGCTGTACGGCGAGCGCGCACGCCAGGAGCGGCGGCGGCGCCGCGCCGAGCGCGACCCCGAGCAGATCCTCCGCGACCTGCGCGACCTGACGCTCGGCGCGCCGGTCGTGCACGAGGACCACGGCGTCGGCCGTTACCGCGGCCTCAAGATCCTCGACGTCGACGGCCAGCCGCACGAGTTCCTGATTATCGAGTACGCGGACGGCGACAAGCTGTACGTACCCGTGACCGCGCTCGCGCGCGTGACGCGCTACACCGGTGCCCCGGCCGAGAGCGCACCGCTCCACAAGCTCGGTGGCGGCGAGTGGCAGAAGGCGCGGCGGCGCGCCGCCGAGCGCCTCCGCGACGTCGCGGCGGAGCTCCTTGATCTCTACGCCCGGCGCGCGGCGCGAGTCGGCAGCGCCATGGTGCCGGCGGAGCGCGAGTACGCGACCTTCGTGGCGGCCTTCCCCTTCGAGGAGACCCACGACCAGGCGGAGGCGATCCGCGCGGTGCTTAAGGACCTGGGCACCGCCAAGCCCATGGACCGCGTCGTCTGCGGCGATGTCGGTTTCGGCAAGACCGAGGTGGCGCTCAGGGCCGCGTTCGCGGCGGTGCAGGCCGGCAAGCAGGTGGCGGTGCTGGTACCGACGACGCTGCTCGCGCAGCAGCACCACCAGACCTTCACCGATCGTTTCGCCGACTGGCCGGTGCGCATCGAGAGCCTGTCGCGCTTTCGCTCCGGCAAGGAGTCGAGCGCGGTGCTCGCCGGGCTCGCCGGCGGCGGCATCGACATCGTGATCGCGACCCATCGGCTGCTGCAGGCAGGCGTCGCGTTCAAGAACCTCGGGCTCGTGATCATCGACGAGGAGCACCGCTTCGGGGTGCGCGACAAGGAGAAGCTCAAGGCGCTGCGCGCCGACGTCGACGTGCTGACGCTGACGGCGACGCCGATCCCGCGCACGCTCAACATGGCGCTCGGCGGCCTGCGCGACCTGTCGCTGATCACGACGCCGCCCGCCGAGCGTCTTGCGGTGCAGACCTTCGTGCTCGAGTGGAACGCGGCGACGGTGCGCGAGGCGCTGATCCGCGAGATCCGCCGCGGCGGCCAGGTGTTCTTCGTGCACAACGCCGTCGAGACAATCGAGCGGCGCGCGCAGGAGCTGCGCGCGCTGGTGCCGGAGGCGGACATACGCGTCGGCCACGGCCAGATGCGCGAACGCGAGCTCGAGCGCCTGATGCTGGATTTCTACCATCGGCGTTTCAACGTGCTCGTCTGCACCACCATTATCGAGAGCGGCATCGACGTGCCGACCGCGAACACGATGGTCATCGACCGGGCGGACCGCTTCGGGCTCGCGCAGCTGCACCAGCTGCGCGGCCGCGTGGGGCGCTCGCACCATCGTGCCTTCGCCTACCTGATCGCGCCCCCCAAGGCAGTGCTCACCGGCGATGCCGTCAAGCGCCTCGAGGCCATCGAGTCACTCGAGGATCTCGGTGCCGGGTTCGCGCTCGCGACCCACGACCTCGAGATCCGCGGTGCGGGCGAACTCTTGGGCGATGAGCAGAGCGGCCAGATCACCGAGATCGGCTTCAGCCTCTACCTCGAGCTGCTCGGTCGCGCCGTTGCGGCGCTCAAGTCCGGTCGCGAACCCGACCTCGAGAAGCCGCTGCACTCGGGGCCCGAGCTCGATCTGCACATAACGGCGCTCATTCCCGCGGACTACATGCCGGACGTGCACCTGCGGCTCGTGCTCTACAAGCGCATTGCGGCGGCGCCCGACGACGAGGCGGTCGGCGAGCTCGAGGCGGAGATGATCGACCGCTTCGGTCCGCTCGCCCCGCCCATCCAGAACCTGTTCCGAATCACGCGCCTCAAGCTGCGCGCGGCTATGCTGGGGCTCACGCGCCTCGACGTCGGCCCGCTCGGCGGGCTCGCCGACTTCGGTCCCGAGCACCGCGTCGACCCGATGCGGGTGCTCAAGCTCGTGCAGAAGGAGCCCAAAACCTACCGGCTCGAGGGCGCTACCCGCCTGCGCTTCACGCGCCGCGGCGACACCGACGCCGCGCGGCTCGCGAGCGCAAGCGCGCTGCTGGCGGCGCTCGGCGCGCCGTGATCGGTTACAATCAGCGCATGCGCTCGCCGCTTTTTTCACGCCGCCAGGCGCTCCTCGGCCTCGCCGCAACGGCGCTCGCCCCCAGCGCCTTCGGCAATACGCCGCCCCCGGTCGGCAGTGCCCGTTACCTCGTCGAGCTAATTGCGTTCCGCCAGCCAGGCGCCTGGCCGGCGGCGGTCCCGGCCGCGGCCATTGCCGCGACCACGACGATCCCGGCCCGCGTGATTGCGCTGCCCGACGCCGACTGGCAGCTCGGCAGCACCGAAGCCGCGCTTGCGCGCGCGGGCTTTGCGCTGATTGCGCACACCGCCTGGGCCGCGATCGTGCCCGCCAACGGGCGCACCACCGCCCACTTCGAGGACCTGCTCGCGGCCGATGCCGCGGTCGCGGGCGCGGTGGCCCTGCAACGCGGGCAGTACCTGTTCCTCGGCATCGAGATCGATTTTCACCCGACCGATCCGGCGCTGGCGCCCGGCACGGTGTACTCACTGCGCGAAAAGCGGCGCGTGAAATTCGGCGAGAAGCATTACTTCGATCACCCGGCATTCGGCGTGATCGCATGCGTGAAGGTGCCGCGCGGCACGACCGAGAACGACTGAAGCTCAGTCGGCGGCAGGTTCCTCGAGCGCCACCCTATTGCGGCCTGCCGCGCGCGCGGCTTCGAGCGCGTGGTGAGCGGCGTTGAGCAGCTGCTCGGGTGTTGAATTTGGCCCCGGCGTCAGGTGCGCGACGCCGACGCTGACCGTCACGACCCGCGCGACCGTCGAGTGCGGATGGTGCATGTGCAGTTCGCGCACGCGCCCGGCGAGCGATTCGCCGTGGCGACGCGCCTGCTCTAAATCCATGCCGGTCGAGAAGCCGACGAAGCGGCCGCCCTCGAGCCGCGCAATCAGGTCGCTCGCACGCCTGAGTCCCGCCGACAGCGCGCGACCGACCCGGCGGATCACCGAATCGCCGGCGAGTCGCCCGAAGGTCGTGTTGTAGCGCTCGAGCGCGTCGACATCGGCTACGTAGAGGGTGAGCGTGCGGCTCTCGCGCTGCGCGATCGCGAAGTCGCGGTGCATGATCTCGTGAAAATACTCGGCGTGACGCAAGCCCGTCAGGCGGTCATCGCGCTGCAGCGGCGCGCGCACCAGCGGTGCCGGTTCCGCCGCCGCGGGGTCGCCGACCGCCTGGTGAAAGCTCACGTAGTGCGTCAAGACCCCCTCCTGATCCCGCATCGGCTCAAACCTCACGTCGACCTTGGCCAGCCCGGCGGCGAGGTCCCGCAGGGCCGCGCGCACCGTAAACGACTCCGCGCGCCCGAAGCGCGCATGGAGCTCGCCAATGGCGGACTCCCCCCCAACTGTACCGACGAGGCCGGGCAGCCCGCCGTGAACCAGTTCCGCACGGCTGCATTGTCTTAGCTGCTCGAGCGCGCCGTTGGCCAGTATTACGGGAAAACTGGGGTTGCGGGCGTCGATGACCGCGATCGCATCCGGCAGGTGATCCAAGAGCGCCAGTGTCAGGCTGAACGGCAGGGTCATGCGCGGCCCTCCCCGTCGAGCGACAGCTCCGGACGCGCCTCGCGGCAGCGCTCGAGCGCATCGTGGGCGTGCTGCCAGCCCGGTGACGCCAAAAGCGCCGCTCGCGTATCGGGCCCGGGCGCCGGTCCGCGGCCGTGCAGCCGCGCAATCCGCAGTGCCGAGGCGGGTCGCGGCGCGGGGTCGAGCGCGGCGAGCAGCTCGAGTACCGCGGGACGCGAGTTGCAGACGAGCAGCATGTCGCAGCCCGCCTCGAGGGCCAGCTGCGCGCGCGCGCGCACGC
>JANXZZ010000272.1 GCA_025355245.1 Pseudomonadota bacterium | reverse complement strand
GCCCTGACGGGACTCGGACGCGCCGGAACGGCTCAAGGACTCGCCCGCTTGCTGAGGCTGCCAAACCGCATTGAATCGGCCGGGAGCGCGCGCAGCTGTTCGCGGGCCGCGGTGCTTTTCCTGGTGCTCGCCGCGATCGCGGCACCCGCCACCGCGCAGGTCGTCTCCGAAGGCAGGGGAATCCTGGTCGTCCAGGTCGGCGAGGGATCCGCGCCCGTCGGCGGCATCGCCGAACAGGTCGCGAACCCCGCGTCCTCCGTTCCACGCGACACGGTCCACAGCACCGCCTTTCGTTTCACGGCGGGCTACCAGTTCGCGGAGCAGTTGAGCGTCGAGGTGGCGGTGGGCCACGTCGGCAGCTTCCACTCCTCGGCGCCTTACAACGGTAGCGACGTTCTCCACGTCGACGCCTCGCTCCTCGTGATCGAAGGCGACCTGGTCGGGCATTTTCCGCTGACCCCGAACACGCGCCTCGACCTCACGCTCGGCGTCGCCGAATCGGCTCTCGACACGACGCTCGCGACACAGAACGGCTCGGCGCTCGCGACCGGGCAGAACACCACCGACAACGTGCGCCGGCTCGGCGCGACGGCGGGCATCGATTTCGAGCGGCGCCTCGGCGACGTGGCGTCGCTAATCATCGGGTATCACATCTACCCGCGCGTCGGATCACCGGTGCTGCGCGACAGCGCCTCAGGGACCGCGAAGGCGATCCTGGCGGGACTGAAGTTCGAGTTCTGAACGCGGGCGGAGCGCGCGTTCGCCGCTCAGTCGGCGGCTTCCGGAAAACTCATGCCGACGTTGTGGTAGCCACCGTCGACGTACAGCACCTCGCCAGTGATGCCCGCCGCGAGGTCGGAGCACAGGAACGCCGCTGCGTTGCCAACGTCGTCCTGGGTGACGTTGCGCCGGATCGGGTTCGCGGCCGCGACATGGTGCATCATCTTCCGAAAACCCGGGATGCCCGCCGCGGCGAGCGTCTTGATCGGGCCCGCCGAGATCGCATTCACGCGGATGCCGATGGGCCCGAGGTCCGCCGCGAGGAAGCGCACCGTCGCCTCGAGGCTCGCTTTCGCGAGGCCCATCACGTTGTAGCTCGGGATCGACTTGACGGCACCCAGGTAGGTCAGCGTCAGGATGGCACCCGCGCGGCCCTGCATCAGCGGCTGCGCGGCGCGCGCGACGGCCGTCAGGCTGTAGCTCGAGATGTCGTGCGCGATCCTGAACGATTCGCGCGAGGTTGCCGCCGTGAAGCCGCCCGTCAGGGCCTCGCGGGGCGCGAACGCGACCGAGTGCACGACGACGTCGAGCGAGTCCCAGGCCTTGCCGAGCGCCGCGAACGTCGCCTCGATCGACTCGTCCTTCGACACGTCCATGTCGAACACGAGCTTCGTGCCGACAGTGGCGCCGAGTTCGGTGACCCGCTCCTTGAAGCGCTCGCCGACGTAGGTGAGCGCGACGTCGGCGCCCTCGCGGTGCATGGCCTCGGCGATGCCGTAGGCGATCGACCGGTCGGAGAGGAGGCCGACGATGAGTGCGCGCTTGCCCGTCAGTAGTGCCATCGCAGGATTCCTTGCGGTCAGTCGATATGCGTGGGCGGGTCGCGGGGACCCGCGGGTCCGCCCGGGCGGCCGTCGCTAGTCTAGCGAGCCCGGCGTTGCCGGTGTCAGCCCGCGTTTCGTGGCGGGCTGCTCGTGGTGGTCGGCGCGCGGTTGACCCGGTGCCGACGGTGATGGCGGTGATCCGAGGTCTCGACGACGAGGTGATAGCCCGTCGCGAGCGGCGCGTGCGGCGCGAGGCCGTTGAGGCGCGCGAGATCGCCGAGCGTCACGCCGTTCTGACGCGCAATCGAGGCGAGCGTGTCGCCGTGGCGCACCACGTAGGTCTTGCGCGAGTGGCCGGGCAGCAGCGTCTCGCCCTCGATGATGAGCCCGGCGCGCAGCGGGGCGATCTTGCTCGCCGGCAGCAGGATGTCATCGCCCTCGTGCAGGTCGAGGGTCGCGACCGGGTTCAACTCCCTAATCGTCGGCACCGTGAGGTCGCGTGCGAGGGCGAGCGTCGAGAGCGTGTCGCCCGGCTGCATCGTGTAGCGCTCGACGGGCATCCGCAGCTCGCGCGACAGCCCCGCGATCGAGCGCGCGAACCCGGGCGCGGCCGCGAAGGGGACCAAGAGGTGGTAGGGGCCGTCGGGATCCGTCGCCCAGCGATTGAACGCGGGGTTCAGCGAGTGGAGCTCGTCTTCGGTCGCGCCGATCAGGTTCGCCGCCACGCGAAGGTCGATCTGGCCGCCGATCTCGACCCGCGCGAAGTAGGGCTTGTTCGGGATCGAGGCGAACTCGAGGCCGTAGGCGCCCGGGTTCGCGAGGATGCGCGCCATCGCGAGCAGCTTCGGCACGTAGGCGCGCGTCTCGCGCGGCAGCTTCAGGTGGAAGAAGTCGGTCGGCTTCCCGGCGCGACGGTTCTTGTCGACCGCGCGCTGCACGGCCGACTCGCCGCAGTTGTAGGCGGCGATGGCCTTGAGCCAGTCGCCGTCGAACATCGTGTGCAGCACCGAGAGGTAGTCGAGCGCCGCGCGCGTCGAGTCGACGACGTCGCGGCGGCCGTCCTGCCACCAGTCGACCTTGACCTGGTAGCGCGACGCGGTCGGTGCGATGAACTGCCACATGCCGGCCGCGCGGGCGCGCGAGTAGGCATAGGGGTTATAGGCGCTCTCGATGACGGGCAGCATCGAGAGCTCGAGGGGGAGGTTGCGCGCCTCGAGCTCGCGCACGATGTAGTAGAGGTAGCGCTCGCCACGCTCGAAGGTCCGGTCGAGGAAGTCGGGCTCGCTCGCGAAGTACCGCGCCTGCAGGGCGACCGACTTGTCCTGCACGTCGGGCAGCGCGTAGCCGAGCCGGATCCGGTCGAAGAGGTTCTCGAGGTTCGCCATCGGCGATGCATCGACCGGCACGGGAAGGGAGACCAGCGTGTCCGCGGGGTCGACGCTCGTGTCCTCGAGCGTCGGCGCCGACTCGGGCGGGGGCGGCGCGGGCAGCAGGCTTGCCGTCTTCGGCGCGCGCGAAGAGGGCACCATCGGCCAGTCGGAGGCGGAGCTATCGCGCGGCGGCGTGGAGGCGCAACCCGCGAGCGCCGCGAGCGCACAGAGGACGACGGCGAGGCGCGTGGGCAGCCTCATCCCTTGAACCCGTTCTTCCATTCGCGGATGACCGCGAAGGCGTCGGCATCGTCGCTGAGCGGGCGGCCCGCGTGGGCGCTTGCGGCGGCCCTGACGTCGGGTCGGCGCGATCGCAGGAAGGGGTTGATGCGGGTCTCGAGGCCAACCGTCGAGGGCAGGCTCGGCGTCGAGCGCGCGCGAACGGCCGCGACCTCCGCCGCGTGCGTGCGCA
>JANXZZ010000104.1 GCA_025355245.1 Pseudomonadota bacterium | reverse complement strand
CCGGGTTGACCTTTGCCGTATTGAAATTGGCTGATGTCCGTTCCTCCGCCACACGCCACCAACGCAAGTGACAACGCGAATCCAAAATTGTGCTGAAAGCTCATCGGTCCTCCAATTAGATAAAGTCGGTGCGGCAGCGTGCCACCAACCCCCAGCGGTCAACTTACACTGACGAGTTTCCCCAAGCAAGAGATTGGCCGGCCGAGACGAGAAGAGACGTGACGTATCTATCAAAGATGTAGGTACCGGAGGAAATGATCACGGCCCGCGAAGATCACCTAGTAGTCCATCTCGGAAGTGTCGATCATAAGGGGAGGAGCGAGCCAGGGGCCGAACATGGCGACCGCGCCGGCAAGGACATCTGCGAGCACTCCGCTCACTGGAACCTTCTCCCAGCGGTTGGTGTGTCGGCGGAGGGAAAGTCCGAAGCGAAAACCGCCGATCAAGGTCAGGCGCAGTACAGCCTGTCGATTGTCAGGCGCGTCTGGAGGTCCAGGTTGCTCGATGAGAACGTGTTCGGCTTGCCTTCGGACGTGGAGGTGGCCGAAGTCTCCAAGCCCGAGCAACTTGGTGCGCACGACCTCGGCGAGGGCGTCAGGTCCGGGAGTTTTGGCTGCGGATGGTCTGGCAGCGCGTTTCATCTTGGCTGAGATCATGCCGCCTTTTTGTCCACGGCGACAGCCGTAGAGGGCTTGGCCGGGAACCCGGCGAAGGTCCAGCGGAAGGGCTTCTTGTCGCGAGAGTTCCAGCGCGCGATGAACGCCATCACGTGAGCACGCAGCTCCTCAGTGGACCGGAAGCTCTTGCGACGCAGACTTCGGCGAGCGAGAACGCCGAAGAAGATTTCGATCTGATTGACCCACGACGCGTGCAACGGCGTGTAGTGAAAATGGAACCTGCCGCCGTGGCGCTCGTTGAAGCGCACCCACCGCTCGCCCTTGTGAATGTTGAGGTTGTCGAGCACGACGTGCACGTCGACGTCGGGATGGTGCGCGGCAACCCGCTCCATGTGCCGTTCCATGTCGTCGCCCTTGCGCGTCGGACCGCAGTCGGCGATCAGCTCACCCGTATGCACGTTGAGCGTCGCGAGTAGCGATTGGGTGCCGTGGCGGATGTATTCGAACTCATGACGTGCGAATCGGCCGGGGCGCGTCTGCCGATCTGGGTGCTTGCGCTCCACCGCCTGGATGCCGGTCTTTTCGTCGAAGCTGAGCACAACGCTGCCGGGCGGAGGCGCCAGGTAGAGCGCCACGATCTCGTCGACCTTCTCGACGAACTTCGGGTCGGGACTATGGAGCCACATCGTCTGGCGATGCGGCTGCACGTCCTTCTCCTTCAGGATCCGATGCACGCTGCTGCGACTGAGGGGCGGGATGCCGCGCACCTCGAATTCCTCGGCCAGCAAGTCGAGCGTCCAACCGCTGAGGCCCTCTGCGTCCGGCAGCGGGTCGCACGCGGTCGCGACCACCTGCATGCGCGTCGTTTCGGAGATCGTCCTTGGCCTTCCACTGCGCCCTTCGTCGCTCAACGTCTCCGAGACTTCGCCCAGCCCATCGCATGCGAGCCGCCCACGCCAACGGCATACCGTGCTCGACGCGACCTCCAACTCCTTCGCGATCGCCGTCGTCGTCATTCCATCCGCTGCCAGCAGCACGATGCGGCCCCGCCGCTGCTCGGCAAGCGTGCAACTCTCGCGACGGAGATGGGCCTCGACACGTGCTCGTTGCTCAGCGGAAAGGTGCACGTGCGCAGCGGGCCGACCAAGCATCTCGGCCACCCTGATCGCCGCCCCCACCCGGGGCAACTTTATTGGCGCCACTTGCGGAATGGACTACTAGCTCTAACTCCCCGAGCCGCTGCGGCCGTCGCCTCGCATCGCGGCCTGGATGGTGGCCTCGAGCAGCGCGGCATTGAACGGCTTCTCGAGAAACCCGTCCGGCGACTCCACGCCGCGCGCCTGATCGCTGTACCCCGACATCAAGATCACCGGGACATCGAGCTGGGTCTCGCGTGCGATCGGGACCAGCTCGTAACCGGTGCGGTGCGGCATCATGACGTCGAGCAGCACCACGTCCGGGCGCGCCTGCGCGATGAGATTCAGCAC
>JANXZZ010000103.1 GCA_025355245.1 Pseudomonadota bacterium | reverse complement strand
TGGGCGCGCCGCGATCTCGGCGGCACGAGTGCGCTCGGCCGCGCTGAAGCTGAGCTTCGCGCCGAGCGAGAGCGCAGCGGCGGGCACGCAGCCGAACCAGCCGCTCGCGAGCGCGAGCGCGACGTAGCCGCCCAGCGAGTGCCCGACAACCAGCACCGGCCGATTCGCCGGCAGCATCTCGGCAATCGCCGCGGCCAGGCGCCCGACGCTATAGGGTGGTGCCGGCCGTGCCGCACCGTGGCCGGGCAGGTCCGGCGCGAGCACCTCGGCGCGGCAGTGCTGCTCGAGCGAGCGCGCGACTTCACACCAGACGGCGCCCGTCGTGCCCAGCCCGTGGATCAGCACGATCACGGGCCGCGCCGCTTCGGCTACAGGCGACTTGGACACTGGCGCGCGAGCAGGATCGTGCTCAGCTCTGCAGCGCCGCCCACATCTGTTTGTCGCGCTCGGCCGTCCAGATGCGCGGGTCTCGGAACTGGGTCGCCTCGTCGTAGGCGCGCGAGACGTCGAACGGCAGACAGTGATCGAAGATCACCCAGTGCCCGTACTTCGGCCGCAGCTCGGTCGCGATCGCCGCATAGATCGCATTCAGGTCCTCGCCGGCGGCGACGCCGCGCTTGACCGCGGCATACAGCTCGGAGACGAAAGCGCGGGTACCGGCCAGGCCCTTCGCAACGGCGTCGGGAGTCTGCAGGGCCGCGCCCCGCCCCGGGACCAGTTTCTCGGGCTTCATCGCCGCGAGCGCGTCGAGCGTCGCCGGCCAGTCCTTGAAATACGCATCGCCTGCGTACGGCGTCGCATCGAACTCGACGAGGTCGCCGGAGAACAGGATCCGGTCCTTGGGCAGCCAGACGATCGTGTCGCCCTTCGTGTGACCCCGGCCGACTTGCAGAATGCGGACTTCGAGCTTGCCGAGCCACAGCGTCAGCGAGCGCTCGAACACGAGCGTCGGCCAGGTCAGGCCTGGCACAGATTCGACCGCCTGAAACAGCCGCGGGAAACGCTCGATCTCGCTCTTCATGTCGGCTTCGCCGCGCTCGACGATGAGGTCCCAGGTATCGCGGCTCGCGATGACGTGCTCGGGCCTGTAGGCGCTGGCGCCCAGCACGCGCACCGCGTGGTAGTGCGACAGCACCACGTACCGGATCGGCTTGTCGGTCACGGCGCGGACCCGCCGGATGACGTCCTCGGCCATGACCGGCGTCGCCTGCGTGTCGATGACGAGCACTGCGTCGTCACCGATCACGACGCCCGTGTTCGGATCACCCTGTGCCGTATAGGCATAGGCGCGCTCGGACAGGCGGTCGAAGCTGACGACCTTCTCCTCGAGGTCCGCCTGCGACGCGAATTTCTTGCTCATTGCCGACTCCTCAGGTCTTCTCGTCTTGATCCGGTGCGAGACCGCTGCGCGCCGCCGCCAGCGCCGTGTCGATGACAGCGAGATCGCCGATGTGGTTCGCGAGCAGCAATACGAGGCGGGCGTTCAGCGCGCCGCTGTCCGCCTCGCTCAAGCCGCGGTGCGCTGCGACGAGGCGCTCGTAGAACTCGTCGCCGCGCCCGGCGAATCCGTCGTCACACCGCAGCTTGGTCATGCGGCCGCCCCCTCGATGCAACGCTGCCAGGCCGCCTTGAGCGCGGCGGGATCCCAACGGGTCCAGCGCGCCGCAACGTGCTGGTCCGGCCGGATCAGGTAGGTTACGCCCGACGCGCCGCCATAGCGCGCGCGCGCGAGCCCTTCCCGGTCGACGACGACGGGCAGCGGCGACGCGACCAGCGGCCGGTCCGCGACGGCCAGCACACCGAGGTCGGCGATACCGCAGGCGGCGACCGACCGCGCAATACGGTTCGCCTCAGCCTCGTCACCCACGAAGACCACCGCCGTCGGCTGCGAGCCAAGGCTGTTGAGGAGCCACTGCGTGGCGGCGCCCGCACCCGTACCGGTACCCCGAGCGGCACCGCTGCGCCTGCGCACGGCCACGACGGGCGCGTCGACGCACGGCATTCCCGGCCGCATGGGACCGGCCACGGTGCCGTCATCGGCTGTGAAGCCCGCCAGTCCGTGCAGGTCGCAGGGCCTCGACAGGCGCCCGGAGTTCACCAGCCTGCGCGCAAACGGAAACTCGGGCGCCAGTGCCAGCACGCCGTCCCGGAGCTGTCGCTCCGCAGTCGTCTTCGGCGTCATAAAGGTCGTCGTGCGACTGGAGTTCAGGATATTTTCGTCGGCCCCGTGGCCACGCTCGCGGTCGTAGCTCGCCAGCAGCGCTGCCGGCGCCTCGCCGCGCAGC
>JANXZZ010000259.1 GCA_025355245.1 Pseudomonadota bacterium | reverse complement strand
CGGTACTCGGTGATCGGCTGGCTCTTCGCGTAGCCGTCGCGCGACAGCGTGCAGACGACCGGCTGGTCCTCGATCAGGTCCTCGGTCGTGAGGTCCGAGTGATCGACGTTGATCTCGGTGCGCCTCGGATCGGCGAACTCGGCCTTGACCTCGAGGAGCTCGGCGCGGATCACCTCGAGCAGGCGTCCCGGGCGCGCGAGGATCTCGACGAGGCCGCGGATGCGCGTGAGGATCTCGGCGTACTCGGCCACGATCTTGTCGCGCTCGAGCCCGGTGAGGCGGTGCAGCCTCAGGTCTAGGATCGCCTGTGCCTGCACGTCGGAGAGGCGATAGCCCCCGGGCAAGAGGCCAAACTCGGGCGCGAGCCCGTCGGGTCGCGCGCTCACGTCCTCGGCGCGCGCCAGCATCTCGGGCACGGTGCCCGGCGGCCAGGGGCGCGCCATCAGCCCGACCTTGGCTTCCGCCGGTGTCGAGGCCGCCTTGATGACCGCGATCACCTCATCGATGTTGGCGAGCGCGACCGCCTGGCCCTCAAGGATGTGGCCGCGTTCGCGGGCCTTCTTGAGCTCGAATATCGTGCGCCGCGTGACCACCTCGCGCCGGTGGCGGAGGAACGCATCGAGCAGTTCCTTGAGTCCCAGCAGGCGCGGCTGGCCGTCGACGAGGCCGACCATGTTGATGCCGAACACGGTCTCGAGCGGCGTGTGCTTGTAGAGGTTGTTGAGCACGACGTCGGGGACTTCGCCGCGCCTCAACTCAATGACGACCCTAAGACCGTCCTTGTCCGACTCATCGCGAAGGCCATCGCCCGCGATGCCCTCGATCACCTTGTTGCGCACGAGGTCGGCGATGCGCTCGAGGAGGCGCGCCTTGTTGACCTGGTAGGGGAGCTCGGTGACGACGATCTGCTGGCGGCCGCGATCGAGTTCCTCGACCTCGGTGCGCGCGCGCACGTAGATCCGGCCACGCCCGGTCTTGTAGGCGGAGACGATCTCGGCGGCGCCGTTGATGATGCCGGCGGTCGGGAAGTCGGGGCCGGGCACGAGCTGCATCAAGGCCGCGAGCCCGAGGTTCGGGTCGTCGATCAGCGCGATGCAGGCATCGACGATCTCGCCCAGATTGTGCGGCGGGATGTTGGTCGCCATGCCGACCGCGATGCCGGTGGCGCCGTTGACGAGCAGGTTCGGCACCCGCGTCGGCAGCACCGCGGGCTCGCGCTCGGACTCGTCGTAATTGGGGACGAAGTCGACCGTTTCCTTGTCGATGTCGGCGAGCAGCTCGCCCGCCAGCTTCGACATGCGCACTTCGGTGTAGCGCATCGCCGCCGGCATGTCGCCGTCGACCGAGCCGAAGTTGCCCTGGCCGTCGACCAGCAGGTAGCGCATCGAAAAGGACTGCGCCATGCGCACCATCGCGTCGTAGACCGCGGTGTCGCCGTGCGGGTGGTACTTGCCGATCACGTCGCCGACCACGCGCGCCGACTTCTTGTAGGACTTGTTCCACTCGACGCCGAGCTCGCTCATCGCGAACAGCACGCGCCGGTGCACCGGCTTCAAACCGTCGCGGACATCCGGCAGCGCACGGCCGACGATGACGCTCATGGCGTAGTCGAGGTACGACTGGCGCATCTCGTCTTCGAGGTTTACGTGCAGGAGTTCGCGCGCGATGTCGACCATGTGGGAGGCTGTTTTGAAGCTCTTGGCGAAACGAGAATTCTACCACAGCGAGTCAGGTGAACCGCCGCACTTGCGCGCGTGCGAGCGCGCTTGACAGGTATAATCCCGGGCCTTCCTTTTCCGGCTCGCGCACATGCCCGGGCTGCCTCGTGGAGTCACATGACAACGCCCGCGCCCAACGTCGATGCGGCGGAAATCGGCAAGTTCGACGCCCTCGCGGGGCGCTGGTGGGACCCGCACGGCGAGTTCGCGCCGCTGCACCGCCTGAACCCGCTGCGCCTCGCCTACTTGAAGCGCGAGACGACGCTCGCGGGCGCCCGTCTCGTCGATGTCGGCTGCGGCGGCGGCATCCTGACCGAGGCGCTCGCCCGCGAAGGCGCCCACGCGCTCGGCATCGACCTTGCGCCCGCCTCGCTCGAGGTCGCGGAGCTGCACGCGCTCGAGGCGGGCCTCGCGCCGAAGTACCGCTGCATCGCCGCCGAGGCGCTCGCGCTCGAGGCGCCGGGCGCATTCGACGTCGTGACCTGCATGGAACTCCTCGAACACGTGCCGGACCCCGCGAGCACGCTCACCGCGCTCGCGACGCTGGTGCGACCGGGCGGCGATGTGTTCGTCTCGACGATCAACCGGAACCTGAAGTCCTTCCTGGTCGCGATCGTCGGCGCCGAGTACCTGACGCGCACCGTGCCCAAGGGCACCCACGACTACGCGCGCTTCATCCGTCCGGCGGAACTCGGCCGCGCGGCGCGCGCCGCCGGCCTCGGTGTCAGCGACATCACCGGCGTCGTCATCGATCCCCTCACTCGCGAGTTCAGCCTCGGGCCCGACGTCGGCGTCAACTATCTGATGCACCTCGTGAGGCCGCAGGCCCCGACTTCGTGAGCCGCGCGACGCCGGGCCACGCGCTCCTGCTCGACCTCGATGGCACGCTGCTCGACACGGCGCGCGACATGGGGGCGGCGATCAACGAGCTGCGCCGCCTCGAGGGTCGCGAGGCACTCCCCTTCGCGGCGATCCGCCCGCAGGTGTCGCACGGCGGCGCCGCGCTCGTGCGCCTCGGCTTTCCGGGCGTGCCGGCCGCGGAGGCGGAGGCGCTCAGGCGCCGCTTCCTCGACATCTACCGCGGCGCGCTCGCGGTGCACACCCGGCTGTTCGAAGGCTTCGCCGAGGTGCTCGACGTGCTCGACGCGGCGCGCGTGCCGGTCGGCGTCGTCACCAACAAGCCGGGCTGGCTGACCGCGCCGCTGCTCGAGGCACTCGACCTCAAGCGCCGCCTCGCCTGCGTCGTCGCCGGCGACACGCTCGAGCACCGGAAACCCCACCCCGCGCCGCTCCTGCACGCCGCCGCGCTCGCCGGCCTCGACCCCGGTGCCTGCGTCTACGCGGGCGATGCCGAGCGCGACATCATCGCCGGGCGCGCCGCCGGCATGCGCACGGTCGCGGTGCGCTTCGGCTACCTCGCCCCCGGCGAAGACCCGGCCGCGTGGCACCCCGACGGCATCGCCGAACGTCCCGCCGATCTCCTCGACTGGATCGGCGGCGTCGCAGCCTAGGGGCGGCACCTGTACCCGACCGCGCTCACCGAGAGCCTGCCGCGCGTGTTCGCGGGGTCGAACGCGCCCGTGCTCGAGGCGCTCGCGGCGCTCGACCGCGAGCTCGTGCTCGCGAGCCGTCCCGGCATCGAGCACAGCGTCGCCCACACCAAGCTCGCGTGGTGGCGCGGCGAGATCGAACGCCTCGGCCACGGCCGGCCGCAGCACCCGCTGACGCGCGCGCTCCTCAAGTGCGGCGGCCCGGCAACCGACTGGTCGCTGCTCTTTGAACGGCTCGACGCCGCCGACCTCGCGCTCGGCGGATTCGCGCCCGCGACGCTCGCCGAGCTCGAGGCGCTCATTTACCGCGCGCGCGGCACGCTCTGGCAGCTGCTTGCGTGCCTGCTCGCAGGACGTTCGAGCCCGGCGCTGCTCGCCTACGGCGCCGCGCTCGGCAAGGGAGTCGGGCTGGTCGAGTACCTTAACGCCGCGGGCCCGGCCGGCGCGATCGCACGCGCAGACGTGCGCGCGCGAGCGGCGGCGCTGCTCTCGAGCGCCGCGGCGCTGTTGCCGCCCGCCGACCGGCGCG
>JANXZZ010000248.1 GCA_025355245.1 Pseudomonadota bacterium | reverse complement strand
AAAGGCGCTGCTAGAATCGACCGAAATCATATTGCGTGGCACGATCAAGGCACGGATACCGCGATCCAGCATTTCGGAAATTTCGGTCTCGGCCGATGAGTTGAAGGTGCGCTGCGATGGCAAACCGCTCGTGCTCGAGTTAGGAGAGACGGAAGCCCGCAAGTGGCGCGAAGTCCTAGTCAAACCTCCTCCAACGTTGGCAAGCAAGCTCGGGGTCGGGCCAGAAAAACTGGCATTTGTAATCGGCGACAGCAAAGACTCTGAGCTAGCGACAGCTCTGAAGGGAGCACGATCTACATCGCCTAAGACAGCCACGGCGTTTGTAGCAATACTTCGAAGCGAGGCTGACCTGAAAGCCGCTTATTCCAAAGCAAGCAAGTATCCCGAGCTATTCCTGTGGTGTGTTTACGCAAAAGGCAAGAATGCGGTCCCATCGGACTCCACGGTGCGAAGTTTTATGCGCGGCAACGGATATACAGACAACAAGAGTTGCGCAGTTTGCGCTGACCTCACGGCCACGCGGTACGGCAAAAAACGTTAGTCCGAAGCAAGAAAGCTGGGTCTTTGAGGTCGAGCCTGATTCAGGAATGCTCCGACAAACGCTCGAGTGACTGCAATCGGGCATTCTGAAAGTTTGCGCCGATCGGCCGATAGTGGCCAGTCTGCCCCAGTCTAGCGCTGCTGACGCTGCAGTAAGATAGCAGTGTGAACCAGCGCTGAAGATTGACCAGGAATATTGCGGGTCGAGCGCATGGAAACAACACGTTGCGGCGCCGGTCCGCATCCAAGGCGGACGGGTTTACAAGTAAATCGCCCTGCTGCACGTCGCCACCCTGCGAAAAGGCTATAGATTGCAAGCTCGCGGATTCTCTGCGCGTGGCCTGACACATACGCACTTTTCCCCGCAATCCGATGAATCGAGGGGGCCAGCCGTCTAGCTCTGAACCTCGACGGAGACCTCGCCCATCCCCAGGCGTCGAATACCCAGCGCATGGGCCGCCCGCGGTGTGAGATCGAGGACACGGCCTGCTTGCTTTGGTCCACGATCGTTAATGCGCACGATGACCGACTTACCATTCCGGGTATTGCTGACTTTCACCTTCGTGCCGAAGGGTAGCGTCTTATGCGCGGCGGTTAGTTTATTCGGATCGTAGACTTGCCCGTTGGCGGTCCGGTGCCCGTTCAGTCGAGCGGAGTACACCGCTGCGAGCCCCGTCTGCGCATGAACGGCGGTGACGGCGGCCGACTCCTTGGCGTCGGGTGCTTGCGCGAAGCCCGGAGCGGCGAAACCCACAGAGACCGCAGTGCTCAACACCGCGATTAGCATGCGATTCATTAAATTTTGTTCCCTTAATGAGCTACGTGCGTTTGGCCAATAGATTGCGGATTTCTTCGAGCAGCACTTCCTGACGCGGCGGCGGCGCATCGGCGGCCGGTGCTGGCGGTTTCTTGAGTTTATTGATGCCCTTGATCGCAATGAAAATCACGAACGCTATAATCATAAAATCGAAGACGGTCTGCAGAAAGGCACCGTACTTGAGGAGTACCGGCGCGCCTTTCGGATCAGTACCTAAGGTCACGGCAAGGTCGCTGAAATTGATGCCGCCAATTAAAATGCCCAATGGTGGCATGATGATATCGCCGACGAACGAGGAGACGATCTTGCCGAACGCGGCGCCGATGATGACGCCGACGGCTGCGGCCCGCTACGGCTGGATTGGCGCGGTGTTGAGGCGGGTCGGCTACCGCCAACTGAAGCGCGCTGACCGGGGTTGCGGTACTGGCTTGTTTGTAGCACTTGAGCGGCTGTAGCCGCGCGCAAGCGACGCGGCTCGTGTCGCGCTGGAATTCTGGCGTGGAACCTCGACCGCTAATGTCATTGTGGGCAACTGGAAATTGCGTGCACCGGAGATCCGCGGAAAATCTCCATGTATCATTGTCTTGATTTCCAACGAAGAACGGGCAGCAAGTAGCCCCGATCGCCGAACCAAAATAGGCCCGCTCTGAGAACCGCATTGGGAGCGCCGGGAGCTAGCGAAATCCCCAGAAAGAATCGCCGAACACGACGTGCGCACAAGACGCGAGCAGCGGCACGACGGCCGGCTGATCGACTGACCTTTCGGAAACACAGGTTAAATGTGTCCGGAACAGACCGACATAACCCCAATCGGGCCGGTCGCCGCCAACAGCACCGAGGGCCTCGTGGCTCGACTCGTCGCGTCACCGCACCCCTGACCTTCCGACTTGAGGGCAGCACCAGCATAGCAGGGCCGCCGCGTGCGAACTCGCTACTGCGCCACCACCACTTGGTAGGTGACCGCGGTCTGCGCGCCCGGCGCGAGCGTGCCGGTGAAGGTCCATTGCAGGGCGCCTTGTGCGCCCACCGCGGGCTTGGTGCTGACGCTGCACGCGGTAAGGCCGGTGGGCAAGCTCGCGGGACACGCGGCCGACACGAAGGTCGTGAACGCCGGCGTCGCATCGTCGACCACCACCGTGGCGAGCGCGGCGCTGCCCACGTTCGCCACCGTCAATTGATACTGCAACGAATGGCCCGGCAATGCGGTGTTCGACGTTCCGTAAGCGCCGCCCAGCGTCAAGTTCTGCACCTGCTTGGTGAGTTGCGGAGCACCCGCCGTCGTCACCGTCGTGGTGTCCGTCACGGTGAGCATCGATGGCGCCGGCGCCGCACTGCCGGAATAGGCGAGGCTGGCGCTCAGGGTGATCTTGTCCTCGGCATTGAGCGGCGCATTCGCCGGCACGAATTCCCGGACCAGCACACACACGCGTTGCCCCGCGGTCACCGCGACGGCGCCGCTCACGACGGCATCGCCTGCGGCAAACACCCCGCTGCACGCGCCATCCAGGTACAGCACCTCGGACCAACCGCTGAGCGCCGGAGTCGCGACCGCACTCGTCGTGAACGTCACTTCCCCGGCGCTGCCGGCGGTGAACGTATGCGCGTAGTAGAGCGTCGTGCCGGGTTGCGCGGACTGCACGCCGCTCGGCGCCAGCGTATTCGCCGGTATCAGTCCGAAGGCCACGCCGCCGTAGGTGGCGCCCCCGGCCAGGGTGAAACTGACAGAGGGCCGCGCATAGCTGCCGGCCGTGGTACCCGCGCTGCCGCCGGTGGCGACTGAGCCCGCAGGCGCGGTGGGCGTCACCGTGACCACGCTGCCCACCGAAGAATTCGGCAGCCAGAGCACTGCGGCACCGCCGCCGCTCGAGGTCGCGGTGGCGAGCGCGGTACCGCCCACCGCCGCCGTCACCGCCACGCCCCCGATGCCGGCCTCCGAGCCGTTCTCGATGCCGTCATTGGCGGTTCCGCCGCCGCCGCCGATGTCGTTGAACACGACCACGTTCAATTGCGAACCGCCGTACAGACCGAAGCTCTGCACCACCGTCGGGCTGCCGGTGACCGTGACCGCGCGGCCGCCGGCGCCTTCGGTCGCGACGTAGCCCGGGGGCACGTACGCCGTCGTGTTGCTGAGTGCATTCGAATTGGTGAGCGTCAGACAATACGTGCCCGGACTGACGGACGGCAGGCTGTACGCGCCGGTCGCCGTGTTCACCGCCGCCGTCGCCGTCGCCGGGTTCTGACATAGGCCGCCCGAGGAGACGGCGAGCTTCACGAACAGCCCCGACACGCCGGCGCCGGTCTCGCCGTTGTCGAGGCTGGCATCGTGATTGACGTCCGCATACACGGTGCCGGTCAACGTCAGGGTGGCGGGCGTGAGCGTGAGCGTGCACGCGATCGCATCGCCGCTCTGCGGCGTGACGGTGAACGACGTGCCCGCCCCGGACGGCAACACGGTATTGGCGCCGTTGAAGGAGGCCGCGCCGGGACCGCTGTTGGTGCACGTGATGGCGCCGGTGTAGAACGACAAGGCCGAAGCACTTCCCGAGGCCATCGAGGCGCTTAACGTGAGGCTGTTGCCGCCAATCACGGTCGCGGTGCCGCTCGCGGCCGTCGTTCCCGTCCCCGTGGTGCTCGCCGATTTCAGCCCGTAGGCCGGGCTGGTGTAGCCTGCGCTCGAAGTGAACTCATCGCTCGCGCTCACGCGCGAAGCGACGCTCACCGTCAACGACACCGTGGGCAGCGCCACCGCGAACAAGACGGCCTGGTTGTTGGCGAGCGCCACCGACACCTGGCTCGGATTGGCGGTACCCAGAATCACCGACGCGTTGTAGTTTGAGTCGTTGGCCGTGGGTGCCGATTCGGTGACGGTGGTGCCGCCGACTCCGCTGATGGTGGGCACA
>JANXZZ010000220.1 GCA_025355245.1 Pseudomonadota bacterium | reverse complement strand
AGGCGCTGCGCACCGAGGGTATGAGCGCCGATGTCCCTGTCACGTGGGGCCTGGAAATCGCCAACGTGATTGCGCGCTGCGAGGCCAAGGGCCAGGTCACGGAAGCGCAGGCCGAGGCGTTCCTCGAATTGCTCGGCGCGTTGTCCATCGACATCGACGCGGATAGCGCCGTCCGGGCACTCACCGACACGTTGCAGCTCGCCCGGCGCCATCGATTGTCCTCGTATGACGCGTCGTACTTGGAACTGGCACTGCGCACCGCCTCTCCACTCGCGACGCTTGACGCGGACTTGCGCCGGGCGGCGACCAAGGCCGGCGTCAAGGCCTACAAACCCGCGTGACAACGACGCTGATTCAACGACGCGACCCGCTTCCGGGCCTCGGGGCCGGAGTCCCAGCGCTGTTTGCGCCGACGCCGAAGGCCGCCAAGCGCTTCCTCGAGTACTTCGCTGCCCATATCCGAAATCTCAACACCCGGCGCGCGTACGTGCGTGCGGTTCTGACGTTCTCCGCGTGGTGTGAGGCACAGGATCTCACCGAGATCGTCGATATCGAGCCCGTTCACGTCGCGGCGTTCGTAGAATTGCTCGGGCTGCGGCTGGCCAAGCCCTCCGTGAAACAACACCTGGCGGCCCTTCGGATGCTGTTCGACTGGCTGGTCGTCGGCCAGGTCATTGCGGCGAACCCGGCCTCGCCGGTCCGTGGCCACTAATGCGGCGTTCCATCAAACCAAAGGCTCCCTAATTCGCCCGCCTTACCGACTCTACATTCTCCGCCATTTAATGTGCGCAATCGCCCGGCCCGAAATACGCGTCGTCATAACGTTCACCCGAACCAGCCCCGTATTCCGACATGATTGCGTTGCAACTGGTTCGGATTGTCCCCCTTGAGTTACGCGCAGCGCTGTAGCGGTCGCCGAGCACTTTGTTGCGCTCCGGCGAAAAGCCTGGAGCGGAGACTGATTGCGACGCCAGATGGTTGCGGCCCATGGCTTCGATAGCTGGTTGTTGGCAGCGGTAGGCACTGCGTCCGAGATCGAGAGAGGTTCCGGGTTCTCGTCTGCCAAATCGCAGCACCCCCGCGCTAGCCCGACGAGCTGCAATCCTGGCGTTGAACTAATTGGCAGCGCCGCTGCGGACGACAGCAAAGAGTCGACGCTTGACCAGCGGCTCGACAAGGGCGCCTCGCGGGCCGACATCCTCGTCGCACTGGGATTGGGGAGCGCCACATCCGCGCAGGACCCGCAAGCCGCGCGCCGCGAAGCCTGAGGGTCGGCCCCGAGTCGCGCGCCGACCGTCCCACGCGGGCGTCGCTCCCGTCAGCGCCGCAGTGAATCGATCAGCCGCCCGGTGCGACGTGGTTCGGCGCGAATCCACCGTCCGCCACGCCGGTGGACGGACGTGAGAGCGAGAAGTAAAAGGTCGCTCCCTGATCGGGATGACTCTCGGCCCAGACACGGCCGTGGTGGCGCTTGATGATTCGCATCACCGTGGCAAGGCCGACCCCGGTGCCCTCGAACTCCGACTGCGTGTGCAGACGTTGGAATACGCCGAACAGCTTTGCGGCGTAGGTCGGGTCGAAACCGGCCCCGTTGTCCCGGACGAAGTACGCGGGCACTTCCCCCGATTCGGGCACACCGAATTCGATCCGTGCCGACTGCTTTTTGCCAGTGAACTTCCACGCGTTGCCCAGCAGGTTTTCGAGGACGATCCGAAGCAGCCTCGGATCTGCATCGGCATGGATGTCATCGGCGATGACAAGTTCGACGTTCCGCGCGGGGTTTGCTTCGCGCAGCCGCTCGGCCACCGAGCGGACGAGCGCGGACAGATCGACCGAAGAGCGCGCAAGTTCGCCGCGCGTCACCCGCGACAGCTCGAGCAGGTCATCGATCAGCTGCCCCATCCGCAGGCCCGATTCGCTGACCGTTCGCAGGTGCCGCTGGCCGTCCTCGTCGAGTTGGCCGAGACTGTGCTCGAGCAGGATTTCGGTGAATCCGGTGATGGCCCTCAGCGGCGCGCGCAGGTCGTGCGCGACTGAATAGGTGAACGCATCGAGTTCCCGGTTCGCGGATTCGAGCTCCTCGATCCACGTGCGCCGCGCCCGGGCCTGTTGCACGTGGGTGCGAACCCGGGCGAGCAGCTCCTGTGCCGAAAACGGCTTTATAAGGTAATCATCGGCACCGGAGTCGAGGCCTTCGATGGCGGATTCCTCGCCGGCTCGTGCGGAGACCAGGATGACCGGGATCATCGCGATGGCCGGGTCCGCCCGAAGCTCCCGGACGAGCTCCGTACCGGTAAGTCCGGGCATCATCACGTCGCTGACGATGAGATCGGGCGGCTCGCGCCGGACCGCAGCCAGCCCGTCGTCACCGTTTGTCGCGGTCGTCACGGCATAGACGGGCGCCAGCAATGTCGACATGTAATCCCGCAAGTCGGCGTTGTCGTCGATGACGAGAATTCGGGCTCGCGATCCACCGGCGCCGACAGGTCCGGGGACGTCGACCGTATCGGCCTGGGTCCCCCGCAGCCAGCGCTCCGCGTCTGCGAGATGCGCACCCGCCTCACGCGACGAGCCGGGGTCAGCCGGCGCGTGCACGATGGAGGCCGTCGGCAAATGCTCGAATCCCTTCAGTATTTCGACGCGGACCGTCGTCCCGGTGCCGACGATGCTGGTGACACCGACCCGTCCGCCGTGCAGCTCGACGAGTTCCTTGACCAGCGCGAGCCCGATGCCGCTACCTTCGTGGGTCCGCCCGGCGACGCCCGCGACGCGGTGGAAGCGTTCGAAGATCCTGGGCAGCTCCTCCGCCGGAATCCCGATGCCCGTGTCGGCGACTTCGAGCACGACCCGGTCGGATTCGGGTCGGACGCGAACGCTGATCTCGCCAGCCTGCGTGAATTTGAAGGCGTTCGAGACCAGGTTCAGCACAATCTTCTCCCACATGTCCCGGTCGACCCACACGGGCTCCGCAACGCGTGGGCAATCAATCACGAGGCGCACGAGCGTCTGGCTGACGGCGGATTCGAACATGCCGCCCAACTCTGCCGTCGCCTCGCCGATGTCCAAAGGCGCGAACGTCGCCCGGTGTCGCCCGGCCTGGAGGCGGGAGAAGTCGAGGAGGGCATTGACCAGCTTGAGCAGCCGCAGGGAGTTTGAGTGCGCCATCACGATTCTCTGGCGCTGCCCGCCCGCGAGTGGGTGTGCCCCGTCGGCGAGCGCGTCCTCGAGCGGACCCAGCATCAGCGTCAGCGGCGTGCGGAACTCATGGCTGACGTTGCTGAAGAATTCCGTTTTGGCCCGATCGAGCTCCTGCAGGCGTGCGGCGGCGTCGCGTAGCGACTCGTTGGCATCAGAAAGCTCGCGGCTCCTGGCAACCACCTCCCGTTCGAGCTTCCGGGACGGGCTGAGCAGCGGCTCGTGTACCTCGCTCGCTCGCACCAGCTCGGTGATGTCCTCGACGCGATGGAATATAAGCTCGACCTCGCCGCGGGAATCGAGGATCGGAATGTTCTTCGGGCTCCAGTACCGAGTCACGAACTGGCCGCTCGGGTCAGGGATGTCGTAGCGTTGCACAGCCATCGTGTCCGGAGCGCGCGTTGCGAGGACCCGGTCGAGCGACGCGCGCAGGTTGCGGGCCCCCGTCGCGGCCGGATCCCCCGGATCATCCGGGAACGCGTCGAACAAGCCCTTGCCGAGGACTTGCTCGTCGGTCGTGTGAGTCACGGCATGTCGCGCGCGGGTTGCCGCGACCATCGTGAAGCGCGGCGCGTCCGGCCGCAGCACCAGAAGCACGTCCGGCGATTCCTCGAACAGGCGCCGGTAGTCAAGCGCGTCGGTCACGGCGGACCCAGCCGGCACGTTGCTGCATCGCGAGCGAATGCAACTGAAATCCGAACCGCCGCGGTTCCGCGCCGTTGAAGTGTGCCACGAACGAATCGTGGTGGCGCTGCTGGCTGCTGCACTGGCCATTCCATGGTGGGATACCCGCGGATTCGAACTTCGGACCGCAAGTCCGGGCATCGGCGACGCCGCGCACCTAACTTATCGCGACGATGGCGCTCATTCAACGGTCAGTCGGGGTAAATCCTTCGAATGCCAGCGGAACTGCGCGTGATCACGACGCGCGCGACGCCCGTGGCGAGGAGCACAGTATCGATCGCGTGGGCGGCGAGCTGTGCGGGGAGACGCCTTTGGCCATTCTGTGCTCGCCGGCACTCCGACCCCGCGCGAGCAGTAGCCCGGCGGTTGCCACGCGCACCGACGTGCGCGTCGAGGATCTCGGGATAGAACTCCGGGACCATCGGGACTTCTTGGAGACCCGCCGACCGGCGGCTGATGATGATCATGTTGCGAAGTGAACATTTCGCCAACCCAAACGTTGCTCTTTCGCCCTACCGCGTAACGGCAGCGCAGCCGACGTGTGTCGCGACACAGATAAGTTGGCGGTGGATTACGCACATTATCTGGCG
>JANXZZ010000209.1 GCA_025355245.1 Pseudomonadota bacterium | reverse complement strand
TCCGAGCTCAACGATCCGGAGGAGCAGGCCGCGCGCTTTCGCGCGCAGGTCGCGCGCAAGGACGCGGGCGACGAGGAGGCGATGTATTTCGATGCCGACTACATCCGCGCGCTCGAGTACGGCCTGCCGCCGACCGGCGGCCTCGGCGTCGGCGTCGACCGGCTCGTGATGCTGTACGGCGATGCGCCATCGATACGCGACGTGCTGCTGTTTCCGCAGATGAAGCCCGAGGCCTGAGCGGCCCGACCGGGGCCCGTTCAGCCGATCGGGTAGGGCAGGGGCGCGGGCTCGAAGCGCACGCCGCGCGTCGATTCGAGGCTGCGCTCGCGCGCCTCGAGGCTGACGACGGCGAGCAGCTCCGTCGCGCTCCCGGTCGCGCTCGCGCGCACGGCCTCGCCGACCTTCACGCCCTCGAGCGCGAGCGCCTCGCCGGCAGCGATGCTGACCGCATCGGCGGCCCGGTAGCGGAACATGCGCCGCTTGATGCGCCCGAGGTTCTGGGTGCGCGCGACGATCTCCTGGCCCGTGTAGCAGCCCTTCGTGAAGCTGATCGCCGCGAAGAGATCGAGGTTCAGCATCTGCGGCGTCCAGAGCTCCGCGGTCGCGGCCACGACGCCGGGTTCGCCAGCGCGGATCGCCGCGAGCTCCCAGTCCGAAGCGCCGCCGTCGTCGGCGCCATCGAGGTGCGGCGCGAGTGCGGCGCCCGGTCCGACCAGCAGCGCGCGGTGATCGAGCCTGACGAGGCTCGCGCCGTCGGCGAGGTGCTGGTGGACGCCCGCCGCCGCTGCCCCGAAGCGGCCGTCGATCGCGGCCGCGGTCTCGGCGAGCACGGCCGCGACGCCGAGTTCATCGCCCGCGACGGCGATCCGCGCCCTGGCGCGCAGCACGTAGCGCTTCAGCCGCTCGGCGAGGCCGGTGGCGAGCTCCGCGGGCACTATCAGCAGGATCGCCTCGTCGCGCTCGATGAGGCGCGCGACCGCGAGCACGCGGCCGGCGGGAGAGAGATACGCGCCCGCGAGCGCGTTCGCCGCGGTGAGCGCGGCGACGTCTTGCGTCAGCTGCCCTTGCAGGAACGCGACGCGCTCGGCGCCGGCGACCTTGAGGACCGCAAGATTGGGCAATCTGAAAACGCGCATGGCTCGGGCTTCCCGGGAATGGCGCCGATTGTCGCGGGAACGCACGGCCCTGTCACAGCGGTGGCGCAGGGCGCGCGCCGAGAACGCGCCAATTGCCCGAAACACAAGGGATTTAAGGTGGTGCTGCACTGCCGAAATGTGGCAGTATTCCGGGCCATGCCGACGCCGGATGCCACTGCCAGCGAGTTCGCCCCCGGGAACGTCGCGGCGCAAAGCCTCCCCACCCCCGAACCGCTGATTTCCCCGCCGCCCGCCACGCCCGCGGCGCCCCGCGAAATCGGCGGCCCGCCGGGTCCCGAGCCCACCCGCTTCGGCGACTGGGAAAAAGCCGGACGCTGCATCGATTTCTGACCCCACGCGCTGCGCCACGGCGAGCCGGCCGAGGCTCGCGGACGCCGCGGGGCAGCCGAGGACGCGCCGAGACATGAGTACACCCATCCGACCGACGTCACCGCACCTGCAGGTCTACCGACGCAGCTACACGATGGTGCTGTCGATCACGCACCGCGCGACCGGGGTTGCGCTCTCGGTCGGACTCTGGCTGCTCACGGCGTGGTTGCTCGCGCTGGCCGCGGGACCGACGGCCTACGCGCACACCATGGCCTGGCTCGACTCACCGCTCGGCCTCGTGGTCCTCGCGGGCTTCGGCGCTTCGTTCTGCTATCACTTCGTGGCCGGCATCCGCCACCTCGTGTTCGACACCGGCCGCTGCCTCGAGCGGCGCGAGGCGCGGCGCTCGGCGCTCGTGGTGATCGTCGCCACGCTCGTGCTCGCTGTCCTGACGCTGTGGGCGGCGCTGCGCCTGCGGGGGCTCGCATGAGCCTCAAGTCCCCGCTCGGCCGCGTGCTTGGCCTCGGCGCCGCCGGTGGTTCGCACCATTGGTGGCTGCAGCGCCTCTCCTCCATCGCGCTCGTGCCGCTCACGGCGTGGTTCCTGGTCGCGCTCCTGTCGCTGCCCGACCTCGGCTTCGCGAGCGTGCACGGCTGGCTCGCGCGAC
>JANXZZ010000204.1 GCA_025355245.1 Pseudomonadota bacterium | reverse complement strand
CCTGGAGAGCCGCGATCCGGGTCTGAAATGGTGTTTGAGCGTCCAAATCGGCCTCCCCGTGCTCGTATCGACTGGATAGCATAATAACGCCCCTACGCCTATTCTGCACGTCAGAAGAGCCGTGATAAGGGTACTTATCCGGTTAATGAGCGCAGAATGAATCGATGACCGATCCGAACACTCTTATAGAAGGCACCGCCCCGTGGGTGGTCCAACCGGGATCGAGCGCTGCTGATCACGTGCGAACTTGGTGGCAGCGAGCTCAGCACGTCTACCCCGTCAACACACTCAAGGCCTGGCGCGCCGATTGGGCGGTGTACCTGCGCTACTGCACTGAGGCCAACGCCGTGCCGCTCCCTGGCGAACCCGCTTCGGTCGCGGGATTTGTCGCGGCCTCGCGCAACGCAGGCAAAAAGCCAGCGACCGTCAACCGCTACCTAGCGACCGTTGCCCTCGCCCACCGCGTCGCCAAGCTCGAGAACCCCGTCACGGACGAGGCCGTGAAGCTGGAGCTCAAGGGGTTCCACGCCGTCGTCTCGTCGCGCCAGAAGCAGGCGCACCCGCTCGGCTGGACCGACATCAAGGCGTATCTCGATCTCGCCGGGACGTCGTTGCGCGAGACCCGGGACTCCGCCCTCCTCTGCCTCGCCTACGACACGATGGCCCGACGCAGCGAGCTCGTGGCACTCGACGTCAAAGACATCGAGCGACTCCCGGACGGCACCGGACGCGCGCTGATCCGCCGCTCGAAGACCGATCAGGCGGGCGAAGGTCACCAAGCCTACCTGTCCCGCCAAACCGTCCGGCTGCTGCTCACGTGGACGGATGCGGCGGCAGTGTCCGCCGGCGCGGTGTTCCGACGGCTGATTGGCCGCTCCATCGTGGGTGATCGGCTCCACGTGGACGCCGTCGCCGAGGTCTACAAACGAGTCGCGAAAGCGATCGGGATGCCGACGGAGCAGGTCGAAGCGGTGTCGGGACACTCGATTCGGGTCGGGGCGGCGCAGGATCTGCTCGCGCTGAATATTGATCTCGCGTCCGTCATGCAGGCCGGACGGTGGAAATCGGCTCGGATGCCAATGCGGTACGGGGAACAGGTCCTAGCCGCGAGAGGCGGGATGGCGCGCGCCGCAGCGGTGCAAGGCCGGGACCGAGAGTGAATTCCTCGGTGGGCTTCTATCTTGCGACCGCGCCGCGTCCGTTTAAAAAGGATGGGTCTACGCCATGGGCGCAGATTCCGATGGCTCCAGCTAATCGATGAGGACGCGCCGGGACCTCGAGCGCGAACTTGGCCACGCGCGCACGCTGAGCGCCAACGTGCCCAGGGCGTGTCGCGGCGCGCCGCTTACGACTGCTGAGCACCGCTCCGTGATTCGCCCCCGTATACTCCCGAATGATCCGTCTAGCGGGCAGCTTGGGTTTGCCTACAACGATCACCGATAAAGCGGCGTGAAGACACGATCATCCATAGGCGCGGGACTCTCAATGTCATCGGATCGTCGCTTTTTCGCGGCGACCGCTGCTGCCATCGTCGCGCTTACGTTCGCAGGCTTCGCCCGATCGTTCTATCTGCACGATCTACTCGGCGCACCCGCTCCCTCTCCGTTTCTGATCCTTCACGGCGCAGTTATGAGCAGCTGGGTGTTGCTGTTCTTGATCCAAGCGGTGCTTATTACTACGAATCGCCTGCGTTGGCATCGCCGATTAGGATATATCGGCGTTTGCTCCGCGGCGTTAATTGTGGTGCTTGGATGCGTGGCCACTTTGGCAGCTGCGGCGCGGGAGGTGCACGCCCACAGCGAGGCGGTAAACTCGCAGCTCGACGTTCTAGCGCTCGAACTCGCGCAAATGCTGCTGTTCGCGTCCCTAGTCAGCGCCGCAGTGTACCTGCGCAATCGCCACGATTGGCACAAGCGTCTGATGCTACTGGCGACATTGTGCATTCTCCCCAACGCGGTTGTTCGCTTGGCATTTCTGACCGACATTGATCTGCTTCAGAAAAACATATCGCTGGTGACGTTGTGGGCATTCCTCGTTCTTGTAGTCGTCGTCATCGATTCCTATCGGCGTCGTGGACTTCATCCAGCATTTGGCGTCGTTGGGGTTGGAGCGGTTGCTAGCCTCTATGCGGCGCACTTCATTGGCGTCACAACAACCTGGGTTCGCTTCTCAACCTGGCTCGTTACTTAGCGTGACCGATTCTGTCGGTCGCTCGCGTTCGCTTTCTATCGAGGGGCGCTTCCTGCCAGTGCCTCAGCTCAAACGTCGATCCGCACCCGCACTACACCGACAATCTGGGCGGAGTATTGCCTCAATGTCGATAACCTTAATTAATGCATTAATTTCGGTGCTACTTGCTCGCTTTCGTCGACAAGCGAGTCGCCAACGAATCGGAGGTGATTACATGCGATGTACGATCGTTACCGGCAGCGCGGCCGCGGCGCCAAAGCGAAGCGCTGGAAAGTACACCAGATGCGCGGCTCGCCAATACCGATGACCGCAACCGGGCGGCCCTCCTGGCCGTTCCGTGCCGCCGCCGGGTACACCGCTCTGGTCACCGTCTGGGTGCTGGGGCACTGGACGAACGACCGGGCGCTGCTCGATCGGATCATTCCCTGGGAGACGCTACCCGCGCAGGTGCTCGTCATCATCGCCCTCGGGCAATTCCTCCGCGACTGCCCGCCGCTCGGCGCGCGCGGTCGTGCCTGGAACCTCTTGCTCGTAGGGTTCGGATTGAACTTGGCGGGCAGCGTGATCTGGGTAACCGAGACGGCCGCAGGAGTCTTTGCTTACGGCCTGAATGACCTGTTCTTCGGGGCATGCGTTCCGTTGTTTGCGCTCGCCGCGGCAATGCTGTTCGTCGATCTCGGAGGTTCGTTCCGTCGCCCGCGGGTCTGGCTCGACGCGATGACACTGATGCTCGCGCTCGGCGCGATGCTGTGGGAGTTCTCGGTGGGGCCTGCGCTCCTCGCAGGCGTGCCGCGCGGACTTCGAGTGGTCGTTACGCTTGGCTACGGCGTGGGGGCCAGCGCAATGCTGGTTTTTTCCGCGCTGGCCTACATGCGAATTACTGACTGGCGGCGAGAACGCGCGCTGGTGCTTCTTTTCGCGGGCGCTATTGTCAGCTTCGGCGCGGACTTGCTCTGGGCTGATATTGGCGCGCGCGGGACCCCTGCCGCTGCGTCTGTCTACCAGATCGCGTACTGTGTCGGGGACCTGCTGCTGATTGCAGCGATAGTCGCAGAACGACGGAGGCCGGCGGATCGTGGCGCCGAGCGCCCCGACGTCAGCCCCGCCAGCGCCGTGCCGGCCTTCGCCGTGCTGGTGGCCATTGGTGTCATCGTGACCGCGCATGCGCACGAGGGGCCGCTCCGCTCCACACTGCCCATGGTCCTCGCCGTGCTCGGCGCGGCGTTGGTCGCGGTACGGGAGATCGGAGCTCGCCACGAGCTGCACGCTCTGGCGCGTGCCGCGGCGCGTAAGGACGCGGACAAGCGGTTGACGGAGCTTGTGCGCCGCTCGGGCGACGTCATTGTCGTAGCCGACTACGGGGGACGGCTGACGTATGTCAGCCCTCCCGCGGAACGTGTGCTGGGCACACGGCCCGAGCAGCTGATCGGGCGCGAGGTCGCAGTGCTGCTGGGCGAGTCGAACCGACCGAGGGTCGGCGAACTCGTGTCGGGACTCGCTCGCGGGTCGAGGGAGCAGATCGAGATCGAAGTCGATTTCGAGCATCCGGCACTGCACCATCGCGTGCTTCAGGTGCTCGGCAGCGACGAAGGTTCGACGTCACTCATCGGCGGAATCGCGCTGACGATCCGAGACGTCACCGAGCAACGGAACGCGGAGCGTGAGCTACACGAGGCTGCCAGCCGCCGGCACGCTGCGCTTTCCTACGACATTCACGAAGGGCTTGCCCAGGAACTTGCGGGGATCTCGCTGCTAATCCGTTCGCTCGGCCGCACGGGCCGCGAATCGGCGGATGAGCAAGAGTTGCTGGACACGCTACCGACGCAGCTTTCTCAAGCCGTTGACAACGCGCGTCGCTTGGCGGCAACCCTGTCGCCACTTCATTCGGCTGACGGCTCGTTCGAACTCGCGATGCGGAGTTTAGCGGAACGGATCGAGCAAGCAGGCCAACTGAAGTTCGGCCTCCGCTGCGAGCTCGGTGGTGGTGAGCTGCCGTCCGCCCTCTCCGAGGAGCTTTATCGGATCGTGGTGGAGGCGGTGGAATGCGCCGCGATGGACGCCGATAGCTCCCGCATCGATGTCGAATTGCGAACTACTGGTGAGGCATTGCAGATCCAGATGGGTTGGGACGCTGGGCCTCGCGCCACGGCCGGCGAGTTACGGGCGGATGCACTCCGGATTATCGGGCATCGCGCCCGACGATTGCGGGGCTTGCTTACTCTCGAGGATTCCTCGGACGGCGGCGTCCGGCTTCTTTTGAATATTCCGTTGGATGCCGTTCGGTAGTTACGGGTTCGACGCCCCAACCACCGAATGGCAGCATCTGGGATCGCAGCGGCTGTACAACCAACCGGCGACCGCCCGGGGCGTCGCGGTCACACGTCTACACCCAAGGAAGCACGCGAAGTCGTGCGTGCCGCGTTCGCGCTCGACACGTGCGACCGAGAGGTCGTGGCCTGGTGCGCCACCAGCGGCTTTGAGATTAATCGACCCTACCAGTCACCTGGGACATTCGCTAGTCCGCCCGAAGCGCTTCGACTTGAATTTGGAGTTTCACCGTCTGGCTGAACCCCATCTGTGAGTTTCAGTTAATTGTGTCTAAACGCGACTATTGATCGTGTCGACGACACAATTAACTGACGACGACAGAATTAGCTGTTACGGGGCACCACTTCCCAGAGCCGCCGCGGAGCATCGTTCGCGTTTTCGTCAACCGGCTCGTGACTCGC
>JANXZZ010000182.1 GCA_025355245.1 Pseudomonadota bacterium | reverse complement strand
CGTGCCCTTCAGCATGGAGCAGATCTACCACCGCCGCGTCGATACCCGCGGCAACTCGCGCTGGCTGGTGCAGCGCGCGGTCAGGAGCCCCTTGCACTGCGACTTCACCGCCGCCGAGGAATCGGCGGCCTTCAGCGCGCTGGTCGCGTGGGTCGAGAACGGCACCAGAGCCGCGGGCGATGACGTGATGACCAAGGCCGTCGTCGCGGATCCCGCCTACGGCTGCGCATTCACCGACAACCGCACCGGCGCCGAGGACGGCGGCGAGGCGGCGGTGCGCGCCGCCATGCCCGCCTGTCCCGCACGCTGAGCGCGCGCCCGCATCCCGTCGGCCGAACGCCGAGGACCCGCACGATGGCAAGCGTCTACGACTTCAGTGCCGAGAGCCTGGATGGCACCGAGGTGCCACTCGGGACCTATCACGGAAAAGTGCTCTTGATCGTGAACGTCGCGAGCCAGTGCGGCTTCACGCCGCAGTACGCGGGACTCGAGTCGCTGTACCGGCGCCTCGCGCCCGAGGGGCTCGCGGTACTCGGCTTTCCCTGCGACCAGTTCGGCCACCAGGAGCCGGGCGACTCCGCGGCGATCCGCGAGTTCTGTTCGCTCAACTACGGCGTGAGCTTCCCGCTGTTCGCCAAGATCGAGGTCAACGGCGACCGCGCGCATCCGCTCTACCGGTACCTCAAGCACGCGGCCCGGGGAATTCTCGGTACCGAGCGCATCAAGTGGAACTTCACCAAGTTCCTGGTCGATCGTGCGGGCCAGGTGGTGTCGCGGTTTTCCCCGGCCGATACGCCCGCGAGCATCGAGAACGACGTCGCGGCGCTGCTCTAGCGGCCAGCGGCGGTGACTACTGCGCGGGCTCCGCAGCCGGCAGCGGGGCCGCGCCTTCGGGCCCGGCGGCCGCGACCAGCCGGCCCTGGATCACGGCGCCGGCTGCCATCTCGATGACCTTGTAGCTCACGTTGCCGCTCACGCGCGCGGTCGCGCCGAGCTCGACCTTGTCGCTGGCGCGGATGTCGCCACGCACCTCGCCGTGCACCACGACCCGCGGCACCTCGACGATGCCCTCGACCACGCCCTTGCGTGCGATCGTCAGGAGCGCGGTCGCGCCCGGCGCGCAGGTGACGTTGCCGCGCACGATGCCCTCGAGGTGGATGCCGCCGCTGACGATGAGGTTGCCCTCGACCCGCGTTCCCGCGGCGATCAGGGTTTCGATATCCGCAGAAGGCTGCTTGTTTCGGCCAAACATCGGCACTCTCCGGGGGCTCAGGTCGTCTCGATCTTCCAGGGATAGGTCTGCCGGATCGAGGAGGTCGCCTTGGCGGGCCGCACCTCCAGCTGCACGCGTTCGGGCAGGAAGTCGGCCGGCAGCTCGATCTCCGTCTCCAGTTCCTGAAAGTACCGGAACGAGAAGGCGAGCGCCCGCGACGAAGTTCCGATTTCCGCGAGCGGCAGGTTGGCCGCGCGCCCGCCGCGCAGCCCGTCGATCGACAAATCCGCCGTCGCGCTCGTGACCGAGTCCTGCCGGGCCGCCTGGATGAGCACGATGCGCACCCGGAAGCGCCGCGGCGCGATGCCGGGGAGCACCCGCAGCTGCTGGATCCTGAGCCCGGCGATGTTGTCGGAGGGATTGACGATGCCGCGGTAGAAGGTCAGCTCCTGGCTCTGCTCGCCGAGGCGCGCCTGCAGGTCGGCGAGCGACTTCTCGACCTGCGCATAGGACTCGCGGTCGACGCGGCGCGCCATGTCATTCGCCGCGAGCTTGACCTGGGCGTCCCGCAGCTGGCCCGTCAGCTCCTTGATCTGCGCGGCCTTCTGGCGGCTGTCGAGCTCGGCGGCAACGATCGAGTAGCCGCCCCGCGCCCGGCCGGCCTCGAACGCGACCAGGAGTAACACGATCGCGCCGACGACCAGGACGCCCCAGATGAGCGCCGCGCGGCCGGGCGCGTAGCGCCGGACGATGAGTCGTTGGGACTCGGTGGGCACGGAGTTGCCGCGGCCCCTAGAATGACCACCGGCGCCGAGGCCGGCCGGAGGCATTCGAATGCTTTATCTGTGGATCAAGGCACTGCATGTGATCTTCGTCATCGCCTGGTTCGCGGGGCTCTTCTACCTGCCGAGGCTGTTCGTCTATCACGCCGGGGCGACCGACCCGGTCAGCGACGCGCGCTTCAAGCTCATGGAGCGGCGGCTTTTTTCGCTGATGACGCTGGCCGGTGTCGTGGCCGTCGTCTTCGGCGTCAGCCTGCTGGTGCTGAACGCCGCCTGGCTCGGCGAACGCTGGCTGCAGCTCAAGCTGGCGCTGGTCCTCGGGCTCGTTGTGTACCACATCTACTGCGGGCACCTGCTGTCGCGGTTTGCCGACGGTCGCAACGCCTACACCGGCCGCTGGTACCGCTGGTTCAACGAAGTGCCCGCGCTGTTCCTCGTGCTGATCGTGTTGCTGGTCATCCTCAAGCCTGCCTGACTCGCGTTCAGCCGGCCACCGGCCCGCCGGCCTGCTCGGCCTCCCACCACGACGGATACGGCGGCAAGCCGTCGGGAAAGGCGATGCGGCCGAGCTCGTGCAGCGCGCGCCGGTACACGTCGCGCTTGAAGAAGATCACTTCGCGTACGGGATCCCAGTAGTCCGCCCAGCGCCAGCGATCGAACTCGGGCGGCTCGCTGGTCGCATCGAAGCGCAGCTGCGAGTCGACCCCGCGGAACCGGAGCAGCACCCAGCGCTGCTTCTGGCCGATGCAGCGCGGCGCACCGTGGCGGCGCACGTACTGCTTGGGCAGCCGGTAGCTCAGCCACTCGGTCGTAGCGCCGAGGTACTCGACATCGGCGGCGCCAAGGCCGATCTCCTCGTGGAGCTCGCGGTAGAAGGCCTCCTCGAGCGACTCCTCGCGGCCGATCCCGCCCTGCGGGAACTGCCAGCCGCGCCCGCCGGGTCGACCGCCCAGGAATACCTGCCCGTCGCCCCGCATCAGCACGATACCGACGTTGGCGCGATACCCGTCCGCGTCGATCCAGTCAGCCATTGCGCTCCCGGCGGCCGGCGTGAGTCCCAAGATTCCTTCACAGGGTACCCGGTGGGCCAAGCTGCCGCCCGGGTCCCGATCCGGGTACGCTCACCCGCCACCGGTCCCCGCCCAAGGTTCCCCGTGATCCTCGCGCTCGTCCGCCGCCCGACCCTCGCGCTGCTCGGCTTCTCGCTCATCGCGTTGATCGCCCTGCTCGCCTCGCTCTCGATCGGCAGCGCCGGTCCCGGCCCCGTCGGCCTGTGGCGCGGCATCGCCGCGGGCACGGATCCGCTCGCGCGCTCGCGGGTCCTCGAGCGCAGGCTGCCGCGCGCGCTGACCGCCTTCGGCGCGGGAGCGCTGCTGGCGCTCGCCGGTGTCTGCATGCAGGTTCTCCTCAGGAACCCGCTCGCCGATCCCTACGTGCTCGGCGTATCGGGCGGCGCAGCGGTCGCGGCGCTCGCGGCGATGTTGCTCGGCGTCGGCACCTTCATCGTGCAGGGCGCCGCGTTCGCGGGCGCGCTCGGCGCGACGCTGCTCGTGTTCGCGCTGGCGCAGGGCCCGGGCGGGTGGACACCGACCCGGCTGCTGCTGACCGGCATCGTCGTCGCCGCGGGCACGGGCGCGCTCGTCAGTCTCCTGCTCGCGGCGGGCGACCCGACGCTGTTGCGGTCGATGGTGTTCTGGCTGATGGGCGATCTCTCCTGGGCGGGCTCGCCGCTGCCACTGCTCGCGATCGCCGCGATGGCGGTACCGCTCGGCGTGTTCGCCGCGCGCCCGCTCAACGTGCTCGCGCGCGGCGACGTGCAGGCGCAGCTGCTTGGGGTCGCGGTCACGCCGCTCAGGGGCGCGCTGTTCGTGAGCGCGAGCATCCTGACCGCGGCGACGGTGACCAGCGTCGGCGCGATCGGCTTCGTCGGGCTCGTGACGCCGCACATGGTGCGGCTCATGATCGGCTCCGATCACCGGCGCATGATTCCGGCGGCGGCGCTCGCCGGCGGCACACTCGTCGTGATCGCCGACCTGGTCGCGCGCACCGTGCTCGCGCCACGCCAGCTGCCGGTCGGTGCGCTGACCGCGATCGTCGGAGTTCCGCTGTTCCTCGTGCTGATGCGCCGGCCGCAGATCGCTACCTGAGACTCAGGCGCCGTCGTCCTCGAGGTTGGTCGCGACGCGGTTGCGGCCCGCGCCCTTGGCGCGGTAGAGCGCGGCGTCCGCCTCGGCCAGCAGCCGATCGGCGAGCGCCTTCAATTCCTCGTCCTTGCGCTTCGGCACGAGCGCCGCCGCGCCGATCGAGAGCGTGACCACGCGCGTCTGGCCGCCGCCGACGTCGATGGGAGCGGCCATCGCCGCGCGGATGCGCTCGCCCAAGCCCACCGCGGCGTCGAGCGCGGTCTCGGGCAGCAGCAGCGCGAACTCATCGCCGCCGAAGCGCGCCGCCGTGTCGCTGGCGCGGATGTGCGCCTCGATGCGCGCGGTGATTTCCCGGAGCGCCTCATCGCCCCCCAGGTGCCCGCAGCTGTCGTTGAGTTCCTTGAAGTGATCGACGTCGATCATCAGGCACGAGACGCCGCCACCGCTGCGCTGCGCGCGCGCGAGTTCCTCGCGCAGCCGCGACTGCAGGTAGCGGCGGTTGTGCCAGCCGGTCAGGTAGTCGGCGAGGCCGCTGCGCAGGACCCGCGCGCGGTTGCAGGCGTTCTCGAGGCAGACCGCGACCACGCTCGCGAGGTGCTGCAGGAAATCGGCCGACAGGCGGTGCGAGAAGCGCTCGTGATCGCGGCTGCCAAAGCACAGCGCGCCCGTGGTGCGCGCCTGGCGCCTGAGCGGCAAGAGCGCAAGCGACTTCAAGTCGCGCTGCCCCGGGAACAGCAACTCGTGGTCGGCGCGGATCCAGACGCCGAGCCAGGGACGCCGGAGTGCGCCGAGTTGCGGTGCGAGGCCGACCATGGTGTCGACGAAGCTCACGCTCGGGAACTCCTCGATGCGCCCGCCGCCGCCAATCAAGAGGTGCTGGATCTCGTGGTTCGGGTCCTCGAGCACGAGCTGCACGGCGTCAAGGCCGTAGCTCGCGGCCATGCCCGCGGTGAGCAGCGACAGGAGTTCCGGCAGCGTGTCGGCGCGCAACAGCTCGAGCTCGCGCTCGTGCGTGCGCTGCCACTTCTGCTCGTTCGCCGCGGCTTCCTCGCGCAGGCGCTTCAGGCGCGCGCGCAGCTCGGCGAGCGCCGCGCCCTCCGCGGCGCCACCCGGCGGCGCGGCCGGATCCTTCACGTGGGTTCCCGCCCGGGCTGCGGGCGCGTGTTGAGGTAGCTCTTGCCGCGCTCCATCATCTGGCGGAACCCCGCCGCGTCGCGCGAGCGCACGGTCGCGCGCAGGCGCTCGACCGCGAACAGGAGCGCGGTCAGGGACTCGGTGCCGTAGTCGTTGAGCGCCTGGATCTCGAAGTAGAGTGCCGGGGACTCCTCGGCGACGCGGCTCGCGACGTCGAGCTGGGCGTCGAAGGTCGTGCTCGACATACGCGCCAGGCGCGGTGCCGCCTCGCCGCTCTCGGCGAGGGCGGTGAAGAAGGCGATGTTGAGCGCGTGCGAGAGACCAAGCACGTAGGCGATCAGCCGGTCGTGCTCGTCGAGGCCCATCACGACCCGCTCCGCCATCGTCGGCGCGAACAGCTCCTGCGCGAGCTCGAGCGCCTCCTTGCTGCCGAGGTCGATGTAGATCACGTGCCGCCCCGACAAGAGGTCGGTGTCCGGCCCGAACATCGGGTGCAGGGACGTGACCTTGACGCCCGCTTTCACGAGCGCATCGAGGCCGGCGCGCAGCGGCGTCTTCACCGAGGTGAGATCGAACACGACACCGCTGGGGCGGCGCGCCGCGAGCGCGTGCAGCACGTCCGCGGTGATCCCGAGCGGCGTTGCGACCACGATCAGGTGCTGGTCGAGCGCCGCGCCCTGCCAGTCGGCGCGGTGCGCGTAGCCCTCGACCGCCCCCGCGGGATCGGCGACCTCGACCGCGAATCCCTGCGATGCCAGGAAGTCGACGAACCAGCGGCCCATCTTGCCGTGGCCGCCGATCACGAGCGCGCGGCGCCCGCTGCCGCGCCCGGTCGCGACGACGCGCGCCTGCTCCTGGGTCGCGAGCGAGCTCTGGATCAAGAGCCTCAGGATCTTTTCGGCGACCTCGGGCGAGACACCGTGCTTCTCGGCGTGGTTGCGAACGCCGAGGATGACCTCGCGCTCGCGCCGGTAGTCGCGGGTCGCGTGCCCGGTCGCGCGCTTGGCGTGCTCGACCTGCCGGCCGAGGCGCTGGCGCTCGGCAACGAGCTCGATGAGCTCCCGGTCGATGGCGCTCAGGCGCGCGCGCAACTCCTCCAGCGTCTTCTGCTCCGCCACTGCCACTCCTCGTCGGGCCCGGTGGATCCGGGCGCCAACGAGGATTCTGTCAGCTTACCCCCCGCCGCGTCAGCGGCCGGGCGCGCGGCCCCTCAATAGGGCGCGCGGTACTCGACGCTGGGGTCCTCGGCCCAGGGCCGCGGCGGCCGCGGCGGAACGACCGGATAGTAGACGGGTGCCGCGCGGCCGGATTCGCAGTCGGGCCCGAGTTCGAGGTAGCGCCGCCCGCCAAAGGCGTGGCCGCGCGGGCCCCGGTACCAGCGGACCCCGGGCTCGGCGTGCCACGGGCGCTCGCCGCCCCGCTCCCGCCAGCCCTGCTCGTGGGCCTCGGCGGCCGGTGCCGCGGACAGACCCGCCGCGGTGAGCGCCGCCGCGATCAGCGTGCTTCGATACAGCGACTTGACGGTGGACATGGCGTTTCTCCGCGAATTTCGATGCTTCCATCCTCGCCCCCGGACATGGCATGCGTATTGACCGGGCGTTACGAAGCGCTGAGGGAAGCCTTAACATCGCTTCATGAATACCTTCCTCGCGCAGCGCCTCCCGGAACCCCTGCCCGCCGAGCCCCTCGCGCTCGCGCGCGACTGGCTCGCCGAGGCGACGGCGCAGGACACCCAGCCGAACCCGAACGCGATGGTGCTCGCGACGGTCGCCGCCGACGGCAGCCCGAGCTCGCGCGTGCTGCTCGCGAAGGACATCGTGCTGCCGGCGGGCTACCTCGTCCTCTACACGAACTACGAGTCGCGCAAGGCCACCGACATCGCCGCCAACCCGCGGGTCGCGGCACTGTTCCACTGGGACCGGCTGCACCGCCAGGTGCGCATCGAGGGTCGCATGCTGCGGTCGCCGGCCGCCGAGAGCGATGCGTACTTCCAGAGTCGCGCCTGGCAGAGCCGACTCGGCGCCTGGGCGAGCGCGCAGAGCCGCACGGTCGCCTCGCGCGCGGCGCTGATCGAGGCGCTGCGCGCCACGGCCCGGCGCTTCAACACCCCGCCCGTCGGCCCCGATGCCGCCGACGATGCGCCCGCCACGCCCAACGTCGCGGTGCCGCGCCCGCCGCACTGGGGCGGCTACCGGCTGTGGGCCGAGGCGGTCGAGCTGTGGGTCGAGGGCGAGTACCGCATCCACGATCGCGCGCGCTGGGTGCGCACGCTCGCACCGGTGGCGGGCGGCGAGTCCTTCAGCGCGACGCCGTGGCGCGTCGAGCGCCTGCAGCCCTGAACCCGGCCCGCAGAGGCTGCATGCTCGCCGCCGAGTCCCTCGATGTCTGCGTCGCCGGCCGCCGCCTGGTCGAGGGGCTGTCGTTCAGCGCGCGCCCCGGTGAATTCGCCTGCGTGCTCGGCGCCAACGGCGCCGGCAAGTCGCTCACGCTGCACACGCTCGCCGGACTTCGCGCACCGTCGGCGGGGCGGGTCTCGCTCGCGGGGCGCGAGCTGCGCGCCTGGCCGCGCCGCGAGCGCGCGCGGCGCCTCGGGCTGCTGACGCAGGTGACCGAGGATCCCTTTCCCGGCACCGTCTTCGACGCGGTCCTCGTCGGCCGCCATCCGCACCTCGACCTCTGGCAGTGGGAGACCGAGCACGACCTCGAGGTCGCACACCGCGTGCTGCAGCAATGCGAGCTCGACGGCTTCGCGGCGCGCGCGATCGACACGCTCTCGGGCGGCGAGCGCAGGCGCGTCGCGCTCGCGGCAGTGCTCGCGCAGGATCCGGACGTGCTGTTGCTGGATGAGCCGCACAATCACCTGGATCCGCACCACCAGCTCGACGTGCTGCGGCTCCTGCGCGCGCGCGCCGATGCGGGCCGCGCGGTGCTCGCGACGCTGCACGATCCCGCGCTCGCGGCGCGCTTCGCGGACCACGCGCTGCTGCTCTTCGGCGACGGCCGCTGGCGCTACGGGCCGACCGCGGAGGTGCTGACCGCGGAGGCGCTGTCGGCGATCTACCGCGTCGGGATCCGCGAGGTCGTGATCGAGGGCCGGCGGATATTCCTCTCGGACTGAGGCGCGGCCTCAGGAGTCGCCGGGCGCGCTGTCGGACTGGAACAGGCGCTCGAGCTGCGCGGCGGATTCCTTGACGGCAGCGACCATCTTGTCCTGGTCCTCCTTGATCGCGGACTGCTCGATGAGCACGCGCTCGTCGTGCGCGCGGAAGGTCTTGACGCTGGCACGTGCCTCGGCCGGCGGCAGCCCGAGCGCGAGCAGTGTCTCGTTGGCGATCTCGAGGCTCGCCGCGTAGGTCTCGCGCACGATGACCGTGATGCCGAGGTCCATGAGCCGGAATACATGCTGGCGATTGCGCGCGCGCACCAGCACCTTCAAGTGCGGGTAGTGGCGCCTGGCGAGCTCCGCGGTGCGCACCGAGGCCTCGACCTCGTCGATCGCGACCACCAGCACCTCGGCGTGCTCGGCGCCGGCCGCGGTCAAGAGGTCGAGGCGCGAGGCGTCGCCGTAGTAGAGCTTGTTGCCGAAGCGGCGCACGAAGTCGACCTGCGCCTGGCTGATCTCGAGCGCCGTGAAGCGGATCCCCTTGGCGCGCAGCACGCGGCCGACGATCTGCCCGAAGCGACCGAAGCCCGCGATCAGTACGCGCGGCTCGGTCGCCTCCGGCACGTCGAAGGGCGCCGCCGGCACGGCGGCGGTGAGGCGCTCCTCGAGCCAGGCGTGGGTGTTGATGAGCTGCGGCGTCGCGATCATCGACAGCGTCACCACGATGACCATGAGGTCGGCGAGCTCGGGGTCGAGCAGGCGGCTGCGCGCCGCGAGCGCGAGCAGCACGAACGCGAACTCGCCGCCGCCGCAGAGGTCGGTCGCAAAGCGTCGCGCGGCGGCGCCGCGATAGCCCGACACGAGCGCGACCACGAAGCCGGCGAGCGATTTGAGCGCGAGCAGGCCGAACAGCAGCCCGAGCACGGTCAGCGGCCGGTCGAGCAGCGTACCGATGCTGGCGGACATGCCGGTCGCGATGAAGAAAAGACCGAGCAGGAGGCCCTTGAAGGGCTCGATGTCGGCCTCGAGCTCGTGGCGGTACTCGGAATCGGCGAGCAGCACGCCCGCGATGAACGCACCGAGCGCCATCGACAGCCCCGCCGCCGAGAACAGCGCCGCGGTGCCGACCACGACGAACAGCGCAGTCGCGGTGAAGGTCTCGCGCAGGCGACTGTTGGCGACGACCCGCAGCAAGGGCCTCAGCGCATAGCGCCCGCCCGCCACCACCGCGACGAAGGCACCGAGGCCGGGCAGCCAGCCGCGCGGCCCCTCGCCCGGGTGCAGACCCGCATCGCCGAGCAGCGGCAGCGCCGCAAGCACCGCCATCGCCGCGACGTCCTGGAAGAGGAGCGTGCCGAAGGCCGCGCGCGCGTGATGCGCCTTGAGCTCGGCGCGCTCGGCCAGGACCTGCAGCACCAGCGCGGTCGATGACAGCGACAGCGCGAAGCCGATCAGAGCCGCGTTCATCGGCGAGAGGCCGAGCGCCCAGCCGGCGGCACCGAGCACGAGCGTCGTCAGCGCGACCTGCAGGCAACCCACGCCAAAGACCGTGCGGCGCATCGTCACGATGCGGGAGGGCTGCAGCTCGAGGCCGATCACGAACAGGAGCAGCACCACCCCGAACTCCGCGAAGCTCAGGATCGCGCCGACGTTGCTGATGAGCCCGAGCGCCGCGGGCCCGACCAGCATGCCGGCGGCCAGGTAGCCGAGCACGGCGCCGAGGCGCATCTTGCGGAACACCGGCACTGCGATGACCGCCGCGGCGAGCAGCAGCGCGACTTGCGCGGTCAGCGTCACGCGAGCGCCGCGCTGAGCGCCGGGTGCAGGTGTGCGTTGGTCGCGAGTACCGAGGTGCTCGCGAGCCCGATGGCGCGACCGGCGAGATCCGTGAAGCGCCCGCCCGCTTCCTCGACGATCGACACGAGCGCGGCGATGTCGAGGATGTTGACGTCGGACTCGACGACCGCATCGATCTTGCCGCCCGCGAGCAGGTGGTAGTGGAGGAAGTCGCCGTAGCCGCGGATGCGGCTCAAGCGCGCGACCACCGCGCCCAGCTTCGCCCAGCCCGGCCCCGCGGCCAGCGTGCGCAGGTTCCCGGTCGACAGCGCCGCCGCCTCGAGCGAGTCGATCGCGCTCACCGCGAGCGGCCGGCCGTTGAGCCACGCGCCCGCGCCCCGCTCCGCCCAGGCGAGTTCGCCGTAGAGCGGCGCGCTCGAGACGCCGAGCACCAGGCGCTCGTTCTTCATGAGCGCGATCTGCGTCGAGAACATCGGGTAGCCGCGCACGAACGCCTTCGTGCCGTCGATGGGATCGACGAGCCACAGCGCATCCCCGGTACCATGGCGGCCGGTTTCCTCGCCAACGAAGGCGTAGCCGGGGAAGTGCGCGCCGAGCACCGCGCGGATCGCCGCTTCCGCGCGCACGTCCGCCTCCGTCACCGGCGTCGCGTCCGCCTTCAGGCGCACCTCGAGGGTGCGCGCGTAGCACTCGCGGATCACGCTGGCGGCGGCGGCCGCAGCCTCGAGCGCGGCCCGCAACTCGGGGCTTCCTGTCATGGGGTCCTTATATCGCGAGCGCGCCTCGCGCTGTCAATGGGCACGAGCGTGCCAGGCCGCTTGAGAATGCGCGCGGGACGGGCTATGAACCTGACCAGAGGTTCGCGCGTTGGCAACCGGCATCCGGGGAGCTCCATGGGGCATCGACTCAGCAAGATCTACACCCGCACGGGCGACGACGGCACGACCGGCCTCGGCGATGGCACCCGCGCGCCGAAGGACTCGGCGCGGGTCGAGGCCTACGGCACGGTCGATGAGGCCAACAGTGCCGTCGGGCTCGTGCTCAGCGTGGCGGGACTGCCGGTGGCGGTGGTCGAGTGCCTGACCGAGGTGCAGCACGACCTGTTCGACCTGGGAGCGGAGCTGTGCATTCC
>JANXZZ010000181.1 GCA_025355245.1 Pseudomonadota bacterium | reverse complement strand
GCGCTCGCGAAAGTCGTCGAGGCGTTCGCGTCGATACCCACGACGATCCTGCGCATGGCGTCGGATGGCCTCCCCAAGCCACGGACGGAAAGGGATCGCGCCCGACGGAACCGATCCATCGCGATGCGAACGGTCGGCCTGAGGTACGTTTTGGGCGACTGCGAATTGCACGGCATGACGGTCAAGGACGTGGCGAGCAAGGAGTCGTTTTGTTATTGGGACCTGACCCGCGAAGTGAAGTGGGCACGGAAGGCGATTGGTGCCCACAGGATGCTTCGCAACCTCACCGGGACGCGGGCCAAGTAATTTTCGGCACAACAGCTTTGCTTGTGGGTGATGAACCTGCAAGCCCTTGGCTCCGCCCTCGCGGATCTGCCCGAGAAGATCGCGACTGCCGTCGCGGATCGAATCAAGGGCGCGAACGCGGCCCACGAAGCCAACACGAAGCTTGTCTCCGAAAACGCCGCGCTTACGCAGCGCATTGCCGCGCTCGAGGTGTCCGGCAAATCCGCGACCGACGAGGTTGCGACGATCAAGGCTGCCGCGGACGCCGCGACGACCGCCAAGACCACTGCCGAAGCCGAGGTGCAACGCCTCAAGGCTGACGCGAAGACGGTCGATGTCGCGGCCGAAGCGAAGGCCAAGGCCATTCTCGCGGCGCAGGGGACCGCTCCCGCCGCCGAGTCCACGCCCGCTTCCGAAAAGGCCAAAGCCTACGTCGGCGCCGACGGCAAGCCCTTGTCCGGCATCGAGCTCGCGCAAGCGATCCACGCCGCGAACAGCAAGAAAACGGCCTGATTTCCACCCCTAACAGAATCTCACCATGGCCCAGACTACTCTCCTCGATCTCGCCAAGCTTCGGTATTCCGATCCCGTCGTCGGTTTGATCGACGAAAATCGGAACGCCGCGCCGGAATTGAACGTGATCCCCATGCGGATCATCCCCGGAATCACCTTCAAGACCTCGATCCGGACCGGATTCGCGACGACCGGCTTCCGCCAGGTCAACGGCGGATGGACGCCGTCGAAGTCGCTGTATGACCAGCGGACCGTGTCCTGCTACCCGTTCGGCGGTGTGGTGCAGATCGACAAGGCGCTCGTCGTGCAATCGGCGGACACCATCGAGAATCTCGAAATGGCCGAGGCGTCCAGCGTGATGCAATCGGCGCTCCTGCAGCTCGGGTTGCAGATTTTCGGTGGCGTGACCACTGACGCCAACGGCTTCCCTGGCATCAAGGCATACCTGCCGAAGGGCGGCGTCATGACTTATGACGCCACCGGCTCGACTGCGGCGACCGCGTCGAGCGTGTACGCGCTCAAGCTGGGCAACCGAGACCTGACCCTTGTCGGCGGCAACAAAACGACCTTCGAGCTCGATCCCTTCGTCGACCAGCAGATCCAGGACGCGAACAGCAAGTGGCTTCCCGGCCGCGTGTCCTCGCTGAACTCGTGGATCGGCCTGCAAATCTCGCATCAATACTCGTGCGGCCGTATCTGCAATCTCACGGCGCAGGCCGGCAAGTCGCTGACCGACGCGATGCTCGCGGAACTGCTCGCGCTCTTCCCGATCAATTCCCGCCCCGACGTGATCGTCATGTCCAGGCGATCGCGCAAGCAACTCCAGCAGCAGCGCACGGTAACGCTCTACACTGGGATGGGTGCGAAGCTTGACGGCTCGTCCGGCGTGGTCGCCCCGACCCCGACCGAGTACGAGGGCATCCCGATCATCGCGACGGACAGCATCGGCAATGCGGACACCATCGAATAACCGACGGAACCCCAACGCTTACCTATCATGGCTACCCGCACACTCGTTGATCTTCTCCTGACCAAGACCGTCGCGCTCCCCGCTTCGGCCACGACCGTAAACGGCACCAGCATTGATCTCGGGGACGCATCCCCGGAACTGTGTGGTGAGCACTCCGAATTCGTCCTGACGGTTCCGGCAACGCCGAGCCTCGCGAATGCCGCGACGCTGATTTACACCGTGCAGGACAGCGCGGACAACTCCAGCTTCGCCGCCGTCGGCACGCTCGCCGTGTTCACCTCGACGGGTGGCGGCGGAACCGGTGCGGTTGCGGTTTCCAACGCGTGGCGACTGCCGAGCAACGTCCGGCGCTACGTCCGCGTGTCCGTCATCGAGTCCGCTGCCGGCGGCGACAACTCGGCCGTAAGCATGGTCTACGGCCTGCAATTCTGATTTCCCCTCGCTTGTTCATTGGTTCGGTTGCGCTCACAAGGGCCGGCTAGTCGAAAGGCTGGCCGGCCCCCTTTCTTTGCATGAAAAAGGTTTTCTATTTCTGGCTCGCGGCGGTCTCGCTCGCGTCACTCGTCGTGTTCGGCCAAACGCGATCCGTGATCCGCGTGGGTTCCGCTCCCAACGATGGCGCCGGGGAGGGTCTTCAAACGGCGCT
>JANXZZ010000179.1 GCA_025355245.1 Pseudomonadota bacterium | reverse complement strand
CTCGGCATCGGCGGCGCGCCCGGACTCGAGCCGCAGGTCCCCGGCCAGCACCTCGCCCGCCTGCGACTGGATCGCCTGCGACACGCGGCTGGTGAAGAACCCGACCGCGGTCAACGCGGTGACAGCGATCAGTACCGCGCCAAACAGCACCGCGAGCTCGCCGCCGCGCGCTTCGCGGCCGAGCGCCTTGAGCGCGAAGCTGAGCGCGCGCACCGCTAGGCTCCCGCACCCACGAGGCGGCCCGCGTCGAGCTCGAGCACGCGGTCGCAGCGCCGCGCGAGCTCGCGCTCGTGCGTGACGAGCACGAGGGTGGTCCTGGCCTCGCGGTTGAGATCGAACAGGAGCTCGGCGACGCGCGCACCGGTCGCGGTGTCGAGGTTGCCGGTCGGCTCGTCGGCGAACAGGAGGTCGGGGCGGCCCACGAAGGCGCGCGCGATCGCGACGCGCTGCTGCTCGCCGCCCGAGAGCTGGCGCGGGTAGTGCGCGACGCGCGGTGCGAGTCCGACCTTGTCGAGCGCGGCGCGGGCGGTGCGGCCGGCGTCGCTGCGGCCCGCGAGCTCGAGCGGCAGCATCACGTTCTCGAGGGCGGTCAGCGAGGGCACCAGGTGGAAGGCCTGGAACACGAAGCCGACGTGCTCGGCGCGCGCAGCGGCGCGGCCGTCCTCGTCGAGCGCGGTGAGCTCCTCGCCGTTGAGGTGCACCGTGCCGGAGCTCGGGCGGTCGAGGCCGGCGAGGATCGCCAGCAATGTCGACTTCCCGGCGCCCGATGCGCCGACGATGGCCACCGACTCTCCGGCCGCGACCGCGAGACTGACGTCATCGACGATGGTCAGTGTTCCGTCCGGGCTGCTAACCTGCATGCTGACGTGGCGTGCTTCGAGTACGGTCAAGGGCGACTCCGGGAGACAGATGCGGACCAGTCCGGCAATGCGATTCCTGTGTGCGCTCGTGGCGCTCGGGCTGGCCGCGCCCGGGGCGGGCGCGGTGCCGGTGGCGACGCCCGCACCGACGCTGGTGGTGCTCGGCGACTCGCTGAGCGCAGGTTACGGGATCCGTACCGAAGAAGGCTGGGTGGCACTCCTCGCGGCACGGCTCAGGAAGGAAGGGTACGGATACGAGGTAGTCAACGCCAGCGTCAGCGGCGAGACCACCGCCGGCGGCCTTGCGCGCCTGCCGCGCGTGCTCGCGACTCACCGCCCGGCCGTCCTGGTCGTCGAGCTCGGCGCGAACGACGGGCTGCGCGGCCTGCCGGTCGAGGAGATGCGCAAGAACCTCGGCGACATCGTCGCCGCGGGCCGGGCGGCGAAAGCCGAGATCCTCGTCGTCGGCATGCAGATCCCCTCGAACTACGGCCCCGCCTACACCAGCGGCTTCGCGGCCGCGTTCGGCAGTGTCGCCAGGGCCGGCCACGCTGCGCTGGTGCCGTTCCTGCTCGAGCGCGTGGCGCTCGAGGAGGCGAACTTCCAGGCCGACCGCCTGCACCCGGTGGCGGCCGCCGAGGGCAAGCTCCTCGACACGGTCTGGCCGGTGCTGAAGCCCCTGCTGCACCCACGCTCGCGCGCAGCTGCAGCCGCTGCGCGCGCCGGGAACCCATGAGCCACAGCCAGTTCCGGCTCCTCGCCGAGCGCCGTTTCCTGCCGTTTTTCTTTACCCAGGCGCTGGGCGCGTTCAACGACAACGTCTACAAGAACGCGCTCCTCTTGATCGCGACCTTCGAGACGGCCTCGTACACGACCCTGAGCCCGGGTCTCCTCAACAACCTCGGCAACGGACTGTTCATCCTGCCGTTCGTGCTGTTCTCCGGCGTCGCCGGCCAGCTCGCCGATCGCTACGACAAGGCCGTCGTGATGCGCATCGTGAAGCTGTGCGAGATCGGCATCATGGCTCTCGCCGCGGTCGGCTTCACCCTGCACAACATGCCGATGCTGCTCGCGGCGCTGTTCCTGATGGGCTCGCACTCGACGTTCTTTGCGCCGGCGAAGTACGGAATGCTGCCGCAGGTGCTGAGCACGCCGGAGCTCGTCGGCGGCAACGCGCTCCTCGAGATGGGCACGTTCATCGCGATTCTGCTCGGCACCGTGCTCGCGAGCGTGCTCGCGGGGCGCCACGAGCTGCCGCCGCTCATCATCGCGCTCGCGGTGATTGCGGTCGTCGGCCTCGGCGCGAGCCTGCTGATTCCGTCGATCCCGGCGCTCACGCCCACGCTGCGCATCGATCCCAATATCGCGCGCTCGACGATCGAGAACATGCGCGCGGCGCACACCGACCCGATCGTGTTCCTGTCGATCCTCGGCATCTCGTGGTTCTGGTTCTACGGCATCATGGTGCTCGCGCAGTTACCGGTCTATGCGAAGTCGGTGCTGAACGGCAACGAGCACGTGTTCACGACGATGCTGCTCGGCTTCTCGGTTGGCGTGGGCATCGGCTCGCTGCTCTGCGAGCGACTGTCGGGGCGACGCCTGGAGATCGGCCTCGTGCCGCTCGGCTCGCTCGGACTCACCGCCTTCGGCATCGACCTATTCTTCTCGACCCCGGCGCACCCCGCCGCCGTGCAGCTCGACTGGCTCGAGTTCCTGCGCGGGCCGCACGGCTGGCGCATCCTCATCGACATGACGCTGATCGGCGTGTTCGGCGGCCTCTACATCGTGCCGCTCTACGCGCTCATGCAGAAGCGCACGCCGCGCGAGTTCGTGTCGCGGGTGGTGAGCGCCAACAGCATCTGGAATGCGATCTTCATGGTGCTGGCGTCGGGCTTCGGCGCGCTCTTGCTGAAACTCGGGGTCTCGGTCCCGCAGCTCCTGCTGGTCGCCGCGATCCTCAACTTTGCAGTCACCGCGTTCATCTACGCGCGGGTGCCCGAGTTCCTGCTGCGCCTGCTCGCGTGGATCATCACGCGGGTCATCTACCGGCTCAGGATCACGGGCCTCGACAACGTGCCGGCCGAGGGCGCGGCGCTCGTGGTCTGCAACCACGTGAGCTTCGCCGATGCGCTGGTGCTCTCGGCCGCGGTGTCGCGGCCGATGCGCTTCGTCATGGAGGCGGCGATCTTCAGGATCCCGGTCGCGAAGTTCGTGTTCCGCGGCATGAAGGCGATCCCGATCGCGACCGCGGCGGAGGACGTCGCGGCTCGCGAGGCGGCATTCGCGCAGATCCTCGCCGAGCTCGCCGCCGGCGAGCTCGTGTGCATTTTTCCCGAGGGGCGACTGACGGTCGATGGCTCGATCGGCGAGTTCCGCCCCGGGCTCATGCGCGTGATGAAGGAGCGGCCGGTGCCGGTGCTGCCGATCGGCCTCGCGGGGCTCTGGGGCTCGCCGTTCTCGCGCTGCCACCGCGGCCTCGGCCGCTACCTGCCGTGGCGCCTGTGGGCGCGGATCGAGGTGCACATCGGCGCGCCGGTGCTGCCGGCGGCGGTAACGCCGGACGGGCTGCGCACGCTCGTCGCGGCGCTGCGGGGCCCGGTTCCCTGAGGGCTCGCCGCGCGTCGGCGGCGAGCGCGATCGGCGCGGGCTCCCTTGCAGAGTGCGCCCGCGCTGGATAGCGTTGGACCGGGCCGGCGTCCTCCCGGCTCTTGCGGCGCAACATAGGCGGCGGGGTTCGCAGTGGAAAAAGTCTGGCTCAAGTCCTACCCGCCCGGCGTCCCCTCCGACATTGATCCGGAGCGCTACCAGTCGCTGCGCCAGGTATTCGAGGAGGCCTGCGAGCGGCACGGGCCGCGCGCGGCATTCTCGAACTTCGGCACCACGATCAGCTACCGGCAGCTCGATGCCATGAGCCGCGCGTTCGGCGCCTGGCTGCAGCAGGAAGCGCGCCTCGTGCGCGGCGATCGCATCGCGCTCATGATGCCGAACATCCTGCAGTACCCGGTGGCGCTGTACGGGGCGCTGCGTGCCGGGCTCACGGTCGTCAACACGAATCCGCTCTACACGCTGCGCGAACTCGAGCACCAGCTCAAGGACTCGGGCGCGAAGGCGATCGTGGTGTTCGAGAACGCCGCGCACCTGCTCGAGGACTGCCTCGCCGAGACCGACGTCGAGGTCGTCATCGTGACCGGCATCGGCGACCTGCTGGGCTTTCCGAAGGGGCCGATCGTCAACTTCACGCTGCGCAGCATCAGGAAGCAGGTGAAGCGCTACGTGCTGCCGGACGGGCACTCCTTCTCCGAGGTGCTCGAGCAGGGCAAGTGGGTCGACCTCGATCCCGTGCCGCTGGGACCGGAGGACGTCGCGTTCCTGCAGTACACGGGCGGCACCACGGGCGTCGCCAAGGGCGCGACGCTGACGCACCGGAACATGGTTGCCAACACACTGCAGGCGAGTGCGTGGCTCGAGCAGTACGCGGAGGAGCGCAAGTCGCCGCAGACGGTGCTCGGTGCGCTGCCCTTCTATCACATCTTCGCGCTGACCTCGATCGCGCTCTTGTGGATGCGCGAGGGCGGCCACACGATCATGATCACGAATCCGCGCGACATGCCCGCGTTCGTGCGCGACCTCAAGAAGTACCGCTGCACCGTTTACTACGGCGTCAACACTCTCTACAACGGACTGCTCAACGAACCGGCGTTCGCCGAGGTCGACTGCTCCTCGGTCCTCACCTGCGTCGCGGGCGGGATGGCGCTGCAGGAGGCGGTCGCGGTGCGCTGGAAGGAGCGCACCGGCTGCACGCTCGCGCAGGGCTGGGGACTCACCGAGACCTCGCCGATCGCGACCACGAACCCGCGCAACGTCGGCTTCAACAACTCGATCGGCCTGCCGATGCCCTCGACCGAGATCTCCATCGTCGATGACCTCGGCAAGGAGCTCGGCATCGGCGCGGTCGGCGAGATCTGCGTGCGCGGGCCGCAGGTCATGCGCGGCTACTGGAACCGGCCGGACGAAACCGCCAAGGTCATGCTCGAGGGCGGCTGGCTGCGCAGCGGCGACCTCGGGCGCATCGACGCGGCGGGCTTCGTCTACATCGAGGACCGCAAGAAGGACATGATCCTGGTGTCGGGATTCAACGTGTACCCGAACGAGGTCGAGGGCGTGCTCGCGAAGCATCCCGGAATCCTCGAGGTCGCGGCCGTGTCGCAGCCCGACGAGCACTCGGGCGAAGTAGTCGCGGTGTTCGTGGTGCGCAAAGAGCCGTCGCTGACCGCGGCGCAGGTCACCGAGTTCGCGCGCACCGAGCTCACGGGCTACAAGGTGCCGCGGCACATCTACTTCCGAGCGGAGCTGCCGAAGACCAATGTCGGCAAGATTCTGAGGCGCGCGCTCCGCGACGAGCTCGTCAAGAAGCCCTGAGGTCGCCCGTCAGCTCGCGATCGTGCGCGTCAGCACCACGAACTTGAGGTCGTCGCGCGTCGGCGTGCCGAGGCGCGTGTCGCCGTAGGGAAAGGGGCGCAGCTCGCCGGTGCGCGCGTAGCCGCGCCGCTCGTACCACGCGATCAGCTCTTCGCGCACGTTGATGACCGTCATCTCGACCGCGCGCGCAGCAAAATGCTGGCGCGCGTAGGTCTCGGCGGAAGCGAGCATGGCGCGGCCGAACAGGCTCCCCTGCATCGCCGGGCGCACCGACAGCATGCCGAGGTAGGTGGTGTCGTTGGCCGCCTTTCTGAGGTGCACGCAGGCGTTCAACGCCGACTGGCCGCGCATCAGCAGGATCACGCTGCCCTGCTCCTGGAGAAGCTCGAGGATCGAGTCGGGGCTCGTGCGCTGCCCCTCGATCAGGTGCTCTTCCGACGTCCAGCCGCGCCGGCTCGCGGTGCCGCGGTAGGCGGAGTTCACGAGCGTGACGATGCCCGCGATGTCGCGCTCGTTCGCGAGCGTGGTGAAGAGCTCGTGCGGCCCCGCCTCGATTGTCATCGACGTCCTCTCCTTGCCAGCGGCATCGCGGCGGTTCAGCGCGTGACGGCCGCGGCCGCGACGAAACCCGCCCAGGTCGCGAGCACGCAGAGCGCGACGGAGGCGAGCATGTAGAGTCCCGCGCGGCCGACGTCGCCCGCCTGCAGCAGGTCGAAGGTCTGCAGGCTGAACGCGGAGAACGTCGTATAGCCGCCGCAGACGCCGACCATCAGGAACTGGCGGGTGAACGGCGACTCGACCCAGCGCCCGCCCGCACTGGCGCCTCCGGCAATGAAGCCGATCGCGAAGCTGCCGGTCACGTTGACGACCAGCGTGCCCCACGGGAAAGCCCCGCCGAGGGCGAGGCCGAGGGCCTGCGCGAGGAAGTAGCGACCGAGGCTGCCGATGGCCCCGCCGAGCGCGATGTAGAGCACGGACATAGGGCCGGAACTCTACCCGAAGCGGGCGGTCGCGGCGCTAGACGAGCGCGGGATCCGCGGTCGGCGCCGGGGCCGGGTACAGAACGGGCAGGCGCTGGCCTGCCGCGAGCAGGCGCGCGCGCGGCGCGTCGATGCCGGGCGCGGGATCGAGGAGCAGTCCCGAGAAGCTGCCGATGCGCCCGCCGCCGCGGTGCTTGGCCGCGTGCATCGCGAGGTCCGCGGACAGGATCAGTTCGTCGGACGAATCACCGTCCGCCGGCTGGAACGCAATGCCGATGCTGGCGAGCACGCGATGCGTCTCGTCGCCGACCGCGATCGCGGGCGCGAGCGCCCCCAGGAGCTTGCGGCCGACCGCTGCGGCGGCCTCGTGCGAGCCTACGTTCTCAAGGATCAGCGCGAATTCGTCGCCGCCGATGCGGGCGAGCGTGTCACCGAGGCGCACCTGCGCCGCGAGGCGCGCGGCGACGGCCTTCAGGATCGAGTCGCCCACCTCGTAGCCGTAGCCGTTGTTGATCGACTTGAAGTCGTCGAGATCGACGTGCAGGAGCGCGAGCACCAGGCCGCTGCGTGCGGCGCGTGCGACCGCGCGGCCGAGCGCGTCCTGGAACTGCGTGCGATTGGCGAGGCCGGTGAGCAGATCGCGAAGCGCCAGCGTCATCAGGCGGCTGCGCGCGGCGCTCCTCTCGCCCGCGAGCTCGATCGCGCGGTTGAGGCGGCGCGCGTCGAGCGCGTCGTTCTCGAGGCAGTCATCGGCGCCAGCGCGGATCGCCGCGCGTGCGGCCACGTGATCGGAGCCGGGCGCGAGCGCCACCAGCGCCGCGCACGGCAGGTACTCGCGCAGGCTCCGCACCGCCCTGCCCATGTCATCGCCCTTGAGCTCGAGCGCCAGCAGTACGCAGTCGGGAGGGTCGAGGCGCAGCTCCAGGACCGCCGCGGCAAGACTGTCGACCCGGGCGACCGTGAAGCCGGGTGCGAACGCGGCGGCGTCGAGCGGCGCCGCGGCGGCGCCTTCCTCGATCAGCAGCACGCGACAGGCAGAAGCCTCGCCCACATCCCTCTCCCTCGGACCCTTACCCCGTTATCGGTCGCGGGCTCCTGTGCCTAAAGGACGCGCGGTGTCGGGGGCGGTCAATTCTGTGAGGAAGCGCGGGAAATAGGCTGTTCTGGCGGTCGGCGAGGCCGGCTACGGGCCCCGGCCGGGGCGTCTGGCGTCGCCGGCCGGGCGCCCGGTGCGCCGCGTCTTGCCGGCTTGGGTGTCGGCTCCCGACCCTCGACCGACCGCGCAAGGGTCTTTGGGGCCACGAGGCGCTAGCCCGCCTCGATCAGGTTCCCGGCTTGCGCCGGGCCGACGCCGTCCCGGTCGAGCCGCGGAGCGGACCGGCCGCGCGGTCCGATCTGCGCCGGCCGGTAGAACGGCTCGGGATCGCGGTGCGCCCGGAGGAAGTTGCTCGAGCCGGCGCCCGCTGGACGCTGCCGCCGCGGCATGGCTATTTGCGCTCTTGATCACCCGCGCCGGCCATGAATTCCATGTCCGCCCGCGGTGCGTCCGGAAGCTGACGGTCGAGTGATGCGCGGTAATGTACGCACCCGCTCAGGAACTTTGGCCAGGACGGTACCAGCACCGACGGCTCCACCGGTTCCGGCAGGAGGCTCCAGAGCGCGGGATGGTGCCAGCACAGGTCGTGCCCGGTACTGTCGCGGTGCGTGCGAATTCCAGCGCGCAGCCGTTTAACCTCTTCGACGAGTTGGTCGCGCGATTTAAGCGTGAGATCTGCGTCCATCAGAGGTCTCCGGCATTGACGACTTCGCCACGGTGATATCGACAGTGCGCATGCGCCTGGGCGCCCAGCGATCGGCTTGAGTGGCCGCGGTCGCCGGCCATTGCCGCGACGCTCTGTCCGTCACGGTCGCTCCAACCGCGGGTTCGGACATCCGGCGTTGGAGGCTTTGCGCGGGCGAGCCGCAAGACCCCGGCGCAGCCAGCGGCCTCAGCTGTGGTAGGCCGGCGAGAGATCGTGCACCGCGGCGATCATTGCCCCCGCGCGCTCGGGCGCGACGTCCGGGTGGATGCCGTGCCCGAGGTTGAACACGTGCCCCGGGCCCGACCCGAAGCTCGCGAGCACGCGCCCGACTTCGGCACGGATGACGGCCGGGGGCGCGTACAGCACCGAAGGATCGAGGTTGCCCTGCAGCGCCACGCGGCCCTGAACAGCGTGGCGCGCGTCCTTGAGGTCGGTGCACCAGTCGACGCCGACGGCGTCGGCTCCGGTCGTCGCGAGCGCCGCGAGCGCATCCGTGCCGCCGCCCTTGGTGAACAGGACCGCCGGCACGCGCCGGCCCTCGTGCTCGCGGATGAGCTCCGCGACGATGCGCGCCATGTAGGCGTGCGAGAACTCGAGGTAGCTCGCGGGCGCCAGCACGCCGCCCCAGGTGTCGAAGACCATGACCGCCTGCGCGCCCGCGCGGATCTGCGCGTTCAGGTAGTCGATCGTCGCGCGCGCGAGCTTGTCGAGCAGGCGGTGCAGTTGGGTGGGCTCGGCGTAGAGCATCGCCTTGATGCGCGCGAAGGTCTTGCTGCTGCCGCCCTCGACGATGTAGGTCGCAACGGTCCACGGGCTGCCCGCGAAGCCGATCAACGGCACGCGGCCGCCGAGCTCGCGACGGATCAGGCGCACCGCGTCCATCACGTAGCGCAGCTCGCGCTCGGGATCGAGCGTCGGCAGGCGATCGATGTCTGCGGCGCTGCGCACGGGATGCGCGAGCGTAGGCCCCTCGCCGGCTTCGAACTCGAGGCCGAGCCCGAGCGCATGCGGAATCGTCAGGATGTCCGAGAACAGGATCGCCGCATCGAGCGGAAAGCGCGCGAGCGGCTGCAGTGTCACTTCGCAGGCGTAGTCGGGGTTCGAGCACAGCGCCAGAAAGCTGCCGGCACGCTCGCGCGTGGCGCGGTACTCGGGTAGGTAGCGACCGGCCTGGCGCATCATCCACACGGGCGTGCGCGGCGTCGGCTCGCGCAGCAGCGCGCGCAGGAAGAGATCGTTCGAGAGCGGTCTGGACATCTGGGTCAGCGCTCGAGCGTGGCGCTGGCGATCGAACCCTGGATCGCCTCGGCGGCCGCGCGCGGGTCGCTGGCATCGCGGATCGGACGGCCGACGACGATGTAGTCGGCACCGGCGGCGAAGGCGCGCTCGACCGTCAGCACGCGCTTCTGGTCGTCCTCGGCGCGGTTCTCGACCGGGCGGATGCCGGGCGTGACGACCAGCAGGCGCGGCCCGATCTCACGGCGGATCGCCTCGGCCTCGACGCCGGAGGAGACGACGCCCGCGCAGCCCGCGGCAAGCGCGCGTCGCGCACGAGAGATCACCAGCTCCTCGACGTTGCAGGCGAAGCCGAGATCGTCGAGATCGCCGCGATCGAGGCTCGTGAGCACGGTGACCGCGAGGATCTTCACGTCGACCGCCGCCGCGACGGCCGCCTCCATGATTCCCTGGTTGCCGTGCACGGTCGTGAACGTGACGCCGCGGCCGTTGAGGCGCCGCACCGCCGCGGCCACCGTCGCCGGGATGTCGAAGAACTTGAGGTCGGCGAACACCTTGTTGCCACGCGCGACCATCCAGTCGACGAGCTCGTGGTAGCCGCCGGCCATCATGAGCTCGAGACCGAGCTTGTAAAACACGACCGAGTCGCCGAGCGTCTCGACGCTGCGCCTCGCGGTCGCGGCATCGGGGACGTCGAGTGCGAAAATCAGTCGCTCGCGCGCAGGGATCGATTTCATGGCGTGATTATGCCGTGGCGGGGCGCCGGGGCGCGAGCCAATCGGCGCTCAGCCCTGCGGAACGCTCGGGTCGTAGAGGCGGGCGTGCTCGAGGATCGCGTAGCGGTCGGTCATGCCGGCGATGTAATCGGCGACCGCCCGCGCGCGGCCGTCGGTGCCCTGCTCCGTCTCGAGGCGGCGCGCCGCGTCGCGGTGCTCGTCTGGCAAGAGCCTCAGGTCGTCGAAGTAGGCGCGAAACAGCGCCTTCACCACGCGCTGCGCCTTGGTCGTCATGCGCACCACGCGAAAGTGCCGGTACACGCGCTCATGCAGGAAGCGCTTGAGCTCGCGGTGCTCCGCGGCGATTCGCTCGCTGAAGGCGACCAGCGGCTCGCCGTAGGCGCGCACCGCCGCGGCGCTCGCGGGCGGTGCCGCTTCGATGCGCGCGCGGGTCGTGTCGATGAGATCGGTCACGACCTCGTTGATCATGCGCCTCACCACCTCGTGGATCAGGCGCCGCTCCGCGATGCCGGGGTAGCGGCCCTCGACCTCGGCGTGGTGCCGTGCGAACAGTTTGACGTCGCCGAGCTCGCGCGTGGTCACGAGCCCCGCGCGCAGTCCGTCGTCAACGTCGTGGTTGTTGTAGGCGATCTCGTCGGCCACGTTTGCGAGCTGCGCCTCGAGGCCGGGCTGCTGCCGTTCGAGGAAGCGTCGGCCGAGCTCGCCGAGCTTGGCGGCGTTGCGTGCCGAGCAGTGTTTCAGTATCCCCTCGCGGCACTCGAAGGTGAGGTTGAGGCCCACGAACTCCGCGTAGCGCTCCTCGAGCTCATCGACCACCCGGAGCGACTGCAGGTTGTGCTCGAAGCCGCCGTAGTCGCGCATACACTCGTTGAGCGCGTCTTGCCCCGCATGGCCGAAGGGCGTGTGGCCGAGGTCGTGTGCGAGGCAGATCGCCTCGCAGAGCGTCTCGTTGAGGCTGAGCGCGCGGCACACCGAGCGCGCGATCTGCGCGACCTCGAGTGAGTGCGTCAGGCGCGTGCGGTAGAGGTCGCCCTCGTGGTTGACGAAGACCTGCGTCTTGTAGACGAGCCGGCGGAATGCCGTCGAATGCACGATGCGGTCGCGGTCGCGCTGGTATTCGGTGCGATGGCCGGTCGGCGGCGGCTCGGGATGGGCGCGGCCGCGCGAGTCGGCCTCGTGGCAGGCATAGGGCGCGAGCAGCACGTCGGTCGGCGGGTCGGAGGGACGCGGCATCAGGCCACCTCCGCCACGAGCACGGCCTCGAGCGCGCCCGCATCGTAGTCGCCGGTCACCACGGCCTCGCCGAGCGACTTGAGGAGCACCAGGCGGATGCGACCGCCCACGACCTTCTTGTCGAGCGACATGAGTTCGTAGGCCCGTTCGCGGCCGATGCGCGGTGCGCGCACCGGCAGGCCGGCGCGCTCGAGCAGCGAGCGCACGCGCTCGACCTCCGGGCGCCCGAGCCAGCCGAGCCGGGCGGAGGTCTCCGCGGCGAGCACCAGGCCGATCGCGACGGCCTCGCCGTGCAGCCACTCGCCGTACCCGGCCGCCGCCTCGATGGCGTGCGCGAAAGTGTGGCCGAGGTTCAGGAGCGCCCGCGCGCCGCTCTCGCGCTCGTCCGCCGTGACGATCGCGGCCTTGATCGCGCAGGCGCGGTGGATCGCTTCGGCGAGCGTCGCGGCGTCGCGGGCGAGTAGCCGCGGTATCTCGCGCTCGAGCCACTCGAGGAACCGCAAATCCCGGACCAGCGCACACTTGATGACTTCGGCAAGCCCGGCCTTGAGTTCACGGTCGGGCAGGGTGGCGAGCGTCTCGAGGTCGGCGAGCACCACGCACGGCTGGTGGAAGGCGCCGATCAGGTTCTTGCCGGCCGGGTGGTTGACGGCCGTCTTGCCGCCGATCGAGGAGTCAACCTGTGCGAGCAGCGTCGTCGGCAGCTGCGCGCAGGCGATGCCGCGCTGCCAGGTCGCGGCCGCCAGACCCGCGAGGTCGCCGACGACGCCGCCGCCGAGCGCGAGCACCGCGCCGTCGCGGTTGATGCGCGCGGCGGCGAGCCTGTCGTAGACGCGCTCGAGCGTCGCTAGCGTCTTCCAGGATTCGCCGTCCGGCAGGATGCACTCGGCGACGTCGCGGCCGGCGAGCGAGGCACGCAGGCGCGGCAGGTAGAGGGGCGCCACGGTCGTGTTGCTGACCACGAGCAGCCGTCCCGCGGGCAGCGCCGCCATCAGTCGCGCGCCATCGCCGAGAAGCCCCGCGCCGATGTGGATCGGATAGCTGCGCGCGCCGAGGTCGATCGACAGTGTCAGCGGAGGCGGGGCCATGCCTTCGACGATAACAAGAACGCCCGCCGCGGTCTCGGGGCCGGCCGCTCGCCGCGCTCGAATCTGTGCGAACCGGTGACAAGCGCGCGGGGCCGCGAGCGTCCGCTTGCGCGCCTCAGGCCGCTGCGCGTGATTCCTGGCGAGCCGCCGGATAATCTGTTTTAATATCAATACCTTGCGGGCGGCCAGTCCGGTCAGCCGCGCGCGCTTCCGTGGCGCGTGCTGAGCACCGCGTAACGCAGGAGGGCGGCGGCCGAGTCGAGGCACAGCTTCTCGCAGATGTTCCGCTTGTGCGAGTCGACGGTCTTGACCGCCGTGCCCATGCGGGCCGCGATCTCGCGCGTCGACAGCGCACTGCCGAGGAGATCGACGACCTCCTGTTCGCGCGCCGTCAGCGGTTCGTGCGTACGCGGGCTCGAGTCGCGCGCGGTGGCGGGGCGGCGCATGGCGCGCGCGTTCAGCTGCTCGCTGAGATAGATCCCGCCGCGCGCGACGATGCGGATCGCCTCGACCAGCTGGTCGGGTGGCGCGTCCTTCATCGTGTAGCCGTGCGCACCGAGCGCGAGCGCATCGTCCGCGTACAGCGTCTCGTCGAACATGGACAGCACCAGCACACGCGGCGCGTGCTTCGTGAGCTCGATCGAGTGGATGAGCTCGAGGCCGTCCTCCTCGCCAAGCGTGACGTCGAGGAGCACGACGTCGGGCTTGAGGAGCTCGATCGCCGCGCGCGCCTCGGCAATGCTCGTCGCTTCCCCGCAGACCTGCAGGTCCGCGTGCGAGTCGATGAGCTGGCGCGAGCCGATGCGCACGACGTCGTGGTCGTCGACGAGCAGTACCGTGGTTACCCGCTCCGCGATCGTCGCGGGCTCGTGCGGGGTGGCACCACTGGAACCATCGATCGGCTGCGACACGGCAACTCCGGGAGAGGGAAACAATGGAAAAGGGCGCAAGCGCCCCGGCCGCCATTGTTCGGGGCGGTAGAGCGCTACCTCAATGAGGGATTCCCCGAGTCAGGACTCGGAGCAACCAGCCTTATTCCTGCGAGCGGCGCTCGAGCTCGGCCGCGATCTGCTCGGCCACGAGCTGGACTTTGCGGCGGTCGGTCGGCACCGTGAACGCCGCGACCTCGCGGTACAGCGGCTCGCGGACCGTCATGAGCTCCGTGAGGCGCACGACCGGGTCCTGGTCGAGTAGCAGCGGCCGGTGCCGCCCGTGGCGGGTCCGCTCGACCTGCTGCTGGACAGAGGCCTCGAGGTAGACGCTGATGCCGCGCGTTGCGAGCACCGCGCGATTCTCGGGGAGGAGCACGGCACCGCCCCCGGTCGCAAGCACGATGCCGGGACGCCGCGTCAGCTCGTCGATCGCCTCGCGTTCGCGAACCCGGAAGCCGGGCTCGCCTTCCTTCTCGAAGATGAAATTGATGTCGACGCCGGTGCGACGTTCAATCTCGGCATCACTGTCGACGAAGCTGCGCCCGCACAGCCGCGCGAGCGCGCGTCCGACGGCCGACTTTCCCGATCCCATCGGGCCGATCAGGAAGACGCTGGCCAGCCGCGTGCTGGGCTCGTGCGCTGCGTGTCGCGGTAACTCGTTCATCGGCGCCAGTGTAATCGAGCGCGCCAAACGAGAGCGGCCGCCCGAAGGCGGCCGCTCCGGCGATCAAACCTGAGCTGTCCTCAGTTTGGATTCGCGCATGGCTTCGCAGTGCCATACGGGCTCACCGGACCCGGCGGCCCGATAGAACACGCGTAGTCCGCCACCGCGCCCTGCAGGACGAACTTCGCACTCGTGCTGCTCTGCGTGCCCTGCACCGTGGTCGAGGCGACAAGCATCACCTCGAGCCAGTAGGCATGGTCGCGAGGATAGGTGATCGTGACGTCGAGCCTGCCCGAGGCATTCGTCATGCCGGAGCTCGGGTTGACGACCGCAACGTTGCCAGGATCGAGCTTGCCGTTGTCGTTGTAGTCCTTGACCGGAATGCCTCCGACAACGCCGAGCGAGTTGATGTTGCCCGTGTAGTCGGAGTCTTCGTTCTTGCAGAAGACTCCGTCGATGATGTCCGTGTCGCCCGGCAGGACGGCGTACTGCGCCACCCAGTTGGTCACGCAGACCAACGGTCCCATCACTCCCTTGCCATAGCCCACCGGGAGCACGGACAAGGTTACCGGTACGTTCGAGAGGGCGGCGCCTTGGCTGTCGACCGCAAACACGGTGTAGGTGATCTGGTAGATCGCCACGCCCTGGCCCACGTCAATCTGGTTGCCGGTACCCAGCGACAGGAACACCGTCTGGCCACCGACAGTCAGGGAAGTCTTGGCGGTGATCGCAGTCGCGGCGACGGTCGCCGATATCGAGACGCCGTTGGCACCGCTGCTCGAGTTGCCGGCCGTGTAGATGGTCTGGGCGCGCCCCTGCGCGTCCGTGACCGCCGAGGCGACCGACATGCCGCCGTTGGTTGGATCGGTGAGCACCTGGAAGTCGACGGTCGCACCTTCGACGAGGTTGTTCGCCGCATCCCGCACCAGCGCCGTGATCGTGCTCTGGCCCTGGACGGCGACTGAGGCGGGGCCAGCCTGCACCGAGATCTGACTCGGGACCTGCGCGACGAAGTCAAGAGTGATCTGCGCCGACACGCCCGTGGCGCTCGCGGCCACGATCGAGGGTCCCGCGACCGTCGAACTGATCGCAACGGTCGCCGTCCCGCTCGCGTCAGTCACCACCGGGGTCGTCGGCACCAGTGTCCCGCGGGTTGCCGCGAAGGTGATGGCCGCTCCGACCACGGGCGCTCCGTTGTTGAGCCACGTGACGGTCACGTTCTGCGAGACGCCGAGGTGCACGACCGCGTTGTTGGCCGGCGCCGTGATGTTGAAGCTCTGCGTGCTGATCGCTACCGTCACGCTCTGGGTAAGTCCGTCCGTCGCGACAGTAATCGAATCGTTGCCGCCCTTGGTCGCGGTCACGGTAAAGGTCCCGTGACCGCTTGCGTCGGTCATCAGAGACGCGGGCGTCAACGTGTTGCCGCTGCTGGAACTCAAGGTGACGGCCGCGTTGGGGATGCCCTGGCCCGCGGAATTCGTCAGGACGACGCTATACGCGCCGACGTTGCCGAGAACGAGGTTCGCGGGGCCCGTCAGTGTCAGGGTCGTGCCCGACACGCTGACCGGCAGCGTCGCGGTCGAGTTGCCGGCCATGGCCGTGACGGTAATCGTGCGGTTGGTCGGATCGTTGCCCGCGCTCAGCGTCGCCTTCGCGAGCCCGTTCGCGTCGGTCACGGCCTGGGTGACGGTGAGCACGCCGGTCGTCGCCGAGAAGGTGACGGTTACGCCCGCAAGTGCGTTGTTGTTCGCATCGCGCAGCAGCGCCGATATGTTCGCGGACTTCGAGGCGTCGGAGGGAATCTGCGGCAGGTCGGTCTCAAGGCTGAGCGACTGCTGGACCGCCACTACGCCGACCGTCGTCGAGCCTTTGACGCCACTTGCCAGAGCGGACACGGTGATATTCGTGCCGGCCGCGGCCGACACGTTGGAGAGCGTCGCCGTCGCGATTCCGGTCGCGTTGGTGGTACCACTGACCACCGCAACCGCACCGCCAGCCGAGCTACCGAAGGTAACGGTTGCGCCGACGACGCCGGCGTTGTTCGCGTCGAGAACAGTCGCGGTGATGGCCGAGCTCGTGCTGCCGTCAGCGGCGACCGTGGCCGGCGTCGCCTTTACGGCCACCGACGCGACGGTCGAATTTCCGCCACCGCCGCCGGTACCACCGGTGAGCGTGCTGCCGCCGCCGCAGCCCGCGAGGACCAAGCTGGCAGCAACAATTCCACTAAGACATTTCAGAATCTTCATCCGTCCTCCAAATCGTGTTCGCATCTGCTTCCCGCAAAGGCGTCAGTACAGGTTGCTTCCCTCGCGCAGAATCTTCGGCGTAACGAAGATCAGGAGCTCGTCTTTGTTGTTCGTCTTGGTCGTGGTCTTGAACAGGTAGCCGAGCAGCGGAATGTCGCCAAGGAACGGAACCTTTTTGTCACTCGTGCTGCGCGTCGTTTCCATGATGCCGCCGAGCACGACGGTCTGACCGTCGTTGACCAGCACCTGCGTCGTGATGGCGCGCGTGTCGATCGACGGCACCGTGCCGCCGGTCGCGCTCTGCACCACCTGGCCGACGCTGTCGTCGGAGACCGAGAGGTCGAGGATCACGCGGTTGTCAGGAGTGATCTGCGGCTTGACCTTGAGCGACAGGACCGCCTTCTTGAACTGAGTCGTCGTCGCGCCCGAGCCCGAGGATTCCTGGTAGGGAATCTCGACACCCTGCTCGATCGAGGCCTCTTTCTGGTTCGAAGTGATCAGGCGCGGCGCGGAGACGATCTCGCCGCGGCCTTCCGCCTGCGCAGCGGAGAGCTCGAGGTCGACGAGGAAGTTGCCGCTCAGCACCGAGAGCGCGATCGACCCGGCCGGATTCGCGACCGGCAGCGAGACGTTGTAGCGGCTCTGGTAGTTCGACGTGCCGGTCGGGATCGAGACCGGGAAAGCAGAACCCGTGCTCTGCAGGTTGGTCAGCGCCGAGCTCACAATCGTGTTGTTCGACGCGGCCGTGCCCGAGATCGCGACCAGGCCGCTGTTGCCCCTCGCGCGAACGTCGGTCGTGCCGAGCTGGACGCCGAGCTGGCGCGTGAAGTCGTCGTTCACGATCACGATACGCGACTCGATCAGCACCTGCCGGATCGGGATGTCGAGCGTCGTGACCAGCCGGCGGATGTCGGCGAGGCGATCGGCCGTGTCCTGCAAGAGGAGCGTATTCGTGCGGTCGTCGATCGCGACGCTGCCGCGCGTCGAGATCAGCGAGTTGCCGGCCTTGCCCTTGATCAGCAGGGCGAGGTCGGAGGCCTTGGCGTAGTTGACCTGCAGGTACTCGGTGCGCAGCGGTGCGAGTTCCTCGACTTCCTTGCGAGCCTGGAGCTCCGCCTTCTCGCGGCTGGCGAGTTCCTCGGTCGGACCCACCAGGATCACGTTGTCACGGCGGCGCATCGCGAGGCCCTTGGTGCGCATCACGATGTCGAGCGCCTGGTCCCACGGCACGTTCTGCAGCCGCAGCGTCACGCCGCCCTGCACCGAGTCGCTGACCACGATGTTCTGGCCGCTGGTATCGGCGAGCAGCTGCAGCACGGCGCGCACGTCGATGTCCTGGAAGTTGAGCGTCAGGCGCTCGCCGGTGTATTCCTTCTTCTCCTCGGCAATCTTGCCCTTCGAAGCGGTGGAGGCACGCACCTCGATGACGTACTGGTTGTCCGTCTGGTACGCGAGCTGCTCGAAGTCGCCCTGTGCGTTGACGACGAGGCGCGAACTGCCATCGACGCGCAACGCGTCGACGAAAGTCACCGGGGTCGCGAAGTCGACCACGTCATAGCGCTTCACGAGATCGGGACCAATCTTGGCGCCGACGAAGTCGACGACGACCTGCTGGCCTTCCTGGCGCACATTGACAGGCGTGCGCGGGTCAGTGAGAGCAACGGTCAGGCGGCCGGTGCCATCGGCGGCGCGGCGAAAGTCGATGCCGGAAATCTTGCGATCGCCCGCGGTGGCCGCGGCGTCCGCGCTCGGAGCGGCGGCGACCGTGCCTGTCGAGACCGGCACGCTCGCACCGCTGCGGTTCTGGCCGACCGTGACGATGATCGTGTCGCCATCGACGCGGGTGTCGTAGGGCGCCATCGCGTCCATGTTGAGGACCACGCGCGTGCGGCCGCTGCCTTCGCCGGCGACCAGGCTATCGACGCCACCCGACTTCACGTCGATGCGGCGGTTCGGCAGCGCGAGGGTCACGCCCGGCAAGTCGAGCGAGATGCGCGCCGGCTTGTCGATGGTGAACGAGAGCGGCTGCGGAGCCGGACCCGAAGTGTGCAACTTCAGCTGGACCTGCTGGCCCGGCAGAGTCGTTACCTCGACCGACTCCAGTCGGTTGACAGTTGCTTGAGCGAAGCTGGCGCCGACGGGCGCGAGCCCGAGGAGCAGTGCGAGCGCTGCGAAACCAAAGCCCGCGCTCGTGGCGCGCGACGCGACGGTAACAGGCCCGATATTGGCATTCATTCCCACACTCCCCGTAACAATCAGTTGGTCCCGAGCGTGATGGCAGCCTGGCGTTCCATGTATCCGCCCAGGCCATCCGGCACGATCTCGACGACAGCGATCTTGGAATCGTTCACGGCGCTCACGTGGCCGTCGTTTTGGCCCACGTAGTTTCCGACCGATACGCGGTGGATCAGGCCGTCCTTCGTCTGCACGAGACCGTAGATCCGTCCGCTCTGCTTAAGCGTCCCCACCATCTTCAACGTGTCGAGCGAAAATCCTTCGAGGAACTCGCGGTTGCGGCGGGCATCCGGGCGCACGCCGCCGGCGCCTGGCGCCACGACCGGCACACTCGGCTGGAACGGCGAGCGCAGCTGGCTTGGGTCGTAGACGAAGGACTCGTAGGGCTTGATCTCCGGGATGGGGTCGATGCGGCCACCCGGCCGCTTCTTCATCACTTCGAGATCAGCCTTGAGTTCGTTGGTCCCGCCACCGCACGCAGCGAGCGTGCCGAGCAGCGCGGTGGCAAGGAAGACGGCGAGAATCCGGCGCATGGAGAGCGACATTAGCCGGCACCTCCGCCTGCGGCCGCGGGCTTGGCGCCCTTGCCCTTCTCGGGGGCACCGGTCTCCTGCTCATCGAGATAGCGGTAGGTCTTCGCGGTGACGTCGAGCGTCAGCCGGTCGGGGCCGCCTTCCTTCGATTCCGGGGTGATCGTGATGTCGTGCAGCGTCACGATGCGCGGCAGGGCCGCGATGCCGCTGACGAAATTCCCGAAGGCGTGATATGAGCCGGTCAGGCGGATCTTGATCGGCAGCTCCGCGTAGAAATCCTTCCTTACTTCGGGGGCGGGCTGGAAGAGTTTTTCCTGCAAGCCCGCGGCGAGGCCGGTCTGTGATATGTCGACGAGCAGGCTCGGCACTTCGGTGCGGCCCGGCAACTGGCGCAGCATCGCGCCGAAGGAGCGCTCCATTTCCTTGAGCTGCGCCTTGTAGGCATCGACGTTGGCGGCCTTGCGCTGCCGCTCGTCGAAGGTCTGCATCAGGTCGTCCTGCTGCTTCTTGGCGGCATCGAGGTCCGGCATGTAGCTCCGCATCGGCACGAACCAGACCATCGCCGCCGTCATGACCACGAACAGCACGCCGATCGCCATCGCCCGGAACAGCAGCGGCCAGCGCCCGACATCTTTCGTGTCGAGATTTTTCAGTTCTTCAATGAAGTTCATGAGCCCGACGCCCCTGCCGCGCGGTTCTTGCGCTGCGGCTTGTTTTCGTCTTCGGCGGGAGTCGCGCTCTTCTGGGTTGCGAACAACGTGAACTCCGATCCGCTTCCGCCCTGCTTCGCGGTTTCCACGACCTGCAGCTGCGGGTCGGCCAACCACTGCGAGGCCTCGATGTTGCGCATCAGCGTCGACACTCGCGTCGAGGACTGGGCTATGCCCTTGAGCTCGAGCTTCTTGTCGGACTGCTTGACCGAGGTCAGGTAGACGCCGTCCGGAAGCGTTCGCGCCAGCTGGTCGAACACGTGCACGACTTCGGGGCGACTGCGCTGCAGGCGCTCGATGATTTCCATTCGCGACACCAGCCGTCCGCGCTGTGCCTCGAGACCGAGGATCTCGGTGATCTGCTTGTCGAGCTCGGAGATCTCCTGCTTCAGGAGCTCGTTGCGCTCGTGCTGGCGATCGATGGCGCTCGTGATGCCCCAGGTCGTCAACAGGGTGACCGCGGCTGCCGCGAGCAATGCGCCGAGCGCGAGCAGACCGAAATCCTTCTGGCGCTGCGCACGCTGGATTTGCCGCCAAGGCAGTAGGTTAATTTGCGGCATCAGTCGAAACTCCGCAGGGCGAGGCCGCAGGCAATGAGCAGCGCCGTCGCGTCTTTCTTGACACCCTGCGCCTTAGCCTTTGACGACAATTTCATCTGACCGAGAGGATCGCCGCGCTCGGCGCTGATGCCGACGCGACTCGCGATGACGTCCGCGACGCCGGCGATGTTGGCGCAGCCGCCGCAGATCAGGATCTGCTCCGGCTGCTCGCGTCCGCCGCCCGAGGCGAGGTAGAACTGTAGGCTGCGGCTGACCTGTTGGGTCATGTCGTCGATGAACGGGTCGAGCACTTCGGGCTGGAAGTTGGACGGCAGCCCGCCTTCCTTCTTGGCGCGACCGGCCTCTTCCATCGACAGTCCGTAGGTGCGCATGATTTCTTCGGTCAGCTGCTGGCCGCCGAAGGCGAAGTCGCGCGTGTAGATGACGCGAAGGTTCTTGAGCACGCTGAACGTCGTCGTGCTGGCGCCGAAATCGACGACTGCGATCGTGCGCTCGTTGCCGCCGTCAACCATCTGGTGGGTCAGGAGCCGGCAGGCGTTTTCGAGAGCGAAGGCCTCGACGTCGACAATCTTGGAAGTGAGGCCGGCGGCGGTGACGGCTGCCTGGCGCTGCTCGACGTTTTCGGTGCGGGTGGCGACCAGCAGAACGTCCTGCATTTCAGGATCTTTCTCGGACGGACCCATCACCTCGAAGTCGTAGCTGACCTCGTCCATCGGGAAGGGAATGTACTGGTCGGCCTGCAGCTCGACCTGCGTCTCGAGGTCGCGAACCGAAAGGCTCCGCGGCATCTGGATGACCTTGGTGATCGCGGCGTCGCCGGAAATCGCGAGCGCGACCTCCTTGCTGCGGGCGCCGCTGCGCTTGACGGCGCGCTTGATGGCCTCGCCCACGGCCTCGGCATCGACGATCGCTTTCTCGTTGATGGCGCTGTGGGGGGTCGCTTCGGCGGCGTAAGCCTCGACCCGATACTGGTTGCCGGCCATAACAAGCTCAATGAGCTTTATGGACGAGGTGGTGATGTCCAAGCCGATCAGCGGGCGTTTCGCGCGCCCCAGCGAGAAGGACATTTGCGGCAAAGAAAGCTTCATAAATCCTTTTTAATACAAGAGCTTAAGTAGCCTTGCCGCCGATCTGCTTTAGGATTCCCGAGCAACTTTATAGCAACAAACTGTTAAATGGAACGTGAGACTGCTCACGCTTCGCCCCCGCGAGCCCCAAACCCCGGTCGAACGCCTGCAAATCCGCGACGCACCGCAACTTGCGGCATATCCGTCTCGGGAACTGTCGGCAGCAACAGGGGTCGGCTTGAGCAGCGTTGGGTTGCAAACGACGGGCGGGGTGGGCTTGGCCCAACCCGAAGAATCCCTGCCGGCAACCCCGCTGCCCTAGGCCGGCCGACGTCGTCCGTCGCCGCTACCCGTAGACCGGTGGCTTTGCGTCCCCATCTTTCAATGGGTTTGCCAATTAGTGGGGGCTACTATGCATAATCACCCCACGCGAGGCAAATACTTGCAGCCGATTCCTTTCAACTCACGTTATGTTTGGCTCGGCGGCCTGGCCGGTGCTCTGCTGGTGGTGATTGCGGGCGGCATCCTGATGGCCGGACTCGCCACTTATTACTACCTGGCGCCGACCCTCCCCGAGGTCGACACCCTCCGGGACATCCGCATGCAGGTACCGCTCCGGGTCTACACCCGGGACGGTCGCCTGCTCGCACAGATCGGCGAGCAGCGGCGCGTGCCCGTGCGTTTCGAGGACGTGCCGAAGCCGATGGTCAACGCCTTCCTCGCCGCCGAGGACGACCGCTTCTTCTCCCACGGCGGCATCGACCTCCCGGGACTGCTGCGCGCGCTCCTCGTGACCGCCGCGACCGGTGAGGCCCGCCAGGGCGGCAGCACCATCACGATGCAGCTCGCGCGGAACATGTTCCTGACCCCCGAGAAGAAGCTGCGCCGCAAGCTCCAGGAAATCTTCCTGGCGCTGCGCATCGAGAGCGAGTTCTCGAAGCAGGAAATCCTCACGCTCTACCTCAACAAAATCTTCCTCGGCGAGCGCGCTTACGGGGTCGCGGCAGCGGCGGAGGTCTACTACGGCAAGCGCTTGAGCGATCTCTCGCTCGCCGAGATCGCAACGATCGCGGCGCTGCCGAAAGCGCCCTCGACGCTGAATCCAATCGCCAATCCCGAGCGCGCGCAGCAGCGGCGCTCGTACGTGCTCCGCCGCATGGTCGAGAAGGGCTACATTACCAAGCCCGACCAGGCCACGGCCGAGCAAGCGCCGATCGAGACGACCGAGCACGGGCCCAGGGTCGAGGTCGATGCGCCGTACGTCGCCGAGATGGTGCGCGGGCAGCTCGCGGACCAGTTTGGCGATGACCTTTACAGCGCCGGCTACCAGGTCGTCACCACGATCGACAGCCGCCTGCAGCATGCGGCGGACTGGTCGCTGCGCGCCGCGCTCCTCGAGTACGACCGGCGCCACGGCTGGCGCGGCGCGGTCGGCCATGCGGCCACGGCACCCGCGGATCCGCGTGCGGCGATCGACCAGTTGCAGAACTTCGGCGTGGTTGGCGGGCTCGTGCCCGGCGTCGTCGCCGCGGTCGGCGCGAAGACGGTCACGGTATTTTCCAAGGACGGCGCGCGCTACACCGTGCCCTGGGACACGGGACTCGTGTGGGCGCGGCGGCTGGAAGGCGGCGTGCTCGGCGCCCTGCCGCGCCAGGCTGGCGATGTGGTCTCGGCAGGCGATGTCGTCTACGTGCAGCCGGCGCCCGGCGGCACCGCGATCCTCGCGCAGGTGCCGCTCGTGCAGGGCGCGTTCGTGTCGATGGACCCGCAGGACGGCGCCATCACTGCGCTTGCGGGCGGCTTTGACTTCTACGCCAGCAAGTTCAACCGCGCGGTGCAGGCCAGGCGCCAGCCGGGCTCGTCGTTCAAGCCGTTCATCTACTCGGGTGCCCTCGAGCTCGGCTTCACGCCGGCGACGGTGATTCTCGATGCACCCGTGGTCATCGAGGGCGCGGGTCTCGAGGACGTGTGGCGTCCGCAGAACGATGCCAAGCACTTCTACGGGCCGACGCGCCTCAGGGATGCGCTCGCGCGCTCGCGCAACCTCGTGTCGATCCGCATCCTGCGCGCACTCGGCGTCAACTATGCGCTCGACTACGCCGAGCGCTTCGGCTTCGAGCGCGACGAGCTGCCGCATAACCTGACGCTCGCCCTCGGCACGGCGCAGCTGACGCCGCTCGAGCTCACGACCGGCTACGCGGTGTTCGCGAACGGCGGCTACGCGGTGCAGTCCTACCTCATCGATCGCATCGTCGACAACGACGGCAAGGCGGTGTTCCAGGCGGACCCGTTGATCGCCTGCCGCGAGTGCGGCCTCGCGGTCGACCCGCCGCTGCCGGTGCCCGACGATGAGACGGCGCACGGACCGAGCGATCCCGTCGCCGAGCCGGCGGTCGCGGCCGCCGCTGCGCTTGCCACGCAGGCCCCCGGGCACGACCCGACCGTAGCGCTCGCGCATGCGCAGGGGCCTGGCATCGTCGGCACGAACACGGCGGGCGTCACGGCCCTCGCCGAGCTCGGCGAGGGCTTCGCGGGCCCCGGTGTCAAGCATCGCGCGCCGCACGTGATCTCCGCCGCGAATGCCTACCTGATGACCGATCTCATGCGCGATGTGATCCGCAAGGGTACCGGGCGGCGCGCGCTGACGCTCAAGCGCGACGACATCGCCGGCAAGACCGGTACGAGCAACGACCGCCGCGACACGTGGTTCATGGGCTTCAATGCCGACGTCGTCGCCGGTGCCTGGGTTGGCTTCGACCAGGAGCGCTCGCTCGGCGCGGGCGAGGAAGGCGGCCACACGGCACTGCCCATGTGGGTGTACTTCATGGGCGAGGCGCTGGCGGGCCATCCGGAGCATCGCCTGCCGCAGCCCGATGGAATCGTCAGCGCACGAATCTCCGGCACCACCGGCGAACTTGCGCGCGGCAACGACCCGGATGCGATTTTCGAGCTGTTCCTCGCCGGACGACTGCCGGGCGGCGCGAACGCGGGCGGCGCGACCGGCAATAGCCAGAGCTCGAAGTCGGCCACCCAGAGCGACGAGCCTATTTTCTGATTCTGCGTGCGCCTGAACGGCGCGGAGCCTGTGCTAGAGTCGATGCGTCGAAGCCGGCGGAGAACAATATGACTCGGCCCCGCGCGATCCGCGGAGACGACCTGAGGCGCGCGCTCGCCCAGGAGGCCGCCCGCCTTATGTTCGAGCATGGCGTCGACGACTACGGCTTCGCCAAGCGCAAGGCGGCCGAGCGGCTTGGCGCCGGCGAGTACGCGGTACTGCCAAAGAACTCCGAGATCGATTCGGCGCTCGCCGAATACCAGCGCCTGTTCGCGCACGACACCCACGCCGGCATGCTCGCCGAGCAGCGCCGCGCGGCGCTCGATGCGATGCTGCTACTCGAGGAGTTCGAGCCGCGGCTGGTGGGCCCGGTGCTGAGCGGGACCGCGACGCCGCACCAGGAAATCAGCCTGCACGTCTTCTCCGACTCGACCGAGGCGGTCAGCATCAAGCTGCTCGACGATCACATCCAGTTCCGGATCGCGGAGCATCGCGTCAAGATGAACTCCGACAGGGTGCTGCAATGCCCCGCCGTGCAGTTCACAGTGTTCGATTTTCCGGTGGATGCAACGGTGTTTCCGCGCGACGGCATCCGCCAGGCGCCGCTGTCGCCGACCGACGGCCGCCCGATGCGCCGCGCCTCGGCAACCGAGGTGCGCGCGCTCGTCGAGGCCGTGCCGGGCGAGCCGCTCTACTAGACAGCGGCTCAGCGACCGCGCTTCGAGAAGTTCGCGATCCCCCGGCGGGTATCCTCGAGCACCGCGTTGCAGGCCATCACCTCGCCGGCGACGCCGTAGGCGGCCTCCATCGTGAGCTCGCGCTGCTGGTAGAAGAGCCGCTTGCCGGCGGCGATCGCGGCAGGCGATTTGGCGGCGATGCTGGCCGCGAGCTTGGCGATTTCGGCATCGAGCTCATCCGGCGCGACCACCCGGTTCACGAGCCCGAGCTCACGCGCCCGCCCGGCGTCGATGAAGTCCCCGGTGAGCAGCATCTCGAGCGCGGGTTTCTGCGGCACGTTGCGCGACAGCGCCACCGATGGCGTCGAGCAGAACAGGCCAAGGTTGATACCCGACACCGCGAAGCGCGCATCCTGGCTCGCGACCGCGAGATCGCACATCGCGACCAGCTGGCAGCCGGCCGCGGCGGCGACACCCTGGACGCGGGCGATGACGGGCTGCGGCATCGCCCTGATCGCAAGCATGAGCTCGGTGCATGCGGCAAAGAGACTGCGCAGCTCCTCGATCGAGGCCGCCGGTCCCATCTCGCCAAGATCGTGGCCCGCCGAGAACGCGCGGCCGTCGGCCGCGAGCACGACGACGCGAACGGTGCTGTCGTTTGCGATCGTGCCGAGCGCATCCCGGAGCGCGGCGATCATCGCGCGCGACAACACGTTGTACTTGGGGGCGTGGTTCAGCGTCACGCGCGCGACGGCACCGTCGCGTTCGATCCTGAGCAGCGGCGCCGCGTCGGGCACGGCCGGCGCACGGTCGGGGGTGGTGTTCATGCGTGCTGGTCCTCGGTGAGATTGAGTTCGCCGCGCAACTGCTCGCGGATCAGGTATTTCTGCACCTTGCCGGTCACGGTCAGCGGGAAGCTGCCGACGAAGCGCACGTAGCGGGGCACCTTGAAGTGGGCGATCCGGCCGCGGCAGAACTCGCGGATCTCGTCCTCGGTGACCGCGGCGCCCGAGTGGAGCCGGATGCAGGCACAGACGACCTCGCCGTACTTCGCATCGGGCACGCCGACCACGGCGACGTCGAGGACCGCCGGATGCCGGTACAGGAACTCCTCGATCTCGCGCGGCGCGATGTTCTCGCCGCCGCGGATGATGAGGTCCTTGACCCGGCCGACGATGTTGCCGAAGCCTTCGGCGTCGATGACCGCGAGGTCGCCGGAGTGCATCCAGCCCGCGGCGTCGATCGCCTCGCGCGTGCGCTCCGGCTCGTTCCAGTAGCCCTGCATCACGCTGTAGCCGCGGGTCAGGAGTTCCCCGGGACTGCCGCGCGGCACGGTGCGGCCGTCACCCGCGACGATCTTCACCTGCACGTGCGGATGCACGCGCCCGACCGTACCGACGCGGCGCGCGATCGGGTCGTCGTCGCGACTCTGGAAGCTCACGGGACTCGTCTCGGTCATGCCATAGCCGATCGTCACGTCCGGCATGTGCATCTCGGTAACGACGCGCTGCATGACGCTGATCGGGCACGGCGCGCCCGCCATCATGCCGGTGCGCAGCGAGCTCAAGTCGAACTCGTGAAAACGCGGGTGGTCGAGCTCGGCGATGAACATCGTCGGCACGCCGTAGAGCGCCGTGCAGCGCTCGCGCGCGACCGTGTCGAGCACTGCGAGCGGATCAAAGTCCGCGGCAGGAAACACCGATGCTGCCGCATGCGACATCGCGCCGAGTACGCCGATCACCATGCCGAAGCAGTGGTACATCGGCACCGGGATGCAGACGCGGTCCGCGCGCGTGAAGCGCATGTTCTCGCCGCAGAAGAAGCCGTTGTTGACGATGTTGAAGTGCGTGAGCGTGGCGCCTTTCGGCATGCCGGTCGTGCCGCTCGTGAACTGGATGTTGTAGGGCTGGTCGGGATCAAGCGCGGCGCCGATCGCGGCGAGCGCGGCGCGATCGATGCCTGCACCGCGGGCGATCAGGGCCTCGAATGACACGCAGCCTGCCGCGGGCGGGCCGCCGATTTGCACGAGCAGCCTGAGCTCCGGAAACCGCGCCGCCACAAGTTGGCCGGGGCTCGAGGTCGCGAGCTCCGGTATCAGCTCGTTCAGCATTGCCGCGTAGTCACCGCCGTGGTGCTCGCGGGCGAACACGACCGCGCGGCAACCGACGAGACGCAGCGCGAATTCGAGCTCCGAGGTGCGATAGGCCGGGTTGATGTTTACGAGGATGAGCCCGGTGCGCGCCGCGGCGAACATCGTCAGCAGCCATTCGGCGCAGTTTGGTGCCCAGATGCCGATGCGGTCGCCGGGCGCGAGACCCGCGGCGACCAGCCCGCGGGCGAGTTCCTCGACCGCCGCGTCGAGCTCGGAAAACGTGTAGCGCCGCGCCTGGTGCGCGGACACGAGCGCAAGCCCGTCGGGATTCTCGGCAACGGCGTTGCGCAGCACGCCGTCGACCGTGCGGTAGAGGAGCGGCGTTGCGCTCGCCCCGTGGACGAAGCTCGGCGTCGCGGCACTCGCCGGTGACTGCATCGCGTGCTACTCCGCTGCGGCGCCGCGCGCCGCTTGCTCGTCTAGGTCCGGAAAGTCCTCTTCCCAGAACTCGCGCGGCGCGCGCGCGGGGACCTGGGCGCGCGCCTGCTCGGCGCGACGCAGGTCGACCCGGCGGATCTTGCCAGACACTGTCTTCGGCAGTTCCGCAAACTCGATGCGGCGGATGCGCTTGAACGGCGGCACGCGGGCGCGCACGTGCGCGAGGATCGAACGCGCGACCGCGCGATCGGCGCCGCAGCCGGCCGCGAGCACGACGAAGGCTTTCGGGACCGCGAGCCGGAGCGCATCGGGGCTCGGCACGACGGCCGCCTCGGCCACCGCCTCGTGCTCGATCAGCACGCTCTCGAGCTCGAAGGGGCTGATGCGGTAGTCGGAAGCCTTGAACACGTCGTCCATGCGCCCGATGTAGGTGAGGTACCCGTCCGCATCGCGCTCGGCGACGTCGCCCGTGTGGTAGTAGCCATCGCGCATGACCTCGGCGGTCTTGTCGGCATCGTCGAGGTAGGCGTGCATCAGGCCAACGGGACGCTCGCCGAGATCGAGACAGAGCTCGCCATGCTCCGCCGGGGCACCGGCGACGTCGAGGAGCACCACCGAGTAGCCCGGCAGGGGCCGGCCCATCGACCCCGGCTTTACGCGTGCGCCCGGTTCGTTGCCGACGATGGCGGTCGTCTCGGTCTGCCCGAAGCCGTCGCGGATGGTGAGGCCCCAGGCCTGCTGCACGCAATCGATGACAGCGGGATTGAGGGGTTCGCCCGCGCTCGTCACTTCGCGCAGGCCGACTGGCCAGTTCGCGAGGTCCTCCTGAATCAGCATGCGCCACACGGTCGGCGGCGCACAGAACGTCGTCACACGGCAGCGGACCAGCTGGTCGAGGAGCGCTCGGGCACTGAAGCGCTCGTACTGATAGGCGAGCACGGTCGCCTCCGCGTTCCACGCGGCGAAGAAGCACGACCATGCGTGCTTGGCCCAGCCGGGCGAGCTGAGGTTCAGGTGCACGTCGCCGGGCCTGAGGCCGAGCCAGCGCAGCGTCGTCAGGTGGCCGACCGGGTAGCTCGCGTGGGTGTGCAGGACGAGCTTCGGGCGCGCGGTGGTTCCGGAGGTGAAATAGAGCAGGAGCGGGTCGTCGCCCGTTGTCGGCGCGCCTTCGGCAAACTCATCGGCGAGCGCAGCGCTGTCCTCGAAGGCGAGCCAGCCGGCCGGTGCGCCGCCGACCGAGATCCAGGTACTAGCGCCCGCGAGCCCGTGGAAGCGCTTGCTGAGTACGCGATCGGCGACCACGGCCTTCACGCGGCCGCGTGCGAGGCGCTCATCGAGGTCATCGCGCTGCAGCAGCGTCGAGGCCGGGATCATGACCGCACCCAGCTTCATCGTCGCCAGCATCGTCTCCCAGAGCGCGACGACATTGCCGAGCATGATCAGCACGCGGTCTCCGCGACCGACGCCGCGCGCACTCAGGAAGTTGGCGACCTGGTTCGAACGCCTTGCGAGTGCCCGAAAGCCGAGGCTCCGGTCGAGGCCGTTGTCGTCGACGACACGCAGCGCCGGGCGATCGTCCGCGGCAGGGATGCGGTCGAAGTAGTCGCGCGCCCAGTTGAAGGACAGCGCGCCCGGCCACGTGAGCGCGGTCGGCGCGCGCGCCGGATCCGGGTCGAGGAACCGGTCGCGAAGTTCACGGAACGCCGTCCCGCCATCCATCGTCAGCCCCCGCTCGCGGACACCCCCGGGCGAATCATGCCACGCGGACGGACCTAGCCGATGGGGCCGTCGAGCACCGGTGGCGGGCGGGCGCGCCGGTCGTCGAGCACGACGTAGATACCACCCGCAATCACGATGGCGCCGCCGAGCAGCACCCTGAGGTGCGGCACAGTCGTGAACACCAGCCAGTCGAGCGCCACGCCCCACAGCATCGCGGTGTACTCGAACGGCGCGATCGTCGAGGCGGGCGCGAGCCGGAAGGCCGCCGTGAACAGGTACTGCGCAATCGCGCCCGTGAAGCCGCACAGCGCGATCCACGGCCAGTGCTCGACCGCGATCGGCCGCCAGCTCGGAAAGCCGATGGCGGCGGAGGCTAGCATCACGAGCACGAGGTGCCAGAAAATGACCGCGAAGTTCGAATCCATGCGGCCGATCAGGCGCACCGCCATCACGTTGATCGCGTAGCACGCGGCGCTGAGCGCGGCGGCGAGTCCGCCGAGCGCGACGAAGCTGCCGCTCGGCTCCAAGGCGATGACCACACCGATGAGGCCCACGACAATCGCGACCCAGCGGCCGGCCGGCACCTTCTCGCCGAGCACGGGGCCGGCGAGCGCGGCAACCATCAGCGGGGCGCTCATGTAGATCGCGTAGGTGTAGCTCAGCGACTGCACCGACACCGCGTAGATGAACGTCCACAGCACCAGCATGCCGAGCCCGGCGCGCATCAGGTAGAGGATCGGGCGCCGCACGCGCAGCTCCTGCCACCGGCCCGTGCACGCGACCGCGGCGAACAGGAACGGGATCGAGGCGGCCGCGCGCATGAACATGACCTGGATCGGCGGGTAGCTCCCAGCGAGGCGCTTGAGCCCGGCGTCGAGCACCGAGAAGAAGAACACCGCAGCGAGCATCGTGCCGATTGCTTTTAGGTTGCCGGGTCGCACGCGGGGGTCGGATCCATGGGCTCGAACGCTGCGCAGCCGGACGATTCGCCGGCAACGCGGCTGGCGGGCGCTTGGCGGGAGGCCGCGGCCTGTCGGACAGGCGCGGCGATCAGGCGGTATTGTCGCACGCAGCCGCCTCCGCGAGAGGGGGCCGTCGTGGCGCTCCGCGCCCAACGGCGCGGCGGCTCAGCGCGTCTCGATGTCGACGTAGTCGCGCGGAGTCTTGCCGGTGTAGAGCTGGCGCGGACGGCCGATTTTCATCGCCGGGTCCGAGATCATTTCCTGCCAGTGCGCGACCCAGCCGGCGGTGCGCGCGATTGCGAACATCACTGTGAACATCGAGCGCGGGATGCCGAGCGCGCTGTAGATGATTCCGGAGTAGAAGTCGACGTTCGGGTAGAGCTTGCGCGAGACGAAGTACTCGTCCCTGAGCGCGATCTCCTCGAGGCGCAGCGCGAGCTCGAACAGCGGATTATCCGCGCGACCGAGCTTCTCGAGCACCTTATGGCAGGTCTCGCGGATGATCTTCGCGCGTGGGTCGAAATTCTTGTAGACGCGGTGGCCGAAGCCCATCAGGCGCGTGTGGTCCTGCTTGTCCTTGACCTTGGCGAGGAACTTCGGGATCGCGTCGGCGGTGCCGATCTCCTCGAGCATCAGCAGCACGGCTTCGTTCGCGCCACCGTGGGCCGGGCCCCAGAGCGCGGCGATGCCGGAGGAGATCGCGGCGTAGGGATTCGCGCCCGTGCTGCCGGCGAGGCGCACCGTCGAAGTGCTCGCGTTCTGCTCGTGGTCCGCGTGCAGGATCAGCAGGAGGTCGAGCGCCTTGGCCGCGACCGGCTCGATCGCGTACTTCTCGCAGGGCACCGCGAAGAACATGTTGAGCAGGTTTTCGCAGTAGCCGAGCTCGTTCTGCGGGAACATGAACGGCTGGCCGAGCATGTGCTTGTAGGCCGCGGATGCGATCGTCGGCATCTTGGCGATGATCCGGTGCGCGAAGATCTCGCGGTGCCGCGGATTATTGATGTCGAGCGAGTCGTGGTAGAAGCCGGCCATCGAAGCGACCACGGCCGACACCTGCGACATCGGGTGCGCATCGTGGTGAAAGCCGTTGTAGAAGCGCCGCAGCGACTCGTTGATCATCGAGTGGCGCGTGATGCTGCGGCCGAATTCCGCGAGCTGCGCGGGCGACGGCAGCTCGCCGTAGATCAAGAGGTAGGCGACCTCGATGAAGGAGCTCTTCGCCGCGAGCTGCTCGACCGGGTAGCCGCGGTACAGAAGCACGCCCTTCTCGCCGTCGATGAAGGTGATCTTCGACTCGCAGGCGGCGGTCGACATGAACCCCGGGTCAAAGGTGAAAAGGCCGTGGTCCTTCGCGAGCGGGGCGATGTTGAGTACGTCGGGACCGATGGTCGGCGACAGCGCCTCAAGCTCGCTGCTCTTACCGGTAGCAACGTTGGTAAGCGTGTACTTCTTGGTCGGCATCGGGGGTTCCGTGAGTGGAGTCAGCCTGTCACGCTGCAGCGCAAGAATCAAGGCAACAGCCGCGCCCGGGCGCGTTGCCGAACGCACCACGGCGTGGTTGGAAATACCTGTGTCCGTATAGCGGCCCGCTTCGCGCGGAGTGCACGTGCGTGCAGCAATCTGCGTGGCGCATCACAACGTGCGCGACGCCGTCAGCGGCGCGTCTGCGCGCTGCTGCGTCGAACCCCGATGCGCAGAGCGGGTTCGGGACGAACGCGCGTGCCTCGCGCGGCGTGCGCGCGTGCGGATTCGAATCGGATGCGAGGCGGGCGGCCTCGCGCCGGGGCCTCAAATGAAAACGCCCGGCACGGGCCGGGCGTTCACGAAGCGGCCGCGGGCGTCAGGCCCGCAGGCTCGCGATCAGCGCGCGGCCTGCGCGGCCGCGTAGCGCTTGCGGAACTTGTCGACGCGACCGCCGCTGTCGACGATCTTCTGCTTGCCCGTGTAGAACGGGTGGCAGTTCGCGCACACCTCGATCGCGAGATCGTGGCCGAGGGTCGACCCCGTCTCGAAGGTGTTGCCGCAGCTGCAGGTCACGCTGATGGTCTTGTACTCGGGATGGGTTCCGGCCTTCATGGCACGCTCTTTATGGGTCTGGTCGGGGAAAAAGGGGGCGAAGTATAGGTGGCAGGGACCACTGCCGCAAGGCAGCTATGGGGGCGCCTGCACGCTCAAACAACCCCCAGGCAAAAACCCGTACTAACGCACCGGGTTGCGCCCGTCAGGAGTGGCGCCTTGTGAAGACAGACGTGTAACGGTCTATGCCACTTGAGCCCACCCCGCTTATCCACAATTCCTGTGGATAACTGTGTGGATGACTGCTGGTCGCGCCGCCGCAAGACCGCACAAAATACGTTTCATGTCGTTTTGGTTAAAAAGTAAACACGTCAATGAATACTTATTAATCAGGTACTTAACATGCACATCCTGACGTAACGAGTCAGGAATCGTGCGTTAGTCCACACTTTTGCGAACGCATGTGGCCGGTGTGTACAAGTTTGGCCGCGGAACCCTGCGCACGCTACATAACGACCCGGAAGTCAAGCCTTTTTGCGGCCCGTTTTCCGCGCACTGGAGAGCGCGTTCAGCGGCCCGCCCGCGCGGCAGGTTCAGTGCCTCTTGGGCAGAAACATCGACTGCAAGTCATTGAGAAATCGTCCCCCGAGGCCGGTCGGGTGCCAGATCGCGCCCGACTGGGCGACGAGACCGCGGCCCTCTGCCGCCTTCAGGGTCCCGAGCGCGGCCGAAATCGGTAGGCCGGTACGGGTCTCGAACTGCTCCACCGAGAAGCCAGCCGGCAGGCGCAACGCGTTCAGCATGAACTCGAACACGCGCTCGCCCGCGGGCACTTCCGCGATCGTCCGCTGGCCGGTGCGATTGCGCGCACGCTCGAGGAATTCCCGCGGTTGCTTGGTCTTGACCGTGCGCTTGAGCGTCCCTTCGCTCGCGTCGGTGAGCTTGCCGTGCGCGCCCGCGCCGATGCCGAGGTAGTCGCCGAACTGCCAGTAGTTGAGGTTGTGGCGGCACTCGGCGCCCGGGCGCGCCCACGCCGAGATCTCGTACTGCTGGTAGCCCGCGCCCTCGAGGCGTTCGTGGGTCGTCGATTCGATTGCCTCCGCCACGTCCTCGTCTGGCAGCACCGGCGGGCGCTCGTGAAAGACGGTTCCGGGTTCGAGCGCGAGCTGGTAATGCGACAGGTGCGGCGGCCCGAGCGCGAGGGCAGCGTCGATGTCGTCGTTTGCGTTGCGGACGGTCTGCTCCGGGAGCGCGTACATGACATCGAGGTTGAAGTTGCTGAGCCCGCCGCCGAGAATCTCGCCGACCGCCCGCGCGGTATCCGCGACCCCGTGGATGCGGCCGAGCACCGCTAGCTGGCGGGCATTGAAGCTCTGTGCGCCGAGCGAAATGCGGTTGACCCCGGCCTCGCGATAGCCCGCGAAACGCCCGTGCTCGACAGTGCCCGGGTTTGCCTCGAGCGTGACCTCGACCGCGGGCGCGAACTCGATGCGCGCGCGGATCCCGGTGAACAGCTCCGCGATGCTCTCGGCGCTAAACAGGCTCGGCGTACCGCCACCGACGAATACCGTGTCGACGATCCGGCCACCGACGAGCGGCAGGTCGGCGTCGAGGTCCTCGAGGAGCGCGCCGACGTAGTCGGCCTCGGGCAGCGCACCCTTGTGGACGTGCGAATTGAAGTCGCAGTACGGACACTTGCGCACGCACCATGGCAGGTGGATGTAGAGGCCGAGCGGCGGTTCGATGAATGCGCTCACGCGAACTCCAGGCGCCCAAGGAGTGCGCGCAGCGCAAGCGCGCGGTGCGAGATGCGGTTCTTCTCGTCCGCTCCGAGTTCCGCCGCCGTCAACGTGCCGTCGCCGACGAGGAACAGCGGATCGTAGCCAAAGCCACCCGCGCCGCGCGGCACGAGCGCAATGCGTCCTTCCCAGCTGCCGGTCACGACGAGCGGCGCGGGCTCGCTCGCCTCGCGCACGAATGCGATCGCGCAGCGATAGCGCGCGGCGCGCGGTGCCGCAACGTCCGCGAGCTCGCGCAGCAGCAGCGCGTTGTTGTCGGCATCGCCCGCATCGGGCCCCGCGTAGCGCGCCGAGTAGACGCCCGGCCGGCCGCCGAGCGCATCGACCTCGAGCCCCGAGTCATCGGCAAGCGCGGGCGAGCCCGAGAGGCGCGCGGCATGGCGGGCCTTGAGCAGGGCATTGCCCTCGAAGCTCGATTCGCTCTCCTCCGCCGGGGCGATGCCGAGCTCCGACTGCGACAGGATCTCGGCGGCGAAGCCGCCGAGCAGGCTGCGGAGCTCGCGCAGCTTGCCGCGATTGCTGCTGGCGACGACGAGTCGCGGCAGGTAGGGCGGCACGGCTAGTCGCCGTCGGCGAGGGCCTGGCGCTGCAGCGCGACTAGCTCTCCGATGCCCTTCGCCGCCAGGTTCAGGAGTTCGTCGAGCTCGTGGCGGCGAAAGGCGTGGCCTTCGGCCGTGCCCTGGACCTCGACGAAGCCGCCGCCACCGTTCATGACCACGTTCATGTCGGTTTCGGCCTCGGAATCCTCCTTGTAGTCGAGGTCGATGACCGCTGCGCCGCCAACGATACCGACCGACACCGCCGCAACCTGGCCGTGCAACGGGCTCTGGCTGAGCTCGCGTCGCTTGATCAGCGTCGCAACCGCATCGGCGAGCGCGACGTAGCTGCCGGTGATCGCGGCGGTGCGGGTGCCGCCGTCGGCCTGCAGCACGTCGCAGTCGAGCGTGATCGTGCGCTCGCCGAGCGCCTTCATGTCGACGACGGCCCTGAGGCTCCGGCCGATCAGGCGCTGGATCTCCTGCGTGCGCCCGCTCTGCTTGCCGCGCGCGGCCTCCCGCGGGCTGCGGGTATGCGTGGCGCGCGGCAGCATGCCGTACTCGGCCGTTATCCAGCCCTGGCCCGAATTCCTGAGGAAGTGCGGCACGCCGCTCTCGATGGTGGCCGTGCAGAGCACGCGCGTGTCGCCGAAGGCGACGAGCACGGAGCCCTCCGCGTGGCGCGTGAAATGGCGCGTGAACGCGACGCTGCGCAGCTGGTCGGGGGATCTGCCACTCGGACGCATTGCGACTCCGCTAGATGCTCAGGCCAGCCAACGCAGGACTGCGGCCGACGTATTGTCACTGTGTGGCGCGGATGCGAGCACCGCGCGCGCGCAGATTTCAGCGAGGATCTCACGGAGGTTCGCCGAGGACCGCCATGGCGCTGCAACTTCGGAGTCTCGCATGTTCGCCCACAGTCCGTCGGTGCAGGTCAGCAGTATGTCGCCACGCTTGAGCGGCTGGCGCCGGCCAATTGTCATCTCAGTCAGCATCGGATCACCGCCGACGCAGGCCTCGACGAAGTTGCGCATCGGATGGCCATGCGCCTCGGCCTCGGTGATCAGTCCGTCGCGCAGCAGCTGCTCGACGTGGCTGTGATCGCGCGTGCGGGCGATGACCTCGCCGTTGCGAACCTGATAGACCCTGCTGTCGCCGACGTGCCCCCACCAGGCCGCGCCTTCCTGCACGAGGGATACCGCGCAGGTCGCGCGCGGACGCTGCTCGAGCGGCAAGCCGTTGCCAAGCGCGACCACGTCCTCGTGCGCCCGGCCAAGCGCGAGGTGCAGGAAGCCGAGCGGATCGAAGAGCGGGTGGACCTGCTGCCAAAAGCTTGCGGTCAGGGAGGCGAGAGCGGTTTCGGCCGCCTTCGCGCCGTTGCTGTGGCCGCCCATGCCATCAACCGCTATCACGAACGCGGCATGCTCGCCGGCGGCGACGCCGACGCGATCCTGGTTGTCCTCACGGTGACCGACGAGGCTCAGGTCCGCGTATTCAATTTGCAAGGGCCGATTCCCCACCCCCACGTCCACGCTGGGGCTGCTAAAGTGTGGCCGGGTTTTATAGCACACGGACCACGATGATCCGCAGCATGACAGGCTTCGCGCGCCGCGAACATTCGGACGCATTCGGGACGCTGGCCTGGGAGCTGCGGACCGTCAATCACCGCTATCTCGAGGTCAGTCTGCGGCTTCCCGATGATTTTAGGTCGTTGGAGAGTGAGTTCCGTTCCACGATTTCAGCAGCCGTCCGTCGCGGCAAGCTCGATGCGACCCTTCAGTATCGGGCGCCACAGGGTGCCTCGGCCTCCCTCGAGATCGACGCGCCGTTCCTTGACGAACTGATCGAGCGGGCGCAGGAAGTCACGCGCCGGGCAACGGCACATCGCGGCACGCTCGCCTCGCCCACTCCGCTCGACCTGATGCGCTGGCCGGGCGTCCTCAAGGAACCGGAACACGACCGTGGCCCGCTGCTCGGCGCCGCCACCTCGACGCTCAAGTCAGCACTTGCCGATCTCACTGCGAGTCGCGCCAGCGAGGGCGAACGCATCGCCGTCATGCTCGGCGGGCGCTGCCGGCAGCTTGAGGGGATTGTCGCCGCCATCCGCGCTCGCCTGCCCGACGTGCGCGGGCGGATTCGCGCGCGGCTCGAGGAGCGGCTCGGCCAGCTGACGCTGCCCGCGGAACCGAACCGCGACCGGTTTGAACAAGAGCTCGCACTCGCGCTGTCGCGAATGGACGTGGACGAGGAACTCGACCGATTGTCGAGCCACGTCGCCGAAGCGAGCAAGGCGCTCGATGGCAGCGAACCCGCCGGACGGCGCCTCGATTTCCTCATGCAGGAATTCAACCGCGAGGCCAACACGCTTTCGTCGAAGTCGCAGGACAGCGAGACGACGAGCGCAGCGGTCGACATGAAGGTCCTGATCGAGCAGATGCGCGAGCAGGTCCAGAACGTCGAGTAGCGCCGGCGCGACGCTGAGCTAGCTAGCGTCGTGGTTCCCTGAAGGACCCGGTCGCACGATCATAGTGACGCGCCGCCTGGCCGATGCTCCGCCGTCCGCAGCATCTCGAACACTTGTTTGATAACCGTGTCTTGGCCGTCGTTCGTTAACACGGTGAATACCAGTGCGATCTTGCCCAGCCGTATGGCTCCCTGGGTCAGATACTTGAACTCGCCGGGGGCCGGAGCGCGATCCGTCGCGAAAAAGCAGAAGCCTCGTCCGTCGGCGCCAGCAAACTCCTTGATTGGCAGCGACTGCTCGACGGCTTGCGGCTGCGCGGATTTCGCCGCGGATGCCACCTCCGCACGCAGCGTGGCTTCATCCGTGCGTCCCGCGGTCGCGCTGAGCGGGCACACGACGCTGATCAATATCTGGAACTTTTGGCCTTCGCGCGGCCCTATGAGGACGGTGGGCGGGAGCCGTTGCCCTGGTTGTCGTGTTTCATCTTGCCACCCGTCCGGTATCGTGAGGACGAGCGCGCCGTGGGCGGGCAGCGCGATGACGCGCGGCACCGGCGTGCCGGCGGTGGCAAGCGCAGGGAGAGCGCTACCGAGCAGGAGAATTAGCCCGAGGCAGATCCTGCCCATGGGTACGTCCTTGTGTGTTCAGCTCGTCGTCGCGGCGCATGGAATTGCCGCATTTGCCGATATCCTCGCACGCCGCGGACCTCGATCGTGCAAGCGCAAGACTTGGGAATGGCGCCAGCGGCCCGGCCCCAAATCGCGGGCCCACGATCGCCGGGCGCTTCGCTTGCGCCGCTCCGAAGGTACAATCTGCCGCGGTCGTTCGCGTGCCGTTGCGCTCCTCGGGTCGCGGCCACGTGTGCGTCGCAGTGCGTCAAGGATTTCCGGGCCTGCGGAACCCTGGCTCTCCGCTTCACATCGCGCTCGGACGGAAAACTGGATGAAAGCAGTCTTTATTCTCCTGGGTTCGGCGAGCATTTCCGGTCGATGCTGGGCGTACACGACGGCGCTCGGCGTCCCGCACCGCCACGTCCGCTAACGCGATGGCACCCTTGATACCTCACCGCCGCGGCAGATTGTTCGTGATCGCCGCCGCCTCCGGCACCGGCAAGACGAGCCTCGTGAAGGCATTGACGGCCGGCGTGCCCGGCCTCGGGTTTTCGGTGTCGCACACGACGCGTCCGCGCCGCCCGAACGAGGTTGACGGCCGCGACTACCACTTCGTCGACCGCGCGACCTTCGAGCACATGATTGTGGCCGAGCAGTTCCTCGAGTACGCGAGCGTTTTCGACAACCTGTACGGAACCGGTCGCGCCCAGGTCGAGGAAGCGCTCGAGGCGGGCCGTGATCTCCTGCTCGAGATCGACTGGCAGGGCGCGCAGCAGATCCGCGCACGGCTACCGGAGGCGATCGACGTGTTTGTCCTGCCACCGTCCCGCGCGGCACTGGGCGAGCGTCTCGCCGGACGGCGCACCGATAGCCCGGAAGTCATTGCGCGCCGGCTGCGGGACTCGGTGACCGAGCTCTCGCACTGGCCTGAATTTCGCTACGTGATCGTCAACGACGAGTTTGAGCGGGCGCTCGAGGACCTCGAGCGCATCGTCGCCGGCGATGCCCGCGGCCTCGAACGGGCGCGACCTGGCCTCGCGACCTTCGCCTCCTCGCTGCTCGACTAGCGAGCGCTCTAGCGCCTTTCGGTCGCGCCCGCGAGGGCCTGGAAAAGCGTCGCCGTGTCGGCGAGGCGCGCGGTGGCGGCCGACAGGCGCGCGATCCGGGTCTGCTCGGCCGCCTGTTCGGCGCCGAGGAGCACCAAGTAGTTGACCCCGCCCAGTTCCTGGCGCCGGCGCACGATGGCAAGCCCCTCGTCAGCGCTACGCTCCGCGCGCGTGGACGCCTCGAGCACCGCGGCATCGCTCTCGAGCGCGCGCAGCGAATCGGCGACGTCCTGGAACGCCGCCAGCACCGTTGCGCGATAGTTGGCTGCGGCCTGATCGAGCGCGGCATCGACGCTGCGCTTGCGGTGCAGGAGCTGGCCGCCCGCGAACAGCGTCTGCGTGAGGTTCGCCCCCGCGCTCCAGAACCCGGTCCCGGACTTGAGCAACTGATCGAGCGCGGTCGCACTGCTGCCGATATTGCCGTTGAGTGTGATCGCCGGCAGCAGGTTCGCGATCGCAACGCCGTCGTCCGCCGTCGCCGCGTGCAACTCGGCCTCCGCGGCGCGCACGTCGGGGCGGCGGTTCACGAGATCGGCGGGTAGGCCGAGCGGGACCTCGGCGGGCAGGGTGAGCCCATCGAGCGCGACCACTTCGGGCGCGGCGTCCGCGGGCAGGTGGCCCGTGAGTGTTGCGAGCAGGTGGCGCGTCGCCTGCAGCTGCCGGCGTAGCGGTGGCAGGGTTGCCTCGAGGCCGGCGAGTGCGGTTTCCTGCGCCGCGACATCGAGCCGGTCGACGCCACCGAGATCGAACTGTTTCTTCAAGATCGCGAGGCTGTCCCGTTCGAAGCCGATCGCGCGTTCGGTCGCGGCCACCTCGGCGCCGAGTCCGGCCTGCTGCACGGCCGCGACCACGACGTTGCCGGCAACGGTGAGGTAGGTGGCATCGAGCTGGAAGCGGCTGGCCTCCGCAAGGGCCCGCTGCGATTCGGTCGCGCGCCGGTTGCCGCCGAAGACATCGAGCGTGTAGCTGACGCTCACGTCCGCCGTGTAGAGATTGTAGAGCGGAGCGCCCGAGGTCAACGTCGGCGCGAGGACGCTGACCGGGTTGCGATTGCGGCTTGCGCCTGCGCCGGCGCCCACGTTCGGAAAGAAGCTGCTGCGCTGTGCCAGGTAGTTCTCGCGCGCCTGCCTGAGCGCCGCCTGCGCGGCGGCGACGCTGGGGTTCGCGGCGAAGGCTTCCTCGACGAGCGCATCGATGGCCGGCGAGTGAAATGCCGTCCACCAGCGCGCCGGCACGGGCGCGCCGGCGATGAAGCGCTGCGCATCGCTGTCGGCCAGCGTCGCACCCGGCACGAAGCGATCGGCCTCCGGCGCGGCCGGTCGCTTGAAATCGGGCCCGACCGCGCAGGCCGCGAGCACGAGGAGTGCGGCGAACGCGGTGCCGAGCCTGACGCTCACGGCACGTCCCCCTCGCTCGCCATCCCTTCATCCGTCTGCAAAGCGGGGCGGCGGCCGGAGAACCGGAGGATCAGGATCGGCAGCACGATCAGGATGAGTGCCGGCGCGAGCAGCATGCCGCCGACCACGACGAGCGCGAGCGGTCGCTGCACCTGCGAACCGATGCCGGTCGAGATTGCCGCCGGGATCAATCCGACGCAGGCGACGATGCAGGTCATCATGACCGGCCTCAGCTGCGTGTGCGTCGTCTGGCGGATCGCGGCAACCCGATCGAGCCCCGCACCGAGGCAGAGGTTGTAATAGGACAGGACCAGGATCCCGTCCATCGCCGCGATTCCAAACAGCGCGATGAAGCCGATGGCCGCCGAGACGCTGAACGGCGTGCCGGTGAGCCGCAGCGTGAACACGCCGCCGATCATCGCCATCGGGATCACGCTCGCGGCCAGCAGTACGTCGCGGATGCGGCCGAAGTTGAGGTAGAGGAGCAGGCAGATCAGCACGATCGCGATTGGCACCGCGAGCGCGAGCCGGCCGAGCGCCTCGCGCAGGTTACCGAATTCGCCCACCCACTCGAGTCGATAGCCGCCCGGCAGCGGCACCTCCTCCTCGACGCGCCGCTCGGCCTCGAGCACCGCGCTGCCAAGGTCGCGGCCGCGCACACTGAACTTGATCGGCACGTAGCGCTGCTGCTGCTCGCGGTAGATGAACGAGGCGCCGGACACGAGGTGCACAGTCGCGACGTCGGAGAGCGCGACCGGCACCGGCGTAGAGCCGCCGGCGGGGTCGGGCGCGGCGATCTCGATGCGGCCGATCGCCTCGAGGCTCTGGCGGTACGGTGCGGCGAGCCTGACGATCATCGGAAAGTGGCGATCGCTGCTCTCCTCGTAGAGATCCCCGGCCGACTGGCCGCCGATCGCGGACTGGACGACCGCGTTCACATCGCCCGGCGCAAGGCCGAAGCGCGCGGCCCTGAGGCGATCGACGTCGATGCGGATGGTCGGCTGGCCGAGCGAACGCAGCACCGCGAGGTCCGTGATGCCCGGGATCTCGGCGAGCACGCCCGCGACACGCGTCGCGGTCGCTTCAAGCGTCTCGAGGTCGTTGCCGTAGATCTTCACCGAGTTCTCGCCCTTGACCCCGGACGCCGCCTCCTCGACGTTGTCCTGGATGTACTGCGAGAAGTTGAACTCAACCCCCGGGAAGCGGCCATCGAGATCGGCCGTCAGCTGTGCGGTGAGCTTCTCCTTGTCGACACCCGCCGGCCAGCGCTCGAAGGGCTTGAGCGGCACGAAGAACTCGGCGTTGAAGAACCCGGTCGCGTCGGTCCCGTCGTCGGGCCGGCCGTGCTGCGAGACGACGGTCTCGACTTCCGGGTAGGCCGCGATCGCGCGGCGCATGCGATTCACGTAGCCGTTGCCTTCCTCGAGCGATATCGAAGTCGGGAACGTCGCGCGGATCCACAGGTTGCCTTCCTCGAGCTTCGGCAGGAACTCGAGCCCGAGCGTGCGCGCCGCGAGCAGGGCTGCGAGCGCGAGCAGCGCCGCGAGCCCGACCAGCAGCAGCCGGTTGGCGAGCGCGAATTCGATGATCGGCGCGTTGATGCGGCGGATCTGCGCCACCAGCCAGGTCTCGCGCTCCTCGACGTCGGCCGGCAGCAGCATCGCGGCGAGCGCCGGGGCGACGGTGAACGTTGCGAGCAGGCCGCCCGAGATCGCATAGGCGTAGGTCTTCGCCATCGGCCCGAAGATGTGTCCCTCGATGCCCGACAAAGTAAACAGTGGCAGGAATCCGGCGATGAGGATGGCCGCGGCGAAGAAGATCGAGCGGCTGACCTCGGCCGATGCGTTCGCGATCGTCGCGAACTTGCCGGTGAATCCCGAGGGCGTGCGCATCGTGTGCAGCAGCGTGGGTCCCCGGACCTGGTGCGAGGAGGTCTCCGCGAGGTGCCGGAAGATGTTCTCCATGATGATCACGGTCGCATCGACGATCAGCCCGAAGTCGATCGCCCCGACCGAGAGCAGGTTCGCCGACTCGCCGCGCAGCACCATGAGGCCGATCGCGAAGGCGAGCGCGAACGGGATCGTCGTCGCCACGATGAGCGCGGTGCGCAGGTTGCCGAGGAACGCCCATTGAAGAAGGAAGATGAACGCGACGCCCGCCAGCATGTTGTGCAGGACCGTCCGCGTCGTGACCCTGATGAGATCGCTGCGATCGTAGATGCGCTCGATAGCGACGCCGGGGGGCAGGACGCCGGAGGCGTTGATCAGTGCAGCTTCGCGCTTCACCGCCTCGATGGTCGGGGTGCTGGCAGCGCCGCGGCGCATCAGCACGATGCCCTGCACGATATCGTCCTCATCGCCACGACCCGCGATCCCGAGCCGCGGCTGGTTGCCGACGCTGATCTCGGCGACATCGCCCACGTAGATCGGCGTGCCGTGGCTGCTGCCGAGAAGCGTGTGGCGCACGTCCTCGACCGAATGGATCAGCCCGACGCCGCGCACGACCGCGGATTGCGCGCCGATGTTGACGGTCTGGCCGCCGACGTTGATGTTGGCGTTGCCGACCGCCTGCAGCACCTGCGGCAGGCCGAGCCCGTAGCCGGCAAGGCGGCGCTGGTCGACCGTGATGTCGTAGGTCTTGGTCTTGCCGCCCCAGCCGGTCACGTCGATCACGCCGGGCACGGCCTTGAAGCGCCGCTCGAGCACCCAGTCCTGCAGCGTCTTCAGGTCCGTGACCGAGTAGCCCGTCGGCCCGCGCACCTGATAGCGGTAGACCTCGCCGATCGGGCTCGTCGGCGAAATCCCGGGCTGCACGCTGTTCGCGAGCGGCGGCAGCTGCGCCAGGCGGTTCACCACCCACTGCTCGGCGCGCTCGTAGCTGAAGTCGTAGGTGAACTGCACCTTGACGTCGGAAAGGCCGAACAGCGAGATCGTGCGGATCGCCTGCACGTGCGGAATGCCCGCCATCTGCACTTCGATCGGGATCGTGATGTAGCGCTCGATCTCCTCGGCCGACTGGCCGGGACTCTGCGTCACGATGTCGACCAGCGGTGGCACCGGGTCCGGGTACGCCTCGATGTTGAGCGCGGCGAATCCCGCCGCGCCGCCACCGAGCACGAGCACGAGCAGCGCCGCGACCAGCACTCGCTGGCGCAGCGCGAACTCGACGAGCCCGTTCATCATCACTCGAGCCGGGCGGCGCGATCGACGAACAGGCCGCCGCGCGTGACAACCCGCTCGCCGACGGTGAGTCCCTCGACGACCTCGACGAGGCCGTCCCCCGCGAGGCCGACCCGAAGCTCGCGAAGCGCGATCGACCCGTCCGCGGCCGCGACCCAGACGTGGGCGCGATCGCCCTCGTAGAGCACCGCCTCGGCGGCAACCGCCGGAGCCTGCTTCGCATCACCCGCCTCGATGCGCAGCGTCGCCAGCATCTCGGGCCTGAGCGCCCCGTCCGCGTTGTCGATCGTGGCGCGGACATTTAGGCGATGCGTCGCGGGGTCGATGCCCGCGGCGACGTAGTCGAGGTGGGTCGTGAAGGTCCGGCCTGGCCACGCGGCGGTCGTGACCGACACGCTCTGGCCGCGGCGAATGCGCGGCGTTGTGCGCTCGCTGAGCGTGCCGACGACCCAGACGCTGCGCAGGTCGGCCACCGAATAGACCGCGATGCCACTCGCCGCGGTGAGGTACTGGCCGGGACCCAGCTGCCGATCGACGACGACGCCGGCGATCGGCGAGCGCAGCGCGGTGCGCGCATCGGCAGGGCCGCCCGCCGCGAGGGCCTCGATCGCGGCGGGCGACTGTCCGAGGATCTGCAGGTGGCTGCGCGCCGCGGACAACGCGGCCTCGGCCGATGCGAGGTCCGCCGCCGCCTGTTGGGCTTCCTGCTGCGAGGCGCCGTTGACGGCGAGGAGCGCGCGCTTGCGCTCATCGGCGGCGTGGGCGAGTCGCTGCTGGCCGAGCGCCGCGCGAAAGCTGCTTTGCGCGTCCGCCGTCTCGCTCGCCTCGATGATCGCGAGCGTGCCGCCCTCCGTCACGCGGTCCGACGGATGCGCGAGGACCTCGACCACCCGCCCGCTGTAGGGCGAGTACACCGCGGTGGTCCGATCGCCATTGACTGCGATGCGCCCGTCCGCGACCTCGACCGGCGCGAAGCGGTGCAGCACCACGGGCTCGATGGTCAGCGTCTTCAACTGCTGCGCGGTCGGACGGAAGGTGGTCGCGCGGCCCTGGGCGCCTTGTGGCGCGGACGTGCTCGAGCCGCTGCGCCAGAACGCGGCGACCGCGAATACCAGCACGAGCGCGGCAGCGACCGCGGCCAGCCAGCGAATCTGGATGTGCCTCGGCACGACACGGGGGAGTGGGGCGGGCGGCGGGACGTCGTCCTGGGGTGTCATCGGTATCTCGGTTGAGGGACTCGCAACGCGCTCGTCAGGCCGCTCCCGTCGGCGCCCGGTGGCCCAGGATCGCCACCGCCGTCCCCGGCAGTTCGTTCCGCGCCGGGCCAGCTCGGGACCGTTGGCAAGATCGGCATGTTCCGGTGTTTGCCTGTCGAAACGATGACGCGCGCAGGGCCGGGTCGTCGGTTCCCACGCACGTTCTGAGGAAAGTGTTATAAATCAATCAATTGACGGCCGCGCCGGCGAAGGTCGGAGCCACGAGGCGTGGCGCCGGCGTCGCCGCTGGCAAAGCGGCGAAACGCTCAGCCGGCTGGCCGAGCGGTGGCCCGATCGGCTATCCTGATAGACCGTCTGTTCATTACTGGAATGTCCCTCTCATGGCCCGTATCACCATCGAAGACTGTCTGCATCAGGAAGGCGTCGAGAACCAGTTCGAGCTGGTACTCATCGCCGCCAAGCGCGCCCGTCGCCTCGCGAACGGAGCCGATGCGCTCGTGGACTGGCAGAACGACAAACCGACGGTGGTGGCGCTGCGCGAGATCGCTGAGGGCAAGGTGAACAGCGCGCTCCTGCTCGAAGCCGATCCCGAGCCCGTGCAGCCGAACATGCAGCCCGAGAGCCCGCTCGACCTGCCGCCCGACTTCCGCGCGCCGCAGTTCGGCCTCGGCGACTGACCGGAGATCGCTGACTCTCACTCGACAGGGAAGCGATGGATTATGCGTCCTCCCTGCTGAGCTTCCTGCCGGGCGGACGCCGCTCCCCCGGGATTTCCCAGCTCATCGCCAAGCTCGAGGACTACCTGCCACCCGAGCAGGTCGAGCGCGTCCAGGAAGCCTACGAGCTAGCCAACGAATCGCACCGCGGCCAGAAGCGCCTGACGGGCGAGGCGTACATCACGCACCCCGTCGCGGTCGCCGGCATCCTCGCCGACCTGCACCTCGACGGCCAGACGATCTGCGCGGCGCTCCTGCACGATGTGATCGAGGACACGCCGACGGCGAAGGACGAGATCGTCGCGCGCTTCGGCCGTGAGATCGGCGAACTCGTCGACGGCGTCTCCAAGCTCGACAAGGTCCAGTTCAAGAGCCGCCAGGAAGCGCAGGCGGAGTCGTTCCGCAAGATGATCCTCGCCATGGTGCGCGACATCCGCGTGATCATGGTCAAGCTCGCGGATCGCACCCACAACATGCGCACGCTAGGCGCGATGCCGGCGCCGAAGCGCCGCCGCATCGCGATCGAGACGCTCGACATCTACGCGCCGATCGCCAACCGGCTCGGCATCCATTCGATCAAGCTCGAGCTCGAGGAGCTTGGCTTTCGCGCGCTCTACCCGCAGCGCTACAAGGTCCTCGAGCGCGAGCTGCGCAAGAGTCGCGGCAACCAGAAGGAATTCCTGCCGAAGATCACCTCGAACATCCTCGGCGCGCTCAAGAAGGCTGCCTTGAACGGCCAGGTCGATTCGCGCGAGAAGCACCTCTACAGCATCTACCAGAAGATGCGCAGGAAGCGGGTCGCGCTCTCGGACGTCATCGACGTCTACGGCCTGCGCGTCGTCGTCGACTCGGTCGATGGCTGCTACCGCGCGCTCGGCCTGGTGCACGGCCTCTACAAGCCCATGCCCGGCCGCTTCAAGGACTACATCGCGATCCCGCGCCTGAACGGCTACCAGTCGCTGCACACGACGCTGTTCGGTCCGAACGGCGTGCCGCTCGAGATCCAGATCCGCACCGAGGACATGCACCGCCTCGCCGAGAACGGCATTGCGGCGCACTGGCAGTACAAGGTCGGCGAGGACGCGGGCACGAGCAGCCACGAGCGTGCGCGCGAGTGGCTCGCCAGCCTCATGCAGATGCAGGAAGGCGGCAATCCCGAGGAGTTCCTGGAGAGCGTCAAGGTCGACCTGTTTCCCGACAAGGTCTACGTGTTCACGCCGAAGGGCGACATCCTGCGCCTGCCGCGCGGCGCGACCTGCGTCGACTTCGCCTACGCGGTGCACACCGACGTCGGCCGGCGCTGCGTCGCTGCCAAGATCGACCGACGCCTCGTGCCGTTGCGCACGGCGCTCAGGAACGGCCAGACGGTCGAGGTCATCACCGCCAAGGGCGCGACGCCGAATCCCGCCTGGGCCAACTTCGTCGTGACGGCGAAGGCGCGCGCCTCGATCCGCGGCTACCTCAAGACCATGAAGAAGAGCGAGGCCGTCGACCTTGGGCGGCGCCTCGTCAGCCAGGCGCTCGGCGAGTTCAAGCTCAATTTGAAGGGCATCGATGCCGAAACGATCGCCGGTGCCACGCGCGCGTTGGGCGCCAAGGATCCGGACGACCTGTTCGAGAAGGTCGGCCTCGGCGAACGCCTGGCGCCGCTGGTGGCGCGCCACCTGTTGCCGGCGGACCGGAGCGAGCACGCGGCGGGCGAGGAAGCGCACACCGCGACGCCGTTCGCGATCGCCGGCACCGAGGGCCTGGTGGTCACCTACGCGCGCTGCTGTTTTCCGATCCCCTACGATCCGATCATCGCGTTCCTGTCGACGGGACGCGGCGTCGTCATTCACCGTGCGCGCTGCGGCAACCTCGCCGGCTGGCACAAGCAGCCGGACAAGTGGCTGCCGGTCTCGTGGCAGAAGGCGAACGAACGCAGCTTCGCCTCCGAGATCAAGGTCGAGGTGCAGAACCGCCCCGGCGTGCTGGCCGCGATCGCCTCCGCGATCGCCGCGACCGAGACCAACATCGGCCACCTGTCGGTGGTCGAGCGCGACTCGGACTCCTCATCGATCAGCTTCGAGCTGGCGGTCCGCGACCGCGCCCAGCTCGCCCGGGTGATCCGCGCGATTCGCTCGATGCCCGAGGTCCTCTCGGTCGCGCGCACGCTCGCCTGAGCCACCCAGGCCCGCGGGGCCGTGCGAGAATGCGGCGGGATTCAACCGCGAGGTTCGCATGGCACGCACGATCATCTCGACCGCCGCCGCACCGGCCGCGATCGGCACTTACTCGCAAGCGGTCAAGGTCGGCAACACCGTCTATATCTCGGGGCAGATTCCGCTCGACCCCGCAACCAAGGAAATGGTGACGGGCGACTTCGAGGCGCAGGTGCGTCGCGTGTTCGACAACCTGAAAGCGATCGCGACCGCCGCGGGCGGTTCGCTCAACTCGGCGGTGCGGGTCACGATCTTCCTGGTCGACATGGGCAACTTCGCGCAGGTCAACAAGGTCATGGCCGAGTACTTCGCCGAGCCCTACCCCGCGCGCGCGGCGGTCGGGGTCGCCTCGCTCCCGCGCGGCGCCGCGGTCGAGGCGGATTGCATCCTGGAGCTGTGAACCGGGCGGCACCTCTCGCCGAGGGCGCCGGCAGCGGGGCCGGCGATGCCGAGCGGCTGCCCGTCACGACGCTGAAGGGAGTCGGTGCGGCGCTCGCCGAGAAGCTCGCCAAGCTCGGCATCGAGACGGTCGCGGACCTCCTCTTCCTGCTGCCCGCGCGCTACGAGGACCGTACGCAGATCGTGCCGATCGGGACGCTGCGTCCTGGCGAACGCGCAGTCATCGAAGGCGAGATCCAGCTCGCCGAGATCGCCTTTCGCAAGCGCCGCCAGCTGCTGGTGCGGATTGCGGACGGCTCGGGCTTCCTGACGCTCAGGTTCTTCTACTTCACCGGTGCCCAGCAGGCGCAGCTGCAGCGCGGCGTGCGCTTGCGCTGCTACGGCGAGGCACGGCGCGGCACGCTCGGCCTCGAGATCGTGCACCCGGAGTACCGCCGCGCCGACGGCCCGGACGCGCAGCGCACCGAGGATTCGCTCACCCCCGTCTATCCCGCGGCCGAGGGCGTGCAGCAGGGGCGCCTCAGGATCCTGACCGCACTCGCGCTCACCGAGGTCGAGCGCTCAAGCGTCAGGGACTGGCTGCCGCCGGCGCTGCTCGCCGACCTCGGGCTGCCGACGCTCGCCGCGGCGCTCGGCTACGTGCACCGCCCGCCGCCCGGGGCCGACCTCGTGCCGCTCGCGATCGGCCGCCATCCCGCGCAGCGGCGGCTCGCGTTCGAGGAGTTGCTGGCGCACCAGTTGAGCCTCAGGCAACTGCGCGAGGACATCCGCGCGGATGCGGCGTGGCCGCTCGCGCCGAAGGGCGACCTCGCGGGGCGCCTGCTGGCCGCGCTGCCCTTCGCGCTCACGGGCGCCCAGCAGCGGGTGCTGCGCGAAGTGCGCGCCGACATCGCCGCGCCGTCGCCGATGCTGCGCCTGGTGCAGGGGGACGTGGGCTCCGGCAAGACTGTGGTCGCCGCGCTCGCAGCGCTCGCCGCGGTCGAGTGCGGCTTCCAGGTCGCGCTGATGGCGCCGACGGAACTCCTCGCGGAACAGCACTGGCAGAACTTCGACCGGTGGCTGAGGCCGCTCGGGCTCCGCGTCGCGCTCCTGTCCGGCAAGTTGACCGGCCGGGCGCGCCAGTCGACCCTGAACGCGATCCGCTCAGGGACAGAGGTGCCGGTCGTGATCGGCACTCACGCACTCTTCCAGGAGGGCGTTCGCTTCGGCCAGCTCGCGTTCGTCATCATCGACGAGCAGCACCGTTTCGGCGTGCACCAGCGGATGGCGCTGCGCGAGAAAGGCCTCGGCGAGGGGCGCGTGCCGCACCAGCTCATCATGACCGCGACCCCGATCCCGCGGACCCTCGCGATGACCGCCTACGCCGACCTCGACGTATCGGTCATCGACGAGCTGCCCCCGGGTCGCACGCCCATCAAGACGGTCGTGATCCCGGAGTCACGCCGCGACGAGGTGGTCGCGAGGATCGCGACCGCCTGCCGCGCGGGCCGCCAGGCTTACTGGGTCTGCCCGCTGATCGAGGAGTCCGACGAACTCGAGTACCAGGCCGCCGAAGCGACACACGCGGCGCTCGTCGGCGCGCTACCGGAACTGCGCATCGGCCTCGCGCACGGCCGGCTGACGCCGACCAAGAAGGAGGCCGTCATGGCCGCCTTCAAGCGCGGCGAACTCGACGTGCTGGTCGCGACGACGGTCATCGAGGTCGGGGTCGACGTGCCGAACGCGAGCCTGATGGTGGTCGAGAACGCCGAGCGCATGGGCCTGTCGCAGCTCCACCAGCTGCGCGGCCGCGTCGGCCGCGGGGTCGAGGAGAGTACTTGCCTGCTGCTCTACCGCGCACCGCTGTCGCCGATGGCCCGGCAGCGCCTCGACGTGATGCGTTCGACCAACGACGGCTTCGAGGTGTCGCGGCGGGATCTCGAGCTCAGGGGCCCGGGCGAGCTCCTCGGGACGCGGCAGACCGGGCTCCTGCAGATGAAGGTCGCCGAGCTCACGCGCGATGCCGACCTGCTGCCCAGGGTGCAGCACGCGGCACAGGTGATGCTGGAGCGGCATCCCGATAACATAGCGCCGCTGCTGCGCCGCTGGATCGGTGCGCGCGAGCGATACGGCAAGGTGTGACCCGGCAAGAGGCGAGCCCGTGAAGAATCCCTACGCACCGACCAACGCACCCCTCCTGCCCTTCGACATGTGGGCACCCGGCACCGAGGTGCTGCGCACGCTCCCGCCGACGCTGCGCGAGTGGCTCACCGACAGCACATCGCTCGCCGATCGGATCGCGGCCTCGACCGGTGCGCCGGTCGGCGTGAGGCTCATCGAGCAGCGGCTCGCATTCCTCAGCCGCGAGCAGCAGGCGCTGCTCGCAGCGCCGAGCTCGGGCTGCCTGCTCCGCGAGGCACTGCTGAGCGGCCTCGGCCGGCCGTGGGTGTTCGCGCAGTCGCTGGTCCCGGACCACACGCTCGAGACGCACCCGTGGCTCGCCGAGCTCGGCGATGCCTCCCTCGGCGCGACCTTGAATGCGCTCGAGGGCATCGAGCGCGGGCCCTTCGAGTTCGCGCCGCTCCCGGCGGTACACCCGCTCGCGGCGCGCGCGCTCGCGGGCCTCAACGCGACGCCGGCGACCGTCTGGGCGCGGCGCTCGTGGTTCGCGCTGCGCGGCCGGCGCCTGCTGCTGCAGGAGGTCTTCCTGCCGGAGCTGGTGCCGTGCTGAAGGCGCTCGGCCGAGTGCAGGGTGCCCTCGGCATCGCCTGGCTCGAGCTCAAGCGCGCGGGCTCGACGCTCGGCGACTACGCGAGCCTGGTGCGACTCGATCGCCCGATCGGCGTCTGGCTGCTGTTGTGGCCGACGCTGTGGGCGCTCTGGATCTCCGCGCACGGCCACCCCAGGGAGCACGTGTTCGTCGTGTTCACGCTGGGTGTCCTGCTGATGCGCTCGGCAGGCTGCGCAATCAACGACTTCGCCGACCGTCGCGTCGACCCGCACGTCGCGCGCACCGAGCAACGCGTGCTGGCGACCGGGCGCGTGTCACCGCCGGAGGCGCTGCTCATCTTCGCGATCCTTTCGATGCTCGCCTTCGCGCTGGTGCTGACCCTCGACCGCCTGACGATCGAGCTGTCCTTCGCCGGCGCCGCGCTCACGATCGTGTATCCGTTCCTCAAGCGCTTTTTCCCGCTGCCGCAGGTGTGGCTCGGGGCGGCGTTCTCCTGGTCGATCCCGATGGCCTTCGCCGCCGAGACCGGCCAGGTATCGCGCCTCGGCTGGCTGCTGTTCGTCGCGGGCGTGCTGTGGGCGGCCGCCTACGACACGATGTACGCGATGGTGGATCGCGAGGACGACCTCAAGCTCGGCGTGCGCTCATCGGCGATCCTGCTGGGCGATGCGGATCGCTTCGTGATCGCGGCGATGCAGGCGATGGTGCTGGTGGCGCTGTGGCTCGCCGCCGAGCAGGCCGGGCTCGGCCGCTGGTTCCGGTTCGCGCTGGTGCTGGGCGCCTGCCTGTTCGCGTGGCAGCAGTGGCTCATCCGCGCGCGCACGCCGCGCGACTGCTTTCGCGCGTTCCTGAACAACCACTGGTTCGGCCTGGCCATCTTCCTCGGCATCGCGCTCGACTACCTGTTCGGAAAGTCCGCGCACTGAGTGGCGCCCGGCGCTAGGCGCCACCGCCGCCCGGCAGGCTCGCGCGCCAGCGCAGCAATAGGCCCTCGGCGAAGTCCGCGAACACCTTCACCTTGACCGCGCCGCGCGCCGCCGCGGGGAACACGACCGATATCGCGGGGCCCTCGCTCGAGAACTCTTCGAGTACTGTCTCGAGGCGGCCCCGCCCGATGTACTCCGCGGTCAGGAGGTCGATCGTCTGCGCGAGACCCGCCCCGGCGAGCGCGGCCGCGACCTGCGCCTCGGCAAGGTTGAAGGTCGCGGCATAGCGCAGCGACTTGAGGCGCCGGCCGCGGAACGTCCACTCGATGCGCCGGCCCGTGCCGCCGTTGACAAGGCCGAGCAGCCGGTGCGCGGACAGGTCCTCGGGGCGGACCGGTCGGCCGCTCGCGGCGAGGTAGGCCGGAGATCCGCAGATCACGCGCCGCGTGGTCGCGATGCGCCGCGCCACGTAGCCCTGCGGCTTCACCGCGCCGACCCGCACCGCGAGGTCGATGCGATCCGCGACCAGGTCGACGACCCGGTCGTTGAAGCGAAGGTCGAGCTCAAGGTCCGGATAGCGCTTCATGAACTGCGGCAGCGCCGGCATCAAGAGATGCCGCCCGAACGCGGTTGGTACGTCGACGCGCAGCGCACCCTGGGGTCGATCACGGGCGCCGCGCACGCTGAGCTCCGCCGCCTCCACCTCGGCGAGGATGCGCTGGCAGCGCTCGAGGTACTCGGCGCCCTCGCTGGTCAGGGCCATGCGCCGCGTGGTGCGCGTCAGGAGCCTCACCCCGAGGTAGCGCTCGAGCGCCGCGACCGACTCGCTGACCGTCGCACGCGACAGGCTGAGATCGTCCGCGGCCGCCGCGAAGGAGCCGAGGCGCGCCACGCGGCAGTACACCCGCATCGCCTGGAGTCGGTCCACGAGGGCTCCCCGATAGGTCGGAACTGCCGAACAGTGTTATCGAGAGTACCCGGTTTTTCCGACTTATGCGGGAGCCTATGCTGGCTTCGGGCAATTCCCGCGCAGGTCCGCCATGTTTCCCATCAAGTCTCGCGCCGCCGGCGCCCTTGCCGCACTCCTGGTCGCCGCGCTGGGCGCGTGGAGCCTCGGCAACACGCCGGCGAGCAGCTGCACGCCCGAGCCCGTCGCCGCGACCGCCGCAGCAGCCGTCGTAGCGAGCGCCACCGTCGCGATGCTCGACGCGCGCTGAGCGCGCCGGCGATCGCACTCGCGCGCGGGCGCGCCACGTCGCATCATTCGCGGGCGCCTTCCCGTCCGGAGCCGGCGCTGGAGATGCGGACCTCGTGTTGAGCCAACCGAACCGGGAGCGCGCCGTCGCGCGCGCATTCGCCGCCCGCGCGGCGCGCGCGACGTGAGCCTGTACCGGGTCAGCGCGGGTGCCGGCCCCGACGTCGCGCTGCTGCACGGCTGGGGGCTGCACGGCGGCCTGTTCACGGAGCTTGCGCGCGGCCTCGAGGCGCACTTTCGCGTGCACACCCTCGACCTTCCGGGGCACGGTCACTCGACCTGGTCGAAGGGCTCGGCGGATCTCGAGGGCATGGCGCGGCGCGTGGCCGAGCACCTGCCCGAGACCTGCAGCCTGCTCGGCTGGTCGCTCGGCGGCATGGTGGCGCTGCGCATCGCGACGTTGTTCCCGAAGCGCGTGCCGCGCCTCGTGCTCGTGGCGACGACGCCGAAATTCCTCAAGAGCCGCGACTGGCCGTACGGCGTCGACGAGAAGACGCTGGGTGGCGCCGCGACGGGCCTGCGCCGCGACTGGCGCGCGACGGTCAACGAGTTCCTTGGCCTTCAGGTGCGCGGCGATGAGAAGCAGCTCGAGACCTTGCGCGAGCTCAAGCAGAGCGCCTTCGCGCACGGCGAGCCGAGCACCGCTGCGCTTGGCGCGTGCCTCGAGATCCTCAGGACTACAGACCTGCGCGGCGAGCTCGGTGCAGTGGCCGCGCCGACTCTGGTGGTCGGCGGCGCCTACGACCGGCTGACGCCACCCGCGGCGATTGCCGCGCTCGCCGCCGGCATCGCCGGGGCGCGCGCCGAGATCGTCCCGCGCGCAGCGCACGCGCCGTTCCTCGCACACCGTGAGATCTTCCTGCCGCTGGTGACGGAGTTCCTGCGCGGATCATGAGCGCCGCAGACCGATCGCTGCTCGATCCGCGTGCCGTCAGGCGCGAGTTCGCTCGCGCGAGCGCGCACTACGACGAGCACGCGGTCGTTGCCGCGAAAGTGCGCGAGGAAATGCTCGCGCGGCTCGACCTCCTCACCGTCGAACCCGATGTAATCCTCGACCTCGGCACCGGGACCGGCCACGCAGCGCGGGCGCTTCGCGAGCGCTGGCGCAAGGCACGCGTGCTCGCCCTCGACGCTGCGCCCGCGATGCTGCGCGAGGCCGGGAAGCGCGAGTCCTGGCGCCGGCGCTTCCAGCGCGTGTGTGCCGACGGCGCGAGGCTGCCGTTCAGGGACGCGAGCGTCGATCTCGTGTTCTCGAACCTGATGCTGCCGTGGTCGGTCGATCTTGACGCGCAGTTCAGGGAACTGAACAGGATCCTGGCGCCGCGCGGCTACGTCACGTTCTCGACGTTGGGGCCCGATACGCTCAAGGAGCTGCGCGGCGCGTGGAGCGAGATCGACCTCGCCGCGCACGTGCACCGTTTCCTCGACATGCACGACATCGGCGATGCGCTCGTGCGCGCCGGCTTCGCGGACCCCGTCATGGACGTCGATCGCTACACGCTGACCTATGAGGCGCTGCCCGCGCTGTTCCGGGACCTGCGCGGCGTGGGCTCGCGCAACGCGCTCGTCGGCAGGGCGGCGGGACTCACGACGCGCACACGCCTCGCGCGGGTCGCGAGCGCCTACGAACGCTACCGTGTCGAGGGACGACTGCCGGCCAGTTGCGAGGTCGTCTACGGACAGGCCTGGCGCCCCGGATCCGCGCCGCCCGTCCGCGGACGGCGCGGCGAGGTCGTGGTGCCAATCGGCTCGATCGGGCGCCGCTAGGGCGTTCCGCTATTTCTCGATATTCGAGCCGAGCGGCTTTTCCTTCTCATCGGCGCGAACGCGTTCGCAGCGCACGCCCTTGTCCCTGCAGTTCTTCATCTTGATGCCGCGCACCGGCGGCAGCGCGGTCGCGGTCGGCGGCAGCTCGAGCAGGTCGCCGACGAATTTCTCCTGGCGCTGGTAGAGCGCGAGACGTGCATCGATGCTGCTCGTGTTCCAGTAGAGAGAGCGGGCCTTCGATTGCGCTTTTCCCTGCAGCGAAATCGCGTTCGCGAAGTCGCCGGTCACCGCGGCGGCGGCGGCGATCGCCTCGTAGTCCTGCGGATCGACGCCGGTCATCGACTTGTCGAGCTTTTGCGCGGCCGCGGCGAGCAGCGTGGCTGACGCCGGCTGCAGGCGCGGATCGAGCGCGAGCGCGATGGCGTGCCTGAGCGGATACGGCGCATCGCCGCTGGTGGCGATCGCAAGGAGCGACCGCACCCGGTCCAGGTCCGCGGCCGTCGGGGTGCCGGACATGATCTGCCGGGCGAGCGCGAATGCCGCGCTGGGCTCGCCGCCGCGCACCGCGTGCTCGAGCCACAACGTGCCGCGCGAGGGCCCTGTGCAGCCCGGGCCAGGCAGGTACTGCAGCGCGATCATGTACTCGGCCCGGGCGTTGCCGCCCTTCGCGGCGTTCAGCACCAGGTCCCACGCGTGGTCCGGCTCGATCTTGAGAGTCTTGTCGAGGGCTCCCGCCATGCCGACGACGTACTGGGCATCCGTCTGGCCGTGCTCCGCCGCCTCGCGTACGCGGGCAAAACGGCCCGCGGACCAGAGCCTCCCGCCGCTGTCGTAGGTCACGATCAGGTTTTGGCGCATGCGTGAAGCGACCGGCACACCGTCCAGCATCGCGGGCTTGAACCGGCTGTGCAGGTAGGAGTCGACGACTTCCTTGTCGAAGAAGGCCTGCGGAAACGCGAGCAGCACCTCGGGGTCGTGGGCGAGCCCATCGGTACCGATCGTGACGTCGACCAGCACGACACCCTCCTGCTTGTACCAGGTGCCGCCGGTCGCGCGGTCGGCGATCTCGATCGGCTGCGGCCATTGGTACGCGCCACAACCGCCGGCGGAGGCGAGCGCGTTGCCGGCGGTCGGGATGCCGCGTTGCGCGAGCCCTTTTTTGCCGTACTCACCGAGCGTGGCGGTGACCTTGTTCGCATCGTCCGGCGAGAGTCCCACCTGCATCGCGGCCAACTTCTCGGGACCTACGCCCGCGTAGCCGTTCTCGGCGGCGGCGAGCATGAGCCCGATCCCGATCGCGCGATCCTTGACGACACCCTCGCCGCGCAGGTACATCGCGCCCAGGTTGAACTGCGAGGCGCCATCGCCGAGCCTCGCGAGCGACTCGAATTCCGCGCGTGCCGGATCGAAGCGTTGTGCGGCGTAGTCGGCTACTGCCGAGTTGAAGTCGCCGTGCGCGACGCCGGCCATGGAAAGACCGACCGCGACGGCCGCGGCGACCAAGATCCTGCTCATGTGATGTGTCCCTTGCCAGCCGTTCCGTGGCGCCCCGCCGCGTATTTTCCGGCCAATCGCGGCCGGGCGCACGCCGAACGGCGCGCGCCTCCGCGCCGCTCCGGACAGGCGCCTGCGATGGCTTCGCCCAGGGTTAGCGGCGCGACGTTAAGTATATGTTTTTAAATATATTTCCGGGGCAGGCGGTGGAACCGTGATGAGCGCAACGCGCGCACGCCCAAACGCGCGACGCGAGCGACAGCGCGGCGGCCCTGCGCGCGCGCGGCGCGCCGTCCGCGAATCGGCCCGCCGACCGCCAATTCCTGTTTTCCCTGCGCGGGCGTGAGGTTACACTGCGCCGCCCGCGCGCCCGGCCGCGGAACTGGCGGCCGCTCGAGTCGCGTGGGGACGTGCCTGTGAGGTTGAGGGTCCTCCACCGGCGCGAAGCGCCGCCCGTCGCGGCCACGCGAGCGCGAGTCGAACGCCGGCGCCATCGCCTACCGCGCGTACCGTAGTCGGCTGCGGCGTCGGGCGATCGACGTGATGGGAAAGCGGAAGACAGGCTAAGGGGCATCGATGTTCAATCGCAAAGTCGCAACCGTGCTCGCGGGGCTCAGTACTGCCGGGCCCGCGCTCGCCTACGAAAGTACCTACAACCTGCCGGTCGGCGCGTCCGACATCTCGGCGCGGGTGTACGCCCTTCACATGATGATGTTCTGGGTCTGCGTCGGCATCGCCGCGGTCGTGTTCGGCGCGATGATCTACTCGATCTGGAAGTTCCGTCGCTCGACCGGTGCCGTCGCCGACAAGACGCTGACGCACTCGACCAACGTCGAGGTGGTGTGGACGGTCATCCCGGTCATCATCCTGGTGGCGACGGCGATTCCCGCGGCCCGCACGCTGATCATGATGGAGGACACGCGCAACTCCGAGCTCACCGTCAAGGTCGTCGGCTACCAGTGGAAGTGGCAGTACGACTACCTCGGCAAGGGCGTCAGCTTCTACTCGACGCTGGCGGCGGAATCGAACTTCGCCCGCCAGCTCAACTCAGGCGTCGATCCCAATACCGTCAAGGACTATCTGCTCGACGTCGACCACCCACTGGTGGTGCCGGTCGACACCAAGGTGCGCCTGCTGCTGACGGGCAACGACGTGATCCATTCGTGGTGGGTGCCGGACTTCGCGGTCAAGAAGGACACGATCCCGGGATTCATCAACGAGGCCTGGTTCAAGGCGAACCGTACGGGCCGCTTCACGGGCCAGTGCGCGGAGCTCTGCGGCCGCGACCACGGCTTCATGCCGATCGTGGTGAACGTCGTCTCGAAACCCGAGTTCGCGGCGTGGCTCGCCGCCCAGCAGGCGGCCGCGAAGCCCGCAACCGGCGCCGCCGATGCACCGGCCCCGGCCCCGGGCGCGTCCGCGGCGACGACGCCGACGCCCTGAGCGAACAAGACGGAGTTTCCTGAAATGGCACACGCTGATACGCACGCTCACGACCAGCACGACGACCACAAGCCGCACGGCATCGGTCGCTGGCTGTTCGCGACCAACCACAAGGACATCGGCACGATGTACCTGGTGTTTGCGCTCGTGATGTTCATGATCGGCGGCTTCATGGCGATGATGATCCGGCTCGAGCTCTTCAAGCCCGGGCTTCAGTTCTTCGATCCCGGCTTCTACAACTCGCTCGTCACCAGCCACGCGCTGGTCATGATCTTCGGCGGCGTGATGCCCGCTTTCGTCGGCCTCGCCAACTGGATGGTGCCGCTGCAGATCGGCGCGCCGGACATGGCGCTGCCGCGCATGAACAACTACAGCTTCTGGATCCTGCCGTTCGCGTTCACGCTGCTCTTGTCCTCGTTCTTCACCGCGGGTGGGGGACCCGCCGGCGGCTGGACACTGTATCCGCCGCTGTCGCTGCAGGCGGGCACGAGCTTCCCGCTGACAATCTTCGCAATCCACCTGATGGGCGCCTCCTCGATCATGGGCGCGATCAACGTGATCGTGACCATCCTCAACATGCGCGCGCCCGGCATGACGCTCTTGCGCCTGCCACTCTTCTGCTG
>JANXZZ010000095.1 GCA_025355245.1 Pseudomonadota bacterium | reverse complement strand
GGCGAGGCGCTGATCATGACGGCGCTCGGCCTCGCGGTCGCGGTGCCGGCGGTGCTCGGCTTCAACTGGCTGATGCGCCGCAACAAGTTCATCATCGAGCGCGTCAACTACTTCGCGCACGACCTGCACCAGGCGCTCCTGTCGGGCGCTCGCGTGGCCATGAAGCCCGCGACCGGTGCCCCGGCCGTCGCGGTCAAGAAGTAATCGGCACGGCCTCAGTAGGGAGCACGAGATATGGCAGGCGGCGTAGCTAACGAGGGCGACTACAACTCCGAGATCAATGTCGTCCCGCTGGTCGACATCATGCTCGTGCTCCTCATCATCTTCATCATCACGGTGCCGGTCGCGACGCACGCGGTGAAGGTGAATCTGCCGACGAACTTCAACCAGCCGACGGAGACCAAGCCCGAGAACATCAACCTGTCGGTTGATTTCGCGGGCCAGGTCTACTGGAACGACAACCCGGTGACGATGGAGCAGTTGCAGAAGTACTCGCTGGTGGAGGCGGTCAAGACGCCGCAGCCCGAGGTGCACATCCGCGGCGACAAGCGCGTGAAATACCAGTACATCGGCGAGGTGCTCACGGTGTTGCAGCGCTCCTACCTGCTGAAGGTAGCGTTCATCGCCGAGCCGCCGCACATCGACTGATCAATCGAACGCATCCGGAGCAGAAACGATGGGAATGTCAGTAGGCGGCGACGAGAGCGAATACAACACCACGATCAACGTGGTGCCGCTCGTCGACATCATGTTGGTGCTGATCATCATCTTCATCATCACGCTGCCGGTGATGACGCACGCGGTGAAGATCGACCTGCCGCGCGCGACCAACGAGCCGCCGCCGGACGTGGTCACGCAGCCGATCACCATCGAGGTGAAGTACGACGGCGAGGTGTCCTGGAACGGCGGCATCGTGACGCCGACGGACCTGCGCTCCTACATCGCGGGTGCCGCCAAGACGGAACCGCAGCCGGACGTGCACATCTCGGTCGACCGGCGCGCGAAGTACGACTACGCGGCCGCGGTCCTGTTCGCGGTGCAGCGCGGCGGACTCAAGAAGATCGGGTTCATCGCCGACGAAAGCGGTGGCCTCTGAGGCGGCCGCGCGGGCGCTCCGCGGGCCCCTGAAATGCGAGCAACCGTGGGCTGACGTTGTCGTCGGCCCATTTTTTTTGAGGGTGCCCGTCGGCGGGAACTTGCGGGCACCTGACAACGTCATTCGATATAGAGCCATTTGAGGTACACGATGAGCATTCTTGCCGGGAATAACGGTCCGTCGCTGCGCGGGCTTCTTGCAGGCGCCTCCCTCGCCCTGGGACTGGTGCTAGCGACGTTCGCCTTCGCGCCCGTCGCCCTCGCCGAGGGCCCGACGGTGTCGCAGGCGGTCATCGACAAGTACAACCCCGCCAAGGACGCTTACGGCAAGCACGATTACGCCCAGGCGCTCAAGCTCGGCAAGGAAGCGCTCGCGGCGGCCAAGACGCCCTACGAGAAGCAGGTCTGCCTGACCATCGTCTGGGGTGCGGCGGCCGGCGCACAGAACTGGCCGGAAGCGATCGAATCCGGCGAGGCGCTGATCGCGCTCGACGGGGTGCCGCCCGCGACCCGGCTCGCGACCCAGAAGGCGCTCGCGACGATCTACCCGCGCGCGAACAAGATCGACAAGGCCATCGCGATCACCAAGGAGTACATGAAGGTCACGGGCGGCACGCCCGCGGACTGGGCGCTGCTCTCGAACTTCTATTCGGCGCAGAAGGACTGCGCGAACGGCATGTCGGCCCTCGACAAGGCGCTCGCCGGTGGCAAGGTCGCGGCCGAGGACCAGCTGAAGGCGCAGAGCTTCTGCGCCAACAAGGACAAGAACACCGCGAAGCGCGTCGCGGTCAACGAGGAGCTGCTGAAGCGCTTCCCGAAGAAGGAGTACTTCAACCAGCTCCTCAACATCTACGAGACCGCCGACCCGAAGACCGATCCGATGGCGCTGCAGCAGCTGCTGCGCTTCGGCTTCGAGCGCGACTTCCTCGACCAGGACACCGACTTCACGAAGCTCGCCGACTACGACCTCGACGTCGGCACGACGTCCGAGGCGCAGAAGGTGCTGGAGAAGGGCTTCGCGAAGAAGATCATCAAGGCCGGCGACAAGAAGCCGACCTCGTTGCTCGAGCAGGCCAAGACCCGAGCGGCCGACGATAAGAAGACGATCGATCAGCTCGATGCCGAGGCCCGCGCCGGCAAGAACGGCGAGTCGGACGTCAAGGTCGGCTACCGCTACTTCAGCGTCGGCGACTACGCGAAGGCGGTCGAGGCGCTGCAGCGCGGCATGCAGCCGGATCGCGCCGCCCGCATCAAGCGGCCGGACGATGCGAACATGGTGCTCGGCATCGCGCTCATGAAGCTCAAGAAGAATACGGACGCCGCCAAGGCCTTCACGGCCGCGAAGGCTGATCCGCGCATGGCAGGCGTCGCGAAGATCTGGCTCAACGCGACCTGAGAACCGTCGACTTTTGAGGTGGGTAATGCGTAATTCAACAACTGGATTCGGCGCGCAGCTGCGCGCCGTCGCGCTTGGGCTTTGTCTCGCGACCACGGCGGTCGCATTCGCGGCGCTGCCCGCTCAGGCGGCCGAGAAGAAAAAAGAGCAGGAACAGCTCTCGCCCAAGTTCGCGGCCAAGTACAAGCCGGCGGTGGATGCGTTCAACAAGGACGACCTCGACACCTCGCTCGGCCTCGCCAAGGACGCGCTCGCGCTCGCCGAGAAGCCCTACGACAAGATCACCGCGATGATCCTGATGCGGTCCGTCTACGGCAAGAAGAAGGACTACGCCGCCTACGCGGACATGCTCGAGCAGCTCGATGCGATGGATACCTACTCCGAGGAGGATCGCATCGCGAGCTACAAGCCGCTCGCGCAGATCAACGCGCAGAACCGCAACTACGAGAAGGCGATCCCGTACACGATCAAGTGGGCGGACAACGGCGGTGGCAGCGACGCCTACGGTCTCCTCTGGCAGCTCTACCTGATCCAGAAGGACTGCGCGCACGGCATCGTCGCGCTCGAGAAGGCGGTCGAGGGGCGCGACGCCACCGAGACCGAGCTGCGCCAGGAGAACGCCTGCTACTTCCAGCTCGGCGACAAGCCGAAGCGCCAGGCGGTCATGGAGCAGCTGGTCAAGCGGTTCCTCAAGCACGACTACATTTACGACCTGCTGCAGATCTACGAAGAGCAGAAGATCGATGCGCACGCCAAGCTCAACATCCGCCGTCTCGAGGTCTACAAGGACTACCTGACGCGCGAGTCCGAGTTCAGCGACTTCACCGAGGAGGCGCTCGATGCGGGCTCGCCGACCGAGGCGCTGACGGTGATCAACCACGGCATCGAGCTCACCGCGGTCAAGCTGATCGCGGCCAGCGATCACAACAGCCGGCTGCTCGCGCAGGCGAAGCAGCAGGCGGCCGAGGACAAGAAGACGATCGCCGCCCTCGACAAGGAAGCGCAGGCCGGCAAGAGCGGCGAGGCGGACGTCAAGGTCGGCCTCGTGTACCTCGGCCTCGGCGAGAACCAGAAGGCCGTCGACTCGATCCAGCGTGGCCTCGGCGCCGACCGGGTCGGCAAGGTCAAGCGCGTCGATGACGCGAACATGATGCTCGGCATCGCCTACGCGAAGCTCGGCAACAAGGACGAGGCGAAGAAGGCCTTCGCGGCCGCGGCCACCGACCCGCGCATGACGAAGGCGGCGACTATCTGGGCGGACTCGCTCTAGGGCCTACGGGCGCCCGCCCATGGTCGCGGGCGCCGTCAAGCACCGCTGGGCACTCGTCACGGGTGCGTCCAGCGGCATCGGCCGGGAACTCGCGCGGCTCTGCGCCGCCGACGGCTACGCCCTCGTGCTGGTCGCCCGCTCGGAGCAGGCTCTCGAGACCATCGCGACCGAGCTGCGGGCCGCCCACGCCGTCGAAGTGCTCACCGTTGCGCTCGACCTCGCGCGCCGCGAGGCGGCCGCCGAGCTCATCCAGTGCCTCGCCACGCGCGCGCTCGTGCCCGAGATCCTGATCAACAACGCGGGCGCGGGGCTCCTCGGCGCGCACAAGGACCTCGCCGCCGAGACCGAACTCGCGCTGATCGACCTCAACGTCGTCACGCTCACCCGCCTCACGAAGCGGCTGTTGCCCGAGTTCCTCGCACGCGGCTCGGGAAGGATCCTCAACGTGGCCTCGACGGCCGCGTTCCAGCCCGGCCCCTACATGGCCGTTTACTACGCGACTAAGGCCTACGTCCTGAGCTACACCGCGGCGCTCGCCGAGGAGGTGGCCGGGACCGGTGTGACCGTGACCGCGCTCTGCCCCGGCCCCACGCGGACGGGATTCCAGGCGCGCGCGGGCATGACGGGCCCGGCCGTGATCCTCGGCGGCCTGGTGCCCGTCGGCGAGCCGCGCGCGGTCGCTCGCGCGGGCTACCGGGGCATGCTGGCGGGACGGCGGCTTGTGATTCCGGGGGTCGTGAACCGGCTCCTCGTCGAGTCGCTGCGCCTGACCCCGCGGCGACTCGCGGCGGCGCTGGTCGCCGCGGTGACGCGCCGGCGTTAGCGCGACGGGTGGGGCGGAGTGTCCGCTTGAGCGCGCGACTCGCGCGCGGAGCCGGGTAGCCTCGCGAGTGGCCCGGCGCGTATCGCAGCGCAATGCGGTGGCGGCGGGCGATTCCGGGCAGTGTGCCGTCGCGGACGCCGGCGCTCCGGTCCCGGGAGGGGCCCGCCACGCGGTCCGCTTAAGATTCCTTCACAAACTACGCGAGCGATCACGTTTGGCCGTTCCATGGCTTGTGAGGGCCGGCCGGACGTATCAGGATCGGCGCGGCCACGACACCACACGGCCGGCAGTGCCCAGGAGGCTTTCTTGAATTCGACCACCTTGATCCGTTTGAGCATCGGCGCTGCGGTCGCGGCCTCGCTGGCGGCTTGCATCGTCCAGCCGGTCGAGTATCGTTCGCCGCCGCCGGCCGCCTACCAGCCGCCGCCTTCGTACCCGCCGCCCGCCTACGAGCGGTCCGAAGAGCAAGTCTCCGAGGCGCCGCCGCCGATGCCCGTGTACGAGCAGCCGCCGCCGCCCGCCGACGGCTACCTCTGGACTCCTGGCTACTGGGGCCGAGAATCCGGCGGGTACTTCTGGGTGCCGGGCACGTGGGTCGAGCCGCCGCACGTGGGGCTCCTGTGGACCCCCGGCTTCTGGGCGCTGACCGGCGTCGCGTTCGTGTTCCACGAGGGTTACTGGGGCCCGCGCGTCGGCTTCTACGGCGGCGTCAATTACGGGGGTGGCTACGGCGGCGTCGGCTACGGCGGCGGTCGCTGGGTCAACAACTCGTTCCACTACAACACTGCCGTCACCAACGTGAACGTGACCAACGTGCACAACGTCTACCACGAGACGGTGATCAACAACGTCACCGTCAACAACACCACCATTAACAACAACGCGAGCTTCAGCGGCCCCGGTGGCGCGCGCGCGCTGCCGACCCCCGAGGAACGCCAGGTCGCGGCGATCGCGCACGTGCAGCCGACCCCGGTGCAGATGCGGCACGTGCAGGACGCGAGCGCCAACACCGCGCTCCTCGCGCGCAACAACCAGGGCCGCCCGCCGATCGCGGCGACGCCGCGGCCGAGTGCGTTCAACGCCCCGCAGGTGACCGCGGCGCGCGGTGCGCCGGCCTTCGGCGGCAACGCCGGCATCGGACCCCAGGGCCGTCCGCCCGCCGCGCCGCCTGCGGCGCCCGCGGCGGCCGAAACGCGGGCGTTCGTACCGGCGCGCGAGGTCGAGCCCGCGCGCGCGGCGCCCGAGTCGCGCGCCCC
>JANXZZ010000154.1 GCA_025355245.1 Pseudomonadota bacterium | reverse complement strand
GACAAAACGGGATCGGGCTGGCCGAGCACGATGACCTGGCTCTGCGTGTCCGTCTCGGGCTTGAGGAGTACCGGGTTCATGCGCACGTCCGGCACCGCGCGCGCGGCGAGCGCCTGGAAGTACTGGGCGCTGCCCATCTCGCCGTCCGCGACCACGCGCGCGTTGTTGCTCATGTTCTGCGCCTTGAAGGGCGCTACACCGAGTCCCTGGCGCGCGTACCAGCGCGCGAGTGCGGTCGCGAGGAAACTCTTGCCGGCACCGCTCGTGGTGCCGCAGACCATCACGGCGCGTGCGCTCACGCGCAACGCGGCCGCCGCCCGCGAGGAGACGGTGGGGGGAGGGGTTCGAGCATCGAGGATTCACTCCGGGGCTGGCGCGAGCGCCGAGGGTAGCGCACGAAGAGCCCGGCGCGGGCGCGCGGTATCCGTGCGCGGCGGGGCGAATCGGCTAGAATGCGCGCCCTTCCCGAGGGCCGTTAGCTCAGCGGTAGAGCAGCTGGCTTTTAACCAGTTGGTCGATGGTTCGAACCCATCACGGCCCACCAAATCAAGCACTTGCGATTCGCGAGCGCGCCCGCGACGCGCACGCCGGAACTGCCTCGCCAGCGCCCTCGCGACCCGCGTCGTTCGAGCGCTCGTGCGACTGCGCGGCTACTCGGCAAGGACGACGGCGCTGACCTGCGCAAGCGGCGCCAGCCGTTCCAGATCGAGGAGCCCGACGCTGACCGCGCGGTTGTTGGCGCACACGGCGGCGACGCCGTTGCGGAATACGAGCTGCAGTGCCTCGGCCTTGAGCGTGGCGAGCGTCGCCGCCGGCCCGAATCGCGCGATCAGGTCCGCGCACGGCGTCTCGACCACGGCCGGCAGCTCGGGCGGCGCGTTCACGCGGCTGCCGAAGTACTCGATGCGCACGACGCGGTCGTCGTCCGGGTCGAAGGAAGCGTCGAAAGAGACCGTGATCCGACCGACCGGCGCGGGAGCGAGGCTGTAGTAAGTCCACGCGGCGCCCGTCTTTTCAAGCGGCGGGCCCTTGGTCTTCAGGAGCTCGCGACGCGTCGTGCCGAGCCGTACGCCAGCGAGCACAACCACGGGCTCGACCGCGATCGCGGGCGCCGGCGGCGGGGCAGCCGCAGAATCGGGCGCGACCGTCTCGCCGCCGAGCGAAAAGCGCACCTCGACCGTCGCCTCGCCCGAGCGCGCTTTGCCGCGCACCAGCGCCGGCCGAAAGCGCGCGAACTCGCTCCAGTCGAGCGCCGCCTCGTCGAGCAGCCGCGCGCCGGAGGAGCCGATCACGGTGGCGCGCACCGGACAGCCGTTGGCGGCCACCGCGAGCTTGAGGCGCACGTTGCCCCATTGCCCGAAGGCGCGGGCGCCATTCGGATAGAACGTGTCCGCCGCGAGCGTCGGCGGCGCCAGCAGGGGAGTGCGCGTGGCGGCGGCGGCGGCTTCGTCGGCGCCGATAACGGCGCCCGCGCAGGCGTGCGCGTTCGCGCGCGGTGCCGGGAGCTCGCCGCTCACCGCCGCGGGCGCCGCGAGCCGCACCCAGCGCGCGCGATCCGCGTTGTAGAGGCGCCCGAGATTGAGGGCATCGGCGCGCAGCTGCGCGACCGTCGCGGTGCGCAGCATGTGCGCGCCACGGGCCGCCTCGAGCGCCTCGAGCCGCGAACGACTCTCGACCACGAGCTTCGCCGGCACCCGCGCGGCCGCACGCTCCCACTCCTCGCGTAGCACCGCGAGCGTCGTGTTCAGCCCCCAATAGTATTCGACGAGTTCGAGCTGCCGCGCCCACTCCGTTCGGGCCGGCAGCGCGCGCGCGAGCGCCGCGCTGGCAGCCGTGCCATCACCGGCCTTGAGCCGCGACTCGGCGGTTGCGCGCGCGCTGCGCAGCGACCCGAGCACCTCCGGCGTCGCGACCCACTCGTCGAGGTCGTCGTCGACCGTACGTCCGCGCCGATCGCGACCGAGCACGGCCGTTGCCGCGTGGTTCGTCCACAGGCGCTCGCGCAGCGTCGTCACGCTGCGGTCCCACGACTCGAGCAGCGCCGGCGCCCCGGCCGCCGCGAGTGCGCCGGCCGGTGCAGGCGGCGATGACGGCGGCGGCGCGGCCGGCGCCGCGGCCGCCGCCAGGCCCGCGAACGCCATCAGGAGCAGCCGAGCCCGCGAG
>JANXZZ010000139.1 GCA_025355245.1 Pseudomonadota bacterium | reverse complement strand
GCGCGGTGCGGCGCGGGACGGCGGCGGCGGCCGCGACCCGCTTCGGCGGCGGAACGTCGCGCGGCGCGACGGCTGCCGCGGGAGGCGTGGGCTCCGCGGCCGGACGCAACCGCTTGAGCGCATCCTCAATCAGCGTTTCGTCGTAGTCGACCGCGGTGATCAGCTCGATGCCGCCCTCGATACGGCGGTTCGAGATGATGACGGCATCGGGACCTTGTTCCTCGCGAACGGCGGCGAGCGCCTCGCGCATGCTGTCGGCTAGGAACCGTTTGATCTTCATCTGTCCTCCTGTCGCGACAACGGCCACGGCGCGCTAGCGCCCGACCGCCGCAACCACGCGGATACGCCGGTTTTCCGGCACTTCGTTGTAGGCCAATACGTTCAGCGTCGGCACGCTGTGGCGCAGCAGCCGCGACAGCCACGGCCGCAGCTTCGGCGTCGTCAGCAACACCGCGGGCTCGCCGGCAAGTTCCTGGCGCCGCGCACTGTCGGCGAGTGCCTGGCACATGCGGTCGGCAAGGCCGGGCTCGAATCCCGGCCCATCTCCGCCGCCGAGCATCGAGTCGCCGAGCACCTGCTCGAGCTGGCCGTCGAGCGTGATGACCGGCAGTTCCTGGCGCAGTCCCGTAATCGCCTGCACGATCGAGCGCCCGAGCGCGATTCGCACGGCCGCGACCAGTACCGCCGGGTCCTGGCTACGCGGTGCGTTCTCGGCGAGCGTCTCGGCGATCACGCGCAGGTTCCGGATCGGCACGCGTTCCGTCAGCAGGTTCTGCAGCACCTTGACGAGGACGCTCATCGGCAGGCCCTTCGGGACCAGCTCCTCGACCAGCTTCGGCGCCGCCTTCTGCAGGCGGTTCAAAAGGTGCTGCACCTCTTCGTGCCCCAGGAGCTCGTGCGAGTGCGCCTGCAGGAGCTGCGAAAGATGCGTGGCGATGACGGTGCCCGCATCGACCACCGTGTAGCCCTGCGTCTGCGCCTGCTCGCGCCGCGAGCGCTCGACCCACACCGCGTCGAGGCCGAAGGCCGGATCCTTGGTCGTGATGCCGGGTACGGGGCCCGCGACGGTGCCGGGGTTGATCGCCATGTCGCGGTCGGGGAAGACCTCGGACTCGCCGACCGGCACCCCTTGCACGATGATCCGATAGGTGTTCGGGCCGAGATCGAGGTTGTCGCGGATGTGCACGGCCGGGACCAGGAAGCCGAGCTCCTCGGAGAGCTTCTTGCGCACGCCCTTGATGCGCCCCATGAGCTCCCCGCCCTGCGCCTTGTCGACGAGCGGGATCAGCCGGTAGCCAACCTCGAGCCCGATCGCATCCACCGTCTCGACGTCGTCCCAGGAGAGTTCGCGCTGCTCGGCGGGCAGCTGCGGGCCGATGACCGCGGCGGGGGCCGGTGTCGGCAACGCGGCCGCCGCGACCGCCTTCTTCTGCAGCATCCACGCGCCCACGCCCGAGAGTGCCGCCATCGCGAGGAACGCAAAGTTGGGCATGCCCGGGACAAGGCCCATGAGGCCGAGGATGCCGGCGGAGACCGCCAGTGCCTTCGGCTGGCCGAGCATCTGCTTCGCGACCTGCTGGCTCATGTCGGACGGGCGCGACATGCGCGTGACGATCACCGCAACCGCGACCGAGAGCAGCAGCGCCGGGATTTGCGCGACCAGGCCGTCGCCAATCGTCAGCAGCGTGTAGGTGCGCCCGGCGGTGCTGAAATCGAGCCCGTGCTGCAGGGTCCCGATCGCGAGGCCGCCGAAGATATTGATGAACACGATCATGATGCCGGCGATCGCATCGCCGCGGACGAACTTCGAGGCGCCGTCCATCGCGCCGTAAAAATCCGCTTCCTCGCGGATCTCCTGGCGCCGGATGGTCGCATCCGCCTGCGTGATGATGCCGGCGTTGAGGTCGGCGTCGATCGCCATCTGCTTGCCCGGCATCGCATCGAGGGTGAAGCGCGCGGTGACTTCCGAGACTCGCCCGGCACCCTTGGTCACTACCATGAAATTGATGATGACCAGGATCATGAAAACGACGACGCCGACGGCGTAGTTGCCGCCGATGACGAAAGAGCCGAAGGCGCGGATCACCTGCCCGGCTGCGGCCGGTCCGGTGTGGCCTTCGAGGAGCACGACGCGGGTCGATGCGACGTTGAGCGCGAGCCTGAGGAGCGTGGCGCCCAGCAGCACCGTCGGGAACACCGCGAAGTCGATCGGGCGCTTCACGTAGATGACCGCGAGGATCACCACCAGCGACAGCGAGATGTTGAACGTAAAGAGGAGATCGAGGACCACCGGCGGCAGCGGCAGCACCAGCATGCCGAGCATGACAATGAGCAGTACCGGTACCGCGAGGCCCTGGCGCCCGAACTCCATCAGCGTGTCCGAAAGAGGCCGTGCCACGCTCATACGGCCTCACCGCGGCTGTCGTAGCGGGCGCGCAGCTCCGGGTCCACTTCGGGCCGCGGGCGCTTCAGGCGCGCTGCGCGCGTCGGCGTCAGAGTCTTCACCTGGAAGACGTACGACAGCACCTGCGCCACCGCCAGGTACAGCCCCGTCGGAATCTCGCGGCCGATCTCGGCGCTCGCGTGCAGCACGCGCGCCAGCACCGGCGCCTCGAAGAGCGGCACGCCCGCTGCCTCGGCGACGCGCCGGATCTCCAGCGCGATCAGGTCGCGGCCCTTGGCGAGCACGCGCGGGGCCTTCATGTTGCGCGCGTCGTACTTGAGCGCGACGGCGTAGTGCGTCGGGTTCGTGACCACGACGTCGGCGCGCGGCACGTCCTGCATCATGCGGCGCTTCGAATACTTCCTCTGCATCTCGCGCACGCGGGATTTCACTTCCGGGCGGCCGTCCGTTTCCTTGGACTCCTCGCGGACTTCCTCGCGCGTCATGCGCAGCTGCCGGCGGTGGTACCACCACTGGAACGGCGCATCCACCGCCGCGACGACCGCGAGCCCGAGGCTCATCAATAGCAGCCCCAGTGTCAGCAGGTGCGCCGCGTGACCAATGCCGGGCTCGGGAGCCATCCCGCCGAGCGCGACCGTGTCCCGCACCAGCCACATGCCCACCGCAAATGCGATCGCGCCGACCACGCCGAACTTGAGGAGCGCCTTGACGAGCTCGGCGACCCCGGTAATGCCGAAGATGCGCCCGAAGCCGGTCGCGGGATTCAGGCGCGAGAAATCCGGCACCAGCGCCTCGCCGCTGAACACCCAGCCGCCGAGCGCAAGCGGCGCGAGCACCGCCGCGGCCGCGACCGCGCCCAGGAACGGCAGGACGATCAGCACTGCGTCGACCGACGCGAGGCCGAGGTGCCGGCCCATGGCGCCGGGATCATCGAGCACGGCGCGATTGAGCGAGAGGCCGCCGCGCATGACAGCGGCGAAGGGTCCGGCGAGGGAACCGCCGCCGAACACCAGCGCGCCGCTGCCGACAATCATGACGGCAGCCGTCCCGAGCTCGCGCGAGCGCGCGACCTGGCCGCGCTCGCGAGCGTCGGTCTGGCGCTTGGAGGTCGGTTCCTCGGTTTTGTCGGCATCGGAGTCTTCTGCCATGGCGTCAGTGCCCGCCGATCAGGCGCTGCGCCGTGCCGATGCCGTCGAGCAGCAGGCGCTCGAACCCACCCTGCAGCGAGGGCAGGCTCAGCATCAGCATCGCGAAGCCGAGCAACATGCTGGCCGGGAAGCCGACCGCAAACAGGTTGAGCTGGGGCGCCGCGCGACTGACAACTCCGAGCGCGAGGTTGACGAGCAGGAGCCCCACCACCGCCGGCAGCGCGATCGTCGCCCCCGCCGAGAACATCTTGCCGCCCCAGGCGGCGACCATCGCGAAGGCAGGCGCCGTCAGGCCCTCGGGGCCCGGGGGCATCCAGCGGAAGCTGTCGGTGAGCACGCCAAGCAGCACCAAGTGCCCGTCGATCGAGAGGAACAGCAGCATCCCGAAGATCAGAAAGAACTGCCCGACGACGACCGTGCTTGCGCCGCGGCTCGGATCGACCATCGTGGCGAAGCCGAGGCCCATCGTGTTCGCGATGACCTGGCCCGCGAGCAGTAGTGCGTCGAATACGACCTGTACGACAAAGCCGATCGCGATGCCGAGCAAAAGCTGCTGGGTCGCGGTCAGCAGTGCGGTTGCGCTCAGCGGCTCGATGAACGGCATGGGCGGCGCGAGCGGCGCGAGGATCAGCGTCATCAGCAGGGCGAACACGAGCTTGATCCGGCCCGGAACGAGCGTCGCCCCAAACAGCGGCGCGATCATCAGGAAGCCGGAGAGGCGCAGGAAGGTCCAGCCGTATACCTCCATGCTGGCCGTCAGGTGCGTGATGTCGATTGCCATCATCGCGTTCATCCGAGCAGCCCCGGAATGCTCTCGAACAGCGACCGCGTGTAGTCGATCAGCGTCTGCAGCATCCAGTGACCGGTCACGAAGATCGTCGCGACGAGCGCTAGCAGCTTGGGGATGAACGACAGCGTCATCTCGTTGATCTGCGTCGCCGCCTGCAGCATGCCGATCACGACGCCCGAGACCAGAGCCGACAGCAGCAGCGGCGCCGCCACCATGCTGGTGACGATGAGCGCGTGCTCGCCGATCGATATGACGGTCTCCGGACTCATGGCGCGCTCAAGTCGCGAAGCTCGCCGCCAGCGTGCCCATCAGCAGCGTCCAGCCGTCGACCAGCACGAACAGCATCAGCTTGAACGGCAGCGACACCAGCATCGGCGAGAGCATCATCATGCCCATCGACATGAGCACGCTCGCGACCACGAGGTCGATGATCAGGAACGGAATGTAGATCATGAAGCCGATCTGGAACGCGGTCTTGAGCTCGCTCGTCAGGAACGCGGGCGCCAGCACGCTGAGCGGAACCGCCTCGGGACCCGCGAACGGCCCCTGGCCGGAAATGCGCCCGAAGCTCGCAAGATCCGATTCGCGTGTCTGCTTCATCATGAAATCGCGGAGCGGCGCCACGGTCTTCGTCAGTGCCGCCTCGCCCGCGAGCTGCCCGTCCATGTAAGGCTTCACGCCGCCATTCCAGGCCGAAGTCAGTACCGGCGACATCACGAACAGCGTCATGAAGAGCGCGAGGCCGACGACGATTTGGTTCGGCGGCGTAGTCGGGGTACCGAGCGCCTGGCGCAGGATCGAGAGCACGATCACGATGCGCGTGAAGGCTGTCATGCTGAGCACGATCGCCGGCAGCAATGACAGGAGCGTCATCAGCACCAGGATCTGCAGCGTCAGCGAATAGGTCTGCGTGCCGCCCGCCCCCGCCTGTACGCTCAGGACCGGCAGCCCCGCGCTGTCGGCGAAGGCAAGCGCCGGCATGCCCGCGAGGAGCGCGATCGCGAGCACGCGAAGCCCCCTGTTCACCGCTTGGCTCCGGGCTGCATGAGCGAGCGCAGTCGCTCGGCGAACGCGCCCGGCGCGCTGTCGGGCGGCAGCTCCACGGCGCGTTCGAGCAGCCTGAGCGAGCGCACGCCATCCGTGCCGACGCCGACCAGTGCCTGGGCATCGCCGACCTTGAGGAGCACGACGCGTTCCTTCGCTCCGACCGCGACGTCGGCCAGCACTCTGAGGCCCGAGGAAGCGGCGCGCGGCGTGAGCCTGAGGCGCGTCGCGACCCAGGCGAGCCCGACGATGACCGCGAGGATCAGCACCAGGCTGAACGCCACGGACGCGAAGCCACCCGCCGCCGAGGCCGCGTTCGCGGCCGCGGTTGGCGCAGCGGTTGGCGCAGCGGCGGGATCCGGCGCCGCTGCGGAGGCCACCCCCGCGAGCAGCAGGCCGAGCATCGCGGCGAATCTCACTTCGCTCGCTCCAGGCGTTCGCTCGGACTCACGACCTCGATCAGGCGGATGCCGAACTTGTCGTTGACGACGACCACTTCGCCGCGCGCGACGCGCACGCCGTTCACGAGCACATCGAGCGGCTCGCCGGCGAGGCGATCGAGCTCGAGGATCGACCCCTGCGACAGCTGCAGGAGCTCGCGCACGGTGATTTTGGTGCGTCCGACCTCGAGTGCAACGCTGACGCTGATGTCGAGGATGAGGTCGAGGCTCACATCGCCGCCGCCGGCGCCACCGCCTTCGGGTTGCAGGTCGCCGAACTGGGCTCGGGAGTAGCCGGGCTGGCCGGGAGCAGGATTGACCGGTGCGTTCATCGCTTGATTTCTCCGGCAGTCATTTGCCGCTGCGGCGCAGCGGCGCGAGGATCTTGAGGGCGTTGCGTCCGCGCGAGACTCCAAACTTCCCGGCATAGAGCGGCTGGTCGCCCGCGAACAGGGTCACTTCGCGCGGCGCGTCGATCGGCAATACGTCGCCCGGTTTCAGGCGTTTGAGATCGCCGATCGTGATTTCGAGCTCCGTGAGCACCGCGCGTACTTCGACATTGGCATCGCGCAAATGGGTCGAGAGGGTGGGACCCCAAGCCTCGTCACGGCCGCTCCTCGCGACGATGCCGGCGGTCAGCACCTCGCGCAGCGGCTCGATCATCATCGCGGGCATGACGAGGTCGAGGGCACCACCGCCCGCGGGTAGCTCGATGTTGAAGCGGTTGACGAGAACCGTGTCGGTCGGCGCAGCCACGCTCGCGAACAGCGGGTTCGACTCGTGCTTGACGAGCTCGACTTCGATGTTCGCGACCGGCGTCCAGGCCTGGGCGAGGTCAAGCGCGGCTTGGCGCAGCACCAGGTGCACGAAGCGGACTTCGGTCGGCGTCAGGCCGCGGTCGCTCGCACGCTCGACGTTGCGTCCCGGACCCCCGAAGTAGGTATCCACCATCAGGAACACGAGCGTCGGGTCGAACACGAAAAGCCCGTTGCCCGGTAACGGTTTCAGGCGGCAGATGTCGAGGCTGGCCGGTGTCGTCACGGCGGCGAGGTAGTCGCCGGCCTTCTGCGTGCGCACGCCCTCGAAGGTCACCTGCGGCTCGCGCTGCAACAGGTTAAAGAGCGCGACGCGGAAGCTGCGCGCGAAGGTCTCGTGGATCGTCTCGAGAGCGGGCAGGCGGCCGCGGGTGATGCGCTGGGTGCCGGCGAGGTCGTAGGGCTTGACCTCGTCGCCGGGCGATTTCTCGAGGAGCGCGGAAACCTCCTCGTTCGAGATCACGCTCTTCGCCGCTTCGGTCTCCTCGCCTGCCACGCGCGACTCCCGCTACTGCACTACGAAGCTGGTGAAGAAGAGGTCCTCGACGGCCGTCGCCCCGGTCTCCTTCTTGAGGATCCGCTGCACTTCCTTGAGGCATTCAATGCGCAGCGCCTCCTTGCCCTCACGCGTCATCAGCGTCTTGTAGTCGCGGCCGTTCATCAGCATCAGCAGGTTGTTGCGGATGATCGGCTGGTGCAGCTTGACCGCCTCGACGTACTTCTCGTCGCGCGTCAGGACTTCTATCTGCAACTGCAGGAAGCGCACCGCCTGCGAGTCGTCGAAGTTGACGATCAGGGGTGGATCGAAGGCGAAATAGATCGCGGGCTTCGGCGGGCCGCTCTTGTCTTCCGCCTCGCCCGCCGCTGCCTTCTTCTCGACGGGCGGCGGCTTCAGCATGAGCTTGCCATCGGCGCTCATGATGAGTTCCTGCGTCGGGTGCAGCTTGGCGTTGACGAAGCCGCCGGCAAGTACCGCGACGAGCGCGAGCACGAAGATGCCCGCGCCGTTGATCGCGAGGCCAACGATGCCGCGGCCGCTCGCCTTCGGGGGCTCGGGCGGCTTCTCTGCCGGGGGCTCTGCCATGACACGCTCCTGCTCTGGTACCAGAGAGGCAGCAACTTCCGTGCCACGGAATAATGTTCTTTTTATTCAACCAGTTGACAGTAAGCACGCGCGGACGCGCCAACGCATTGACCCTGTGCTTGCCCGGCGAGCCTCCGTGGCGCCGGAAAATTGGCGCTAGAGTGCCCGCATGGACACGCGCGAACTCGGAACTTCCGGCCTTCTCTCTTCCGCCCTCGGCCTCGGCTGCATGCCGATGAGCCATGCCTACGGGACCGAGGACAGCCGCGACCCGGCGGAAGGCCTCGCGACCCTCGAGGCGGCGGTCGAGCTCGGGATCACGCACTTCGATACCGCCGAGGTCTACGGACCCTGGACCAACGAGGAGCTGCTCGCGCGGCTAATCTGGAGCCGGCGCGAGCGGCTCGTCATCGCGAGCAAGTACGGCTTCAAGATCGGCGCCGACGGGCGTTCGGCGGGACTCGATGGCAGTCCTGACAATGCGCGGCGCGCCTGCGAGGGCTCGCTCAAGCGCCTCGGCATCGACTGCATCGACCTTTTCTACCTGCATCGCCGCGACCCGGCGGTACCCATCGAGGACTCGGTGGGTGCGATGGCGGGGCTCGTCGCCGCCGGCAAGGTGCGCTACCTCGGCCTTTCGGAGGTGAGCGCGGCGACGCTGCGGCGCGCGGCGGCCGTCCACCCAATCGCGGCGCTGCAGTCGGAGTACTCGCTGTGGGAGCGCGGCGTCGAACGCGAGGTGCTGCCGACCTGCCGCGAACTCGGCATCGGCCTCGTACCCTACGCGCCGCTCGGCCGCGGCTTTCTGGCGTCCAACGTCACGCGCGGCGAGGACTACGCCGCGATCGGCGACTTCCGCGGCGGCCTGCCGCGCTTCCAGGCGGAGAACTTCGACGAGAACCGCAAGCTCGCCGATGCGCTCACGCAATTCGCGGTGCGCAAGGGCTGCACGGCCGCGCAGCTAGCGCTCGCCTGGCTGCTCGCCCAGGGCAAGGACATCGTCCCGATTCCGGGCACGCGTCGCCGCACGCACCTGGCCGAAAACGTCGCGGCGACGCAGATGCAGCTGCCGAGCTGCGACCTGATGGCGCTGGACGAGATGTTCCCGCGCGGTGCCGCCACCGGCGCGCGCTACAGCGAGCAGCAGCTGGGCTGGCTCGACCGCTAACGACCGGCGAGCGCCGCTGCAACGCCAGGATCACCGACGCGCGTCGCGAGATCGCTGGCGCTCAACGAGGCGCTGTTGCGCAGCCGCGGATCCGCGCCTAGCTTGAGGAGCGTTCGCGCGGTTGCCGCCTGCCGGCCTTCCACGGCGGCGAGCAAGGGCGTGTTGCCGAGGTGGTTGCGCGCCTCGAGATCGGCGCCGGCGCCGACGAGCACCAATACCGTGGACTCGCGGCCAGCGGCCGCCGCAAGCAGGAGCGGCGTATTTCCGGTGCGCGTGCGGGCCTCGCGCGGCGCGCCGGCCGCCAGCAGATGCTGGGTCAGGTCCGCATCACCGCGCTGCGCAGCGAGCGCTAGCGGCGTGACCCCATCGACGTCGGCGAGCTCGAGTGCGCCGGCGTTGAGCAGCACGCGCGCCGACTGGCTCGCGCCCGCCTGCGCGGCAACGGCCATCGCCGTGCGACCCAGCCGGTCACGGGCCCTCGGGTCCGCGTGACCGGCCAGCAGCGCCGAGACGATTCCCGAAGAGTCGCGCTCGGCCGCAACCATGAGCGCCGTGCGTCCGGATGAATCGGTGGCATCGGCACGCGCGCCGCTCGCGAGCAGCAGGGTCACCATCTCCGCCGTGCCGACCTGCGCCGCGATCGACAGCGCCGGCGCGCCCCCGGCCTGGCGCGCGTTCGCGTCGGCGTGATTCGCAAGCAGGACCTTGAGCGTCCCGGCCTGCTGGCGCCGCAGGCTTGCGCCGAGCGCGGTATCGCCCGTTGCATCGGTCGCCTCGATCTTGGCACCCGCAGCAATCAGCAGCTCAACCACCTGCGCGTGGCCTGCGCGGGCCGCGATCATGAGCGCGCTCGTGCCACTCGCGTCGAGGGCATTGACGTCGCTCCCTGCCAGGGCGACGCGAACGACCGCGGCGTCGCCCTTGGCCGCCGCGATCATGAGCGGCGTCCAGCCCGTGAAGAGATCGTCGCCGCGCACGGCGCGCGCGACCGTGATACGGGCCGTTCCCGTGGCGCCGTGCGCGCGAAGCAGGCGCGAGATGTCCTTGGCGGCTGGCGATTCGGCGCGATCCGCGAGGTCGAGCGCGGACAGGCCCTGCATATTCTTGGCCTGCGAGTCCGCTCCGTGTTGCAGGAGGACCTCGACCGCCGGGCGCGCGTCCGCCGCGACGGCGAGCATGAGCGCGGTCCCCCCGCGCGCGTCGGTCGCGTTCGGCGCGGCGTTGGCGGCGAGTAGTACCTCGATCACCGCGGCTGCGCCGCGGCGTGCCGCCAGGTGCAGCGGCGTGTCGCCACCGGCGTCGCGGGCGTCGACCAGCGCGCCGTGCGCGAGCAGCAGTTTCGCGGCCGCGGCCTGCTGGCCGTCGGCCGCCTCGTGCAGGGCCGTGCGCCGGTCGGAGCCGACCGCGCTCGCCGAAAGCGTCGCGAGCAGGCGCTCGAGAGTCTTGAGGTCGCCGTCGCGAGCCGCTCGCTTCAGCAATGTCAGCGGATCGCCGGTTGCCTCGGGCTTCTCGGCCGGACTCGCCTGCTTGGTCGTGTAGCCGGCCGAACTTGCAACCGTGCGCCACTCGGCCGCGGTACGCCCGCTGTCAGGACAGCCACCGGTTTCAGTCTGCCCTGCGAGCGTGAACGCGGCCTTGGCATGCGAGCGGCTCGCCGCCGCGATCAGCAAGCGACAGCCCTCCGCGGGATTAGCCGGCAGGCCGATGTCATTGCTGCGCGGGAGATACAGGACGCCGAGCTGGTAGGCCGCTTCGGCGTTGCCGGCGGCAGCGAGGGGCTTGAGGATCCCCTCGGCGCGCACGAAGTCGTGGCGCCGCAGCGCATCGCGCGCGGGCTCCAGGCTCACATCGGTGGCGGGCGGCACGGCCAGCAGCAACGTCGCCAGCAGCGCGGCGCTCACGCCGTCCCCCACTTGGTTTCGACTTCGATGCCAATGCCCTTCAGGAAATCCGTGGGCAGTACGCCGCCAGCGTTCACGATGACGGCGTCGTTGGGCAGGTGCAGGCCGCGGCCCTCGCTGACGATCGCGACGCGCTCCTCGGTGATTGCCTTGACCTCGGAGCGCAACATCAAGGAAAGATTGCCGTTGCCGACCGCCGCATCGACCCGCTGCCGGTTGCGCTGCTTCGCGCGCTGGAAGGCTTCGCCCCGGTACGACAGCGTGACGGTGGCATTCGCTTCTGCGAGGCTGGCGGCTGCCTCAAGCGCACTGTCGCCGCCGCCGACGACCAGTACGCGCCGGCCCGAGTACTGCTCGGCCTCGATCAATCGGTAGGTAACCTTCGAAAGGTCCTCGCCCGGGACGCCGAGCTTGCGCGGCGTCCCGCGCCGCCCGACCGCGAGGAGAACCGTGGCCGCCCGGTACTCACCCTTGGACGTGCTTACGACGAAGCCGCTTCCCTCGCCCGTGACCGATTGGACGCGCTCGTTGCAGTTGATCGCGAGACCGGTGCGCCGCTGCGCCTCGATCCAGAACTGCAGAAGGTCTTCCTTGCTGGTGAGCGTCAGCTTGAACTTGCCGACGATCGGCAGGTCCGCCGGCTGCGTCATCACGATCTTGCCGCGCGGATACTGGAAGACGCAGCCACCCAGCGATTCCTGCTCGATGGTCTTGAACTTGAGCTTGGCCTGCATTGCCGCCAGCGACGCTGAGAATCCTGCCGGCCCCGCGCCGATGATCACGAGATCGAGTGCGCTGCCCGCGGCACGCGGCCGGCGCGATATGATCTGCGCGACCGCCTGGCGGCCCTGCTCGATCGCGTTGCGGATGAGGCCCATGCCGCCGAGCTCACCCGCGACGAACACGCCCGGTACGTTGGTTTCGAACCAGGGCGAGACTCGCGGCAAGTCCACGCCCCTGCGTGCGGTGCCGAACACCAGCGTAATCGCATCGACCGGGCAGGCGGTGCGGCACGCGCCGTGGCCGATGCAGAGTGTCGGGCTCACCAGCGTCGCCTTGCCGCCTATGAGCCCGAGCACCGCGTGCGCAGGCATCTCGGGACAGGACTTGATGCACGCTCCGCAGCCGATGCACTTGAGCGGATCGACAATCGGATGCAGCGACACGGGCTCCACAAGCCCCGCCTCCTCCGCTTCAACGTGCGCGGCTCGGCTCGTGCGCGTGAGCTGGTAACGGCGCACGCCGTACCACGCGAGGCACAGCGCCAGAGGGATCAGGTAGATTAGGTAATGCATGAACCGCACAGACGTTCCACCGCGGCCCGCATTCTGTCAACGAAGTGGGTCACGAGAATAGTGTCTCGAAACGGCGTCGGGTTCGCCCATGATCCCTGCGGCGGCCGGGCAGGAGGCGGTTCCCTGTCGCTATCGGGAGACGCACAGCGCCCTTGGCAGGTCCCCGGCGCCTGCCGATACTGAGCTGCCGGGACGTCGCGTCTGGGTGTTCGATTGCGCACTGTCCAGGACGGGCGATGGTGCGATGCAAGTTCTTCGTCAGTACGGGAGTATGCTCTTGGCCGCAGCCGCCGGCGCCGCGATCTTCGGACTTGCCGCGAGCCTGTGCCTGGCGTTTGACCTGTCAAAACGCGGGCTGCAGCGCCCGGCGTTCCTGGCGTGTGTGCTCTCGCCGCTGGTCGCGGCGACCCTGTTCGCCGTCACCGCGGGCCTCGTGCCGCTGCTCGGCGAACGCTCAAAGGGCGTCGATGCGAGCGCGACGACTCCGGGCGCCGGCGCCGCCGCGACCGCCCCGACCGCGGCTACGGATACCTCCCCTTCCGAAGTGGGCATTCACCCTACCGAAGGCGCGGCGGCCGACGTCGCCGCGTGGCGCGCCGAGGCGGCGCAGCTGCGCAGTGCGCGGAACTTCACGGGCGCACGCGACGTCTACGCGCGTATTGTCAACGCGACCCCGGGCGATGCCGACGCGTGGGCCGACTTCGCGGACGCGAGCGCAGCGGCCGCGGACGGTGATCTAAACGCCGGCGCCGTGGGGATCGACCATGCGCTGCGCATCGACCCGAACCACGCGAAGGCGCTTTGGCTGAAGGCGAGTCTGGAGCTACAGTCCAAACACTACGCGAGCGCCGCGACTCTTTGGCAGCGCCTTCTCGCGCAGCTGCCGAGTGAATCAAACGACGCGCGCATCGTGCGCGCGAATCTGGATGAGGCGCGCGCCCTGGCGGCGCGCACGGGAGCAGGTTCATGAATACCGCCGTTGAATCCGTATCGATTCTGCCGGCACCGCCGCGACGGCGCATCAGCAAGGCAATGGTCGGGCTCATCGTTTCGACGCTGGTGCTGCTGCTCGGCTGGGTGCTGCCGCTCGACCACTACATCACGCCGCGCTCCGGCCTTGGCTACTGGCTCGGCATCCTCGGCGGTTCGCTGATGATTGCGCTGCTGATCTATCCCGCCCGCAAGCGGATCCAGAGCCTCGCGCCGATCGGCTCGGCGCGCGTCTGGTTCAAGATACACATGGCGCTCGGCGTGATCGGCCCGCTCTGCATTCTTTATCACTCGACGTACCGCCTGGGCGCCGCGAACAGCAACGTTGCACTCATTTCGATGCTGATCGTCGCGGGCAGCGGACTGGTTGGACGCTATCTCTACGGGCGAATCCACCACGGCGTCTACGGCCGCGCCATCAACCTTAAGGAGCTGCGCGCCGAGGCGGAGCAGCTCAAGCGGGCCGGCAGCGGGACGGCGCGGCTGCTGCCCGAACTCACGGCGCGCATCGATGCCGGCGAGCAGGCGATCGATCGTGGGATCGCCTTCGTGCCTCGGCCGCTAGCCGCGGCACTCGTGTGGCGCTGGCAGAGGCGCTCGGTGCATCGCTACGTCGCCCGTGCATTGCGACACGCCGCAGCGGAAGACCGCATTCTCAGACGTCACCGCACGAACCTCGGCGCAGCGGCGACCCGCTACGCCGATACCCGGCTCACCGCCGCCCGCCGTCTCGCCGAGTTCCAGAGCTGCGCACGGCTTTTCTCGCTCTGGCACGTACTGCACATCCCGATGTTCGGTATGCTGTTCATCGCTGGCGTCGTCCACGTCATCGCGGTGAATGTGTACTGATGCGATCCTGCCTCGGTGCGATCCTCGTCGCGGCCCTCGTCGGCTGCACGGCGAGCGCGTCGGCGACCCAGCTCGAGAAGCTGCTTGAGCCCGGCGAGCTCGCCGCCGCGCATGCCAAGTTCGAGGGCGACTGCGAGAAGTGCCACGACCGCACCGACAAAGATCGCCAGCCCGGGCTGTGCGCCGACTGCCATAAGGACATTGCGGCCGACCTCAAGCTGAAACGGGGCTTTCACGGCCATGCCCTCAAGCCCGGCGCCAACTGCGTCGCGTGCCACACGGAGCACAAGGGGCGCGCCGCCAACATCGCGCGCTTCGACCGGGACGCCTTCGACCACGCAATCACGGGCTTCAAGCTCGACGGCCGGCACGCGACGACGGCCTGCAGTGAGTGCCACGTCGCTGGCAAGCCGTACCGCGTCGTCCCGACGACCTGCTTCGACTGCCACCAGAAGGTCGACGTTCACAAAGGCAAGCTCGGCAAGGACTGCGCGGCTTGCCATTCCGCCATCAGCTTCAAGACCACGACGTTCGACCACGACAAGACGAAATTCCCCCTCAAGGACGCCCACAGCCGCGCCGCCTGCGCGGACTGCCACCGCGATCCCTCGTTCAAGAACACGCCGATGCAGTGCATCGCCTGCCACGCGCGCGATGACAGTCACAAAGGCACGCGCGGCGTCGCCTGCGGCGACTGCCACAACGTCAATAAGTGGAAGGTGCCGAAGTTCGACCACGACAAGCAGGCCCACTTCCCACTGAACGGCGCGCACGGCCATATCGCCTGCGATGCCTGCCATATTTCCGCCGACCTCAAGGCCAAGATTCCGGACAAGTGCGCCGGCTGCCACGCGGCCGACGACCGTCACGGCGGACGCTTCGGCGATGACTGCGCCAAGTGCCACAACGAGACGAAATGGAGCGAGGCCCGCTACGACCACGCGGAAAAGGCCCATTTCCCGCTGCGCGGCAAACACGCCAAGCTCGACTGCAACGCCTGCCACGTGAGCCCGGTCGGTGGCGTGAAGCTGCCGAAGGACTGCGCCGGCTGCCACCAGGCGGATGATGTGCATCGAGGCACGATGGGCCGGGAATGCGCGTCCTGCCACGCCGAGACGGGCTGGAAAGATAAGGTTCGCTTCGACCACGACATGACCCGATTCCCGCTGGTCGGGCTGCACGCGAGCGTCGCTTGCGAGGAATGCCACGTCAGCCGCGCGTACCGCGGCACTGCCCGCGATTGCCTGACCTGCCACAAGGCCGAGGACGTGCATCACGGGCACCTCGGGACCGACTGCGCCAGCTGCCACAACCCGAACGGCTGGAAGTTCTGGCAGTTTGATCACGGCAAGGCGACGCACTTCGCGCTGGAAGGCGCCCACGCCAAGCTCGATTGCGCCCGTTGCCACGT